>NZ_AP027270.1:1117500-1454983 GCF_036322705.1 Maricaulis maris
CAATCGAACTGGAACCGTCTGGAAAGTCGGGCCGCAGTGGGTGACAGCCCCGTACAGGTAGGAAAGATAAGAGACTCGAGTAGGGCGGGACACGTGAAATCCTGTCTGAACATGGGGGGACCATCCTCCAAGCCTAAGTACTCCTACATGACCGATAGTGAACCAGTACCGTGAGGGAAAGGTGAAAAGCACCCCGACGAGGGAGTGAAACAGACCCTGAAACTGGACGCCTACAAGCAGTCGGAGGGCGCAAGCCTGACGGCGTACCTTTTGTATAATGGGTCAGCGACTTCGTCTCTCGAGCAAGCTTAAGCCGATAGGTGTAGGCGCAGCGAAAGCGAGTCTTAATAGGGCGACTGAGTTCGAGGGATGAGACCCGAAGCCGGGTGATCTAGCCATGAGCAGGTTGAAGGTGCGGTAACACGCACTGGAGGACCGAACCCACGTCTGTTGAAAAAGACGGGGATGACTTGTGGCTAGGGGTGAAAGGCCAATCAAACCCGGAAATAGCTGGTTCTCCGCGAAATCTATTTAGGTAGAGCGTCTCGTGAATACCCATGGGGGTAGAGCACTGGATGGGCTAGGGGGTCCCAACGACTTACCAAACCTAACCAAACTCCGAATACCATGGAGTAATGCGAGGCAGACACACTGCGGGTGCTAAGGTCCGTAGTGAAGAGGGAAACAGCCCTGACCGCCAGCTAAGGTCCCTAAGTTATCACTAAGTGGGAAACGATGTGGGAGTGCTTAGACAACCAGGAGGTTGGCTTAGAAGCAGCCATCCTTTAAAGAAAGCGTAACAGCTCACTGGTCAAGCGCTCCTGCGCGGAAAATGTAACGGGGCTTAAGTGATACACCGAAGCTGCGGATTCGATCTTTGATCGAGTGGTAGCGGAGCGTTCCGTAGGCCGATGAAGGTGGACCCGCGAGGGCCGCTGGAGGTATCGGAAGTGAGAATGCTGACATGAGTAGCGATAAAGAGTGTGAGAGACACTCTCGCCGAAAGTCCAAGGGTTCCTGCGCAATGCTAATCAGCGCAGGGTTAGTCGGCCCCTAAGGCGAGGCAGAAATGCGTAGTCGATGGGAAGCAGGTTAATATTCCTGTACCAGTGGGTAGTGACGGATCTCGTGTGTCGTCAGTCCTTATCGGATTGAACTGGCGGCGAAGAGGTCCCTGGAAATAGCTCCCACGTGAGACCGTACCCCAAACCGACACAGGTGGACTGGTAGAGCATACCAAGGCGCTTGAGAGAACTATGCTGAAGGAACTCGGCAAATTGCTCCCGTAAGTTCGCGAGAAGGGAGCCTCTGCATTGGGCAACCAGTGTGGAGGGGCACAGACCAGGGGGTGGCGACTGTTTACTAAAAACACAGGGCTCTGCGAAGTCGCAAGACGACGTATAGGGTCTGACGCCTGCCCGGTGCCGGAAGGTTAAAAGGAGGAGTGAGAGCTCCGAATTGAAGCCCCGGTAAACGGCGGCCGTAACTATAACGGTCCTAAGGTAGCGAAATTCCTTGTCGGGTAAGTTCCGACCTGCACGAATGGCGTAACGACTTCCCCGCTGTCTCCAGCATAGACTCAGCGAAATTGAATTCTCCGTGAAGATGCGGAGTTCCCGCGGTCAGACGGAAAGACCCCGTGCACCTTTACTACAGCTTGACAGTGGTATTAGCGATTATTTGTGTAGGATAGGCGGGAGTCTATGAAACCAGGGCGCCAGCTCTGGTGGAGACATCCTTGAAATACCGCCCTGATAATTGTTGGTATCTAACCGCGGCCCATGAACCTGGGTCCGGGACCCTGTCTGGTGGGTAGTTTGACTGGGGCGGTCGCCTCCCAAAGAGTAACGGAGGCGCGCGATGGTGGGCTCAGAGCGGTCGGAAATCGCTCGTTGAGTGCAATGGCATAAGCCCGCCTGACTGTGAGACTGACAGGTCGAGCAGAGTCGAAAGACGGCCATAGTGATCCGGTGGTCCCGCATGGAAGGGCCATCGCTCAACGGATAAAAGGTACGCCGGGGATAACAGGCTGATGATGCCCAAGAGTCCATATCGACGGCATTGTTTGGCACCTCGATGTCGGCTCATCGCATCCTGGGGCTGGAGCAGGTCCCAAGGGTTTGGCTGTTCGCCAATTAAAGCGGTACGTGAGCTGGGTTTAGAACGTCGTGAGACAGTTCGGTCCCTATCTGCCGTGGGTGTCGGAAAATTGAGAGGAGCTGCCCCTAGTACGAGAGGACCGGGGTGGACGTATCTCTGGTGGACCTGTTGTTGCGCCAGCAGCATAGCAGGGTAGCTATATACGGAAGGGATAACCGCTGAATGCATCTAAGCGGGAAGCCCCCCTCAAAACCAGTTTTCCCTTGAGAGTCGTGGAAGACCACCACGTTGATAGGCCAGATGTGGAAGCGTGGCGACACGTGAAGCTGACTGGTACTAATTACTCGATTGTCTTGATCTTGAAGATGCTCATGTCCGGCGAACGCTTCGTCGAACAAAGCAACACCTCGAAAATACAGATCAGAATGTCTCTTCAATCCTTGGATCTAACGCGCTGACCGGGTGGTTATTGCAGGGGGACCGCACCCGTTCCCATCCCGAACACGGCCGTTAAGACCCCTAGCGCCGATGGTACTGCATCTTAAGGTGTGGGAGAGTAGGTCGCTGCCCGGTCTGCACGCTAGATCCAAGTCCTCCATAACATGATCAAACATAACGCCCCCGCGCCAAAAGCCGGGGGCGTTCTGCTGTCCAAAATCCACTCACATCCCAACAAAACAAACACAAGACCAGCCGCCTGCTGGCCCGTAAGGGCGCAGCCGCACGTTCGCGATGAAACGCAAGCGGGGTCCAAATCGGTCAGAGCGCGCCCTCAGGCCCGTTCACGAAGCCACAGGCTGGCAATCGCCTTGACGCCCTCTTTCACCGGCTCGCCGGCATGCAGGCTGGTTTTCTCGCAGCTGCCATCGGCCGCGACATTGTCGAAGCTCAACGCATCGCCGCGACGGCCGCTCCAGCGCACATCGAGGCGTGGGAAGACGGTATCGCCGCCGGTAAATTCCTCATTCAGCCGGACCAGGCTTGTCGCGATCCGCTGACCGCGCCGGGAGAGGTCCTCGGCGGCGTATCCGCTTGAATCGAGGATGAAGTCGAAATGGGCGCGATACTCGTCTCCAGGCCGATAGACGATCACAGCCAGGGCTTCGCCATGACGGGCGGGGTGGCCGGCGAGGGCAGCCATGCGCGACTTGATGGCCCAGGACACCAGATCCATCGCCTGTTCCGGCATCGGCGCCGTCAGGGAGCTGCGATAGGGATCACGCTCGAGATTGCCCGTCTTCGGGTTGATGATCTGGGCCGGCTTGAGCAGCGGGGCCGCGCCGACCGTGAGGTAGTCGCAGACACTCGGCGCGATCGCGCCCGTCCAGCGTTCGATGCGCGGCGAAGAGTTCAGGCCTTCGCCGCCCGTAGCAGGCCCGGTCAGGGCCGTTTCGATCGCCGCGAGGGTGGCGGCCGCGTCGACCGGCTCGCTGCCTTCTGTGCGGGCTGGCTCGGCCGGTAACTTGGCGCAGCGGGTCATCAGCCCGCCGGCCATCGGGTGGCCCGAATTCGCCAGTCCGGGACCGAGCGTATCGAGGCAGGCAAAGCGGTGGCCGGCTTCCAGCGACTCGCGCATCAGCGCGGCAATGGCAAGACCGGAGCCAGCCTCCCCGGCCTCTTCCAGCCAGGTGTGCCCGGCGGCCGTCCGGCCAGACATGATGGCCAACAGGCCAAGCTCGGTAAGGGCGACCCAGTCGCCGCGCGCGCTGTCGTCAAACCGGGTCGAGAGGGCAGCGGCCCAGTCCGGTCCGGTCGCGCCGAGGCCGGCAGCCCGGAAATAGGCCAGATGGCGATCCCGCATCACGCCACGCGGCGCCGCCTCGAGCGCCTTGCGGGTGCGGGCGGCAATATCGGCAGGCGCTTCCGGCATGCCGCTGAGCTGGACGAGAAGACCCATCGCGGCCTCATCGCCGGTCAGGCTGGCGGCTTCGACGGCGCCAATGGCCTCCTCAAGGCGGCCTTCATGCCAGTCATGGAGGGCCTTGCGGGCGATCTCGCCGGGTGTTTGGGGTGTTGCGGTCATGGCATGAGTTTAAGCCATGCTTTTGATAACAGGCCAAGCGCAGCTATGCTGTTGACCGTACACGGATCGCAGCTTACACACGCGCTCCCGGCACACGATGGTGTCGGCCATCCTGATGCGGGGTGGAGCAGTCCGGTAGCTCGTCAGGCTCATAACCTGAAGGTCGTAGGTTCAAATCCTACCCCCGCACCCAAAGTAACGTTGTTAAATCAACGCATTACGTGAAACGCCCCGAGAGAGTTCTCGGGGCGTTTCTTTTTGCCTCGACACTACCTCAACAAACTGGCGCGGTGTCAGTCCCGGGAGGCCTGGTCCCCGGTGACATGAGACCCTCGGGTCCCTCGTTTATTTCGAGAGTCTGAGCCTTTCATAGTCCATGGTTTGAGATGTGGCGAGCGTGCCGGGAGCGGAGCCCCCGCGTGGCTCGAGCGACCGGCACGCTGCGGGTGTTAGCCCGCCCAGTGATGAGTGAGGCCGGTGGTGGTTATAGTCATGCCGCCAGCGCGCCAGCACCTTGCGGGCATGGGCGAGGCTGTCGAACACCTCTTCGTTGAAGCATTCATCGCGCAGCTAGCCATTGAATGATTCAACGGACCCGGTCTGCTGCGGCTTGCCCGGCGCGGGGTTTTTTCTTGTCTGGTTGCCTGGCGGGCCGCCCTAGTTGCCCTTGCTGGTCAGACCCATTCGTGTCGCGTGCCAGCTGGCTTCGGCGCGGGAGGAGATGCCGAGCTTTCGGTAGATGGACTTGATATGGCTGGCGACGGTGCTCTCGGCGAGGCCGAGATCGGTGGCGACGTCGCTGTTGCGCAGGCCCCGGCCGATCAGACCCAGAACGTCCTTCTCGCGCCCGGTGAGGTCTTCTTCGGGGTCGGCGGCCGGACCGGTGAAGCGGAAATGCTCCATGATGCGGCGGGCGATCGAGGGGGAGAGGGCGGGGGTGCCATCGGCCAGCTGGACCAGCTGCCGGGTCAGCATGCCGGCGGGGTGCTCCTTGAGCAGATAGCCCTGGGCGCCGGCCGACAGGGCCGCGACGATATGGGCGTCATCGCCCATCACCGTGGTCACGATCGGGATGGCCTGCGCATTGACCAGACGCAGGCTGCGCAGCACTTCCAGGCCGGACCCGTCGGGCAGGCCCAGATCAATAAGGGCGATGTCGCAGTCCTGCCGGGCGGCCGCGGCGAGACCGGTCCGCATGCTGTCGGCCTCGATGACCTCGCAGTCGGGGAAGGCCGCCGCGGCGATCTCGCCCAGCCAGCGACGGGTTTCGGCGACGTCTTCGACGATCAGGACCCGGGTCATGCGCTATCTCCCTGCAGGGGCCGGCCTGTGGCTGCTATGGCGGTGTCGGTGCCGGCTGTGGTGATGGCTGCGGTCGCATTGGCGAGCGGGAAGCGCAGCTCGATGCGGGTTCCGGGACCGTCGGTGGTCAGGCTGAGCTGTCCCTTCAGGCCTTGCGCCCGGCTCTGGATATTGGCGAGGCCATGGCCCTTTCCATCACCGGCCGGGTTCAGGCCGCGACCATTATCGGCGAGGATCAGGGTGGCGGTATCGCCCTCGCGGTGCATCGCGATGTCCATTCGGCTGGCGCCCGAGTGCTTGATCGTATTGCTGACCGCCTCGCGGATGATCGATCGCAGCGCATGGGCCCCGCCGGTCGACAGGCTCGGCGCCTGGCCGATATCCATCGACCAGTCGAGTGACATCCCGACAGCTTCCAGACGATCCGCTGTTTCCAGCCGCAGGTCGGCGAGGGTCTCGTCAAGATCAAGCCCGGGCGTGGATGCATTGTTGATGATGTCGCGCAGATCGGTGAGTGTCTCGCGGATCATCAGGTCCTTGCGGTCATGATCGGCCGAGTGCAGGGCACCGAGCAATTGCGCACCGATATTGTCATGCATGTCGCGCGCAATCCGTCCGCGTTCTTCCGCGACCCCGCGGTCGTAGGCATCGCGACTGGCCTCGGCAAGGATCATCAGGTCGATCAGGCGGCGGGCGACGTCGAGTTGGGACGGTCCGAACAGGCCACGCCCGGCCCAGGGGAAACGCAGCACCAGCGCCGGGATGCCGGCTAGTGCGGGCAGGTGGAGGGCCAGGCCCTCCTCGCGGATTTCGGGGGTCTCGACGGGCACGGGGTCGGTGCGGGTCTCCAGCGTGTTGAAGGTCTCGCTGACCAGCTTCGCCCAGCGCTCGGCACGGCGTGGACGGGCCGGCTCGAGCGCGACTTCGACGACTGCGCCGAACAGGGCGTCCTCGCGCAGGCGGCTGCGTGGCATGAAGCGGCGGGCAAGGGCGTCGCGCATCGGCAGATAGGCGAAGGCGACCAGCAGCAGGGACAGTCCGAAGGCCGAGCCCTGTCCGATCGGCAGCGCGAAGATAAGCAGCGCATCAAGGGCGATCAGGACTGCCGTTCCGGCTGAATAGAACAGGATCCGGAAGGCCCACTCGCCGAGTTCGAACAGTCGGAAACGCCGCAGGCCCGCGGCGACCCCGAGATAGATCAGACCGAAGAAGGAGAATGAGTATTCCGCACGCATCAGGACTGGATAGCCGAACGTGCTGGGGATCGCATTGAGGACAATGAAACTGCCCGCCCCGAAAAAGACGGCGAGCCCGAACCAGATCGTGATGGCGTGGGCGGTCGGATCGCGGCGTGTCGCGATGAACTGAAGGCCGACGGCGATCAGGATCCCGAGCATTTCCAGCGTGGTGATCATGTGGACGCTGGCCAGGGCCGGTGGCAGATGGTCCATCAAGGCGAGGGCTGTCCAGAGAGCAAAGAAGAGGCTGATGACCAGGGCTGCGGGGCGTCCGGCTTTGAGATGGCCCGGATACACCAGGAAGAGCGCGATGAAGGTGATGCCGAACACCGAGGCGCCCAGCCCGTTGAGCACCATCAGGACGAATTTGGTGTTGTCGCCCAGCAGGATGCCCTGCACGTCCATCGCACCGGCGGCGAAGGTGAAGGTCAGCGTGGCCAGGCCTGAGAGTGCAAAGAGGCGCGTCGCCAGGTCGCGCGGGCGCAGGGCCCAGACCCATCCGGACAGGATGGTCGCGCCGAGGCCGACAACAAGCTGGGGCCAGAGCCGGATCGGCTGTTCGAAGAGCGGGCGGATGCCGCCATCCGGCTCGGTCGGACGGATGGCCAGCCACAGCACGGCGGCCAGGGCGGTTAGCCCGATCGCGATCACCAGCGACAGCCGGACTGCCGGCGCGGTCAGCGCAAGTCTGGTCTTCATGCCTGTCGCGTCAGAGCGCGTCTGCGCGGTCGTGTTCTCGGCCACCCTGTCCTCGCTGGCTGACTGCCCGTTCCGGTATAGCCCATCAGACGGGCCGCCCCGCTCCCCTGAACGGGGGATGGCTGGACCTAATACAGCGCCATACCGTTTTGAAATCTACCGGGGATTGCCTGCTTGCCTGTCCAGGTCATGCGGGCGCCGTCATGGTGGGCATGGGGGCGCGATTGTCGGCCCGGTGCACACTGCGCATATCCGGTGGTCCAGGCTCTCCGGGCCAGAGCGCCCGACTCGTGTCCCTCACTCGCGGGCGGTCTCATGCCCGGCCTGTGTGCCCTGAAAGACAGGCCGGGACGGACCACCGGATACACCGCCGGTCTGCGAGGGCCGCTAACCGCGGGTCGCGAGAATATGGCTGAGGTCGGCGAGGTCGGCCTCGATATCGCGGCACCGGACCGGTCGTTCGAGAACCGCCTGCAGTGCCGGCGGCAGCGGGACGCTCTTGCCGATCACCGGCTCCACCGTATCGGCAAACTTGGCGGGATGCGCGGTCGCGCCGATGATCCAGCGCCGCTCCGCACGGGCGTCATTGTCCAGCCGGTGCCAAGCCTCAAGCCCGGTCGCGGTGTGCGGGCAGGCGATATAGCCGGTCTCGTCGAAACTTGCCCGGATGCGGTTGCGGATCGCGGCATCGTCAACGCGGACCACGCCGGCAATTTGCCCGTCTGGCAGGCCCGCGAGGCGCTCGAAATTGCTCGGCGCGCCGACATCCATGGCATTGGCCAGCGTGGCGATGGAGGCGCGTCCGGAATACTGGCCGGAGGCAAACCAGTCCGACAGGGTCGCATTGGCATTGGTGGCGAGGACGACCGGACCGATCGGCAGGCCGCAGGCGCGGGCCAGGACAGCGGCAAAGGCATTACCCAGATTGCCGGTCGGGATGATCAGGCCGGGCGCGATCCCGGTCTCGGCGCAGGCGTCCAGTGCGGCGCGCGCCCAATACGTCATCTGCGGCAGGAAGCGGCCAATGCTGATCGAATTGGCAGACGTCAGATTATGGGCGCGGCTGAGCGCCTCATTGGCGAAAGCCGATTTCACGAGCGACTGGCAGGCGTCGAAATCCCCGCTTACCCGCACCGCCTCGACGGGGGCATCCCAGCAGCACAGCTGATGCTCCTGGAAAGCCGAGATCCGTCCGGCGGGGAACAGGATCACCGCGCGCGTACCGGTGACGCCCTCGGCGGCACAGCCGACCGCGCCGCCGGTATCACCGGAAGTGGCGACCAGCACTGTCGCCGGCCCGTCGGTAGACTGCCCGAGGGCTGCAAAGGCGCGGAACAGGAAGCGGGCGCCGAAATCCTTGAAGGCACCTGTCGGTCCGTGGAAGAGTTCGAGAATGTCCGGCGCATCATCCGCCTCGCCCAAGCGGACGCGCGGGCAGGCAAAGTCGAAGGCATCTGCGCATATCCCGGGCAGGGCCGGCCCGATGACGCTGTCGGCAAAGAAGGGGGCCAGAAGGCGCGCCGCCAACGGGGCCAGACCGGGCGTGTCGGTAAAGTCCGCCGCGCTGAAAGCGGGCAGGGTTTGCGGCATGTAGAGGCCGCCATCCGGGGCCACGCCGGCGCGCAGCGCGGATGCGGCATCGACATCGGGCGCGGATCCGCGGGTCGAGGCATATCTCATTCCACCGACTCCACGCGCAGCCCGGCCGAGTCGATGGGCGCGTCATAGGCGTTGGCGTCGCAATCGGCGGCGCGGAAGGCCTCCGCCATTGCCCGTTCGACCGCCGGCAGCTCGTCCTCGAGGGCCCAGGCGAACACGGAAGGCCCGGATCCGGAAAAGGAGCAGCCCAGGGCACCGGCGGCGAGCGCGGCGTTCTGAACCGCTTTCAGTTCGGGAAGAAGGGGCAGGCGCTGCGGCTCGATGAAGATATCGGTCAGGCCGGCCCGGACCAGCTCGAGATCATTGATGGCGCAGCCGGCGACGAAGCTCGCCATGTTGCGGGCATGCTCGACGGCGATGTCCTTGGCGATGGTCGGGGCCAGCAGTTCGCGCGCGCGCTGGGTCTCGACCTTGCGGTCGGGGTGGAAGAGGATGCAGGCGACGCCGGCGGGCAGGGGCATGCGGCGGATCAGCGGCGGATCGATCCGCCCGGCCACGACAAGCCCGCCCATCAGCGCTGCCATGACATTGTCCCAGGGCGGCGGATCGGCCGAGACTTTCTCGCCCTCCATCGCCAGGGGCAGGAGGTCGGACAGGCTGAAGGGTGATCCCAGGAGCGCATTCATGGCCCCTGCCGCCGCGACCGCGGAGGCTGCCGAGCCACCCATGCCGGCGCTGAGCGGAACACCCTTGTGGATGTCGACAACGACCCCGAAGGGTGCCCCGGCCGCCTGCAGGACGGCGTTGGCTGCAGCCAGCGCGCAATTGTCTCCGACGGCGTCCGGCAGGGCTTCGACGAGGCCTGACACGTGGCCCAGCCGGACGCCGGGCGTCTCGTCGCGGCGGACGGTCACGGTGTCGCGCACGGCATCGAAGGCGAGGCCGAGTACGTCAAAGCCGACGCCCACATTGCCGATACTGGCCGGTGCGCTTGCCCGTGCCAGCGATGGTTTTTTCGTCATGCCACAGTCCTCGAGGACATTCGACGGACAGGGCTAAGCGGATTCTCGGCCATGCGCGATTGGGGCTTGGACGGCAGCAGCGTCTCGCGCTGGATATCCATGATATCGGCGAAAATTGCCTCGGATGTTGGCCAGCGACCGGCCCCCTTGCCGAATACGCCGAGCTGGCCGGTTGGCAGGTTGAGCAGGGCGCCATTGCCTTCATTGACCAGGCCAGCCAGCGGATGGTCCGGCGCGAGCGCGCGAATTTCCACGCGGGCCTCGACACCGCCGTCCGCATTGGTCCCGCACCAGGCGACTTGCTTGAAAACCAGGCCTTGTTCATTGACCGCCGCGATCCGGTCTGCGGACAGGTCGCTCAGGCTTTCGCGGCTGATCTGGTCGGGGTGGAGGCCGACGCCGAAGGCATGTCGCACCAGAATGGCGAGCTTGTCGGCCGCGTCATGGCCATCGATATCGGCACTGGGATCGGCCTCGGCAAATCCGAGCCGCTGGGCTTCTGCGACAGCCTCTGCGAGAGGAACGCCCTTGCCCAGCTGGCCGAGGACGAAGTTGCAGGTCCCGTTGAGCACGCCTTCCACCGAGAGCAGGGTCTCGCCGGCGACGACCAGGTCCACCAATTCCAGGATCGGGACCCCGCCGCCGATCGTTGCGGAGTATCGCAATGACCGGCCGGCCGCCTCGGCGAGGTCGTGCAGGCGTTCGAAGTCGAGCGCGAGGACGGCCTTGTTGGCGGTGACCAGGTGGGCGCCCTCGCGCAGGACACTCTGGGACAGGGCACGGGCGAGGGACGTGCCGCCAATCGTTTCCACAACAATGTCCGGCTCTCCGGCCAGCGCCTTGGCGGGGTCGGCGGTGAAGCGGAGCGCTGTCGGAGCGCTGGCCTGGTGATGGCCCGGATCGCGGACCAGGACCGGGTTGAGGGTGAAGCGTCCGGGATGAGCAAGGAGGTGCGAGCACACGCCGGCGCCGACCGCGCCATGGCCAAGCACCGCGACCTTGAGCGGCGCCATCTCGAGCCCGTCGCCTTCACGCTTGGCGACGGCGGCGATCCGCGTCGCATAGGGGCGGCCCAGCGCCGCGACCTCGATCACCACATCCTGTTCCTTGGCCCGTGTGATGGCCTTGTCCTGGACCAGACCCCGGCTGACCTTGGCGGCCTCGTCATAATCGAGCTGGTCCAAACGCTTGGCATTGGCGACCTTGGCCGGATCATCGGTATAGACCCCGTCGACATCCTTGATCAGCCGGACCCGGTCGGCGCCCAGCCAATGGGCGAATTCGACCGCGGTCAGATCCGTGCCACCCCGACCCAGGGTAACCGGTCCGTCCACGCCTTCGCCGAAGAAACCCGGCGCCACGATCACATCGACCGATGCAAAGCGCGCCAGGACCCGTTCGGCATCCAGCCCCGTCAGGTTGGCGTCGAGAGCCTCGCCGTCTGCCTTCAATCCCATCTCGTGAGGGTCCATGACGGCAGCAGGGATGCCCGAACGTTCCAGCGCGAGACCCATCAGGGCCGCCGATTTGAGTTCGCCGCAGCGGACGAGGCGGGCCAGAAGGGCGTCGCTACAGCCCTGGCCGACATCATCGCCAACACCGAACAGGGCATCGGTCTCGCCATCCAGGGCCGAGACCACGGCGACGACTTTCTCGCCGACGCGGACATGCCGGTAGATCTCATGGGCGGCACGGGCATAGTCGTCGGGTTTGAAGAGGACGGAGCTGCCGAATTTGAGCACGCTGAGTTTGAGGGGTCGGCTGGGTTGGTCTGGCAAGGCCATGGGTCGGGTCCTTCGGGTCGGGTCGTGAAACTGTGAGGTCTGGGATGGGTCTGGGTCTGGGTGAAAATCGGGCACAAAAAAACCCGCTCGCCGGACGGGGAGCGGGATGGGTGTGTTGCGGTGATCTGGTTCCGCTACGCCACGCCGGCCGCCCCCCTGGTCCAGGAGGTGGTCATGGTAATCATGGTGGTGGTACCGAGGCCGCCAAGGAGGGCGCAGCCGGTCGTCACCGAACCCGGACGGGTCGGCTGGCGGCGGCTGATCATGTCCATGGCGACGGCCATATCGACTAATCCTCGGAAGCGCGGGGACAGCAAAAATGCTGCGCATGCAAAGTTCACTGACAAGAAATGCGCAAAAATTTCTCTCCGTCAAACCATTTCTGGCATGTTTTCTGTAATTTGCTGCCGGAAGCCCGATGTGCAGGCATGTTTTTCTCCGCACAGGCGAAGCCGCTGCGCCGGTTTCACCAGCCGCCGCGCATCACGAAGCCGGTCTGTCGTGCGGGGTGGCAGGAAGCGGTCAGCACGGGCATTCTGCCCGTCATGGGGCGATCGCGGAAACGGATCCGGGCGCCGGGAGGACGCGTCATGCTCCGTATCATTCTGGCCGTTTTCGGGGGCGTCATCGCCGGCGGTGTTGCAACCGCCTTGCTGGAGGCGCTGGGTTATGTCGCCTTTCCCCTGCCGGAAGGGCTTTTTCCGACGGATCTGAGTGATGGCGACGCTGTCCGGGCGGCTCTGGCGGCGGTGCCCGACATCAATCGTCTCGCTGTGGTGGCTGCCTGGGGCGGGGGCGCCCTTGTCGCCGGCTTTGTGACGACCCTGCTGGCGCGGTCGAGCCATCAAGCTCTGGCCATGCTGGCCGGTGGCGGCTTGCTGTTTGCCGGCCTGAGCAACCTCATCTACACGCCGAGCCCGCTGTGGATGTGGGCCCTGGGGCTAGCTGTCTTCCTGCCGATGGCCTGGCTCGGTTATCGCCTGGCGCCAAAGCGCAGCTAGGTCGTCGGGTCAGACCCAACAAAAAAAAAGCCCCGACCGATGGGCGGGGCTTTCTCGTGTCTGCGACCCGCTGGGGGCTTATTCGGCCGCCGTCAGCTCGCGCACCTTCGGGGCCGCGGCGCGAACATAGGGCGCGACATGGTCTTCGAAGGTTTTGAAGTTCTCGTTGAACATGGCGACCAGCGACGCCGCGCGGGCGTCATAGGCGGCCTTGTCGGCCCAGGTTGAACGCGGGTCGAGAATGCCGGAGTCCACACCCTCCACCGCGATCGGCACCATGAAGCCGAAATTCGGATCCTCACGGAAGGCGGCGCCATTGAGCGAGCCATCCAGGGCGGCATTGAGCAGGGCGCGGGTGGCCTTGATCGGCATGCGATTGCCGGTGCCATAGGCGCCGCCGGTCCAACCGGTATTGACCAGCCAGCAATCGACATCGTGCTGGGCGATCAGCTCGCGCAGCAGGGCCCCGTATTCGGACGGGTGGCGCGGCATGAAGGGCGCACCGAAACAGGTCGAGAAGGTGGCGGACGGCTCGGTCACGCCTTTCTCGGTGCCAGCGACCTTGGCGGTGTAGCCGGACAGGAAGTGGTACATGGCCTGGGCCGGGCTCAGCTTGGCGATCGGCGGCATGATGCCGAAAGCATCGCAGGTCAGCATGATGACATTCTTGGGATGCCCGCAGCGACCGGTCTCCGAGGCGTTCGGGATGGCCGAGAGCGGATAGGCACCGCGGCTGTTCTCCGCGAGGCTGTCATCGTCGAGGTCAAGGACGCGGGTCTGCGGGTCCATGACGACGTTTTCCAGCACCGTGCCCCACATTTTCGTGGTGGCGTGGATTTCCGGTTCGGCCTCGGCCGAAAGGCGGATCATCTTGGCGTAGCAACCGCCCTCGAAATTGAACAGGCCGTTTTCCGACCAGCCATGCTCGTCATCGCCGATCAGCGTGCGGCTGGCATCGGCCGAGAGTGTCGTCTTGCCGGTCCCGGACAGGCCGAAGAAGATCGCGGCATCGCTGCCGTCTTCCTTGGCGTTGACCGAGCAATGCATCGGCATGATGCCCTTGGCCGGCAGCAGGTAGTTGAGAATGGTGAAGACCGATTTCTTGGTCTCGCCGGCATAGGAAGTGCCGCCGATCAGCACCATGCGGCGCTCGAAATCGACACCGATCACGGTTTCCGAACGGCAGCCATGTCGGGCCGGATCAGCTTTGAAGCTGGGCAGGTTGATGATGGTGAACTCGGCCTCGAAACCGGCATACTCATCGGCCGCGGGAACGCGCAGGAGATGGCGGATGAAGAGCGAGTGCCAGGCCAGCTCGTTGACCACGCGCACCGGCAGGCGGTGGTCGAGGTCGGCGCCGCCGAACAATTGCTGGACGAAGAGTTCCTTGCCAGCCATGTGCGCCTGGAAGTCGGTCCACAGCGCGTCGAAATGCTGCGGGCTGATCTCGGCGTTATTATCCCACCAGACCTGGCTTTCGGTCTCGCTGTCGCGGACCGTGAACTTGTCCTTGGCCGAGCGGCCGGTATGGGCGCCGGTCTTGACCACAAGGGCGCCACCTTCGGCGACCTCGGCCTCACCGCGGCGCACCGCTTCTTCATAGAGACGCGGCTCATTCCAGTTGAGATTGATGGTCCCGGCCTGGATTCCCAGTGCGTCGAGACCGCCATCAAGACGTTCGGACTTGGACATGTTTTTTCCTTACCCCAGTGCGCCCGCAACGCTTTGATCGTGCGCTGTCGGGCTGGACACCCGTTCACCCGGAGAGCGCCCCGAAACGGGGCAAGGCCGGGCCTTCCTTCGACGGCGGTCGCAAGTCGCTTGCCAGTCCCGCCAAATGCTCATGGTATGGGGCCGGTAGCAGATCGACCGTGTCCGGAAAAGCCAAAAAGGCACGGTCCAAATTCGCAACAGAGGTGGTTGAAGTTCATGTTATCGCGAACATTATTTCTGGTGATTGCAAATTTTTCTTTTCTTTGCAGCAACATCGCGGAGGCTCAGCCTGTGCCCATCATGCAAGAGCAGAAATCCCATTTTCTTCAACTCGCGCTCGACTGCGTTGACCGCGAATACCCGAACAAGATTTCGCACGTGCTGCAGTCCGACTCGGACGCCCGCACCCCGCGCGACATGCATCCGGCTTTCTATGGTTGCTATGACTGGCATTCCGCCGTGCACGGACATTGGCTGATCGTTCGCCTGTTGCGGGGCGGGCTGGACGCGGACGTAGATGCCGCAGCGACGGCGGCGCTCGACGGGCATCTGAATGCGCAGGCGATCGCCGGCGAGATCGCCTATTTTGACGGTGAGGGGACCGCTTCGTTCGAACGCCCCTACGGGCTTGCCTGGTTGCTGCAACTGGGCCTGGAGCTGCGCGAGTGGGATGATCCGCGTGCTGCGCGATGGTCAGAGGCGCTGGCGCCGCTCGAGCAGGTCGTCGCCGATCGCTATCGCACCTGGCTCCCCAATCTCGCCTATCCGATCCGGATCGGCACACACAACCAGTCGGCCTTCGGTTTCGCCCTGGCGCTCGACTGGGCCCGGACGGTCGGGGATGCGGAACTGGAGACCCTGCTGGTCGAGACCAGCTTGCGTTTCCATCTCGAGGACCGGGCTTGCCCGATCAGCTATGAGCCGTCTGGCGAGGATTTCCTCTCGCCTTGCCTGATGGAAGCCGACCTGATGCGCCGGATCCTGGACCAGGCCGCGTTCGATGACTGGCTGACCGGCTTCCTGCCGGACATTCCGCTCGACGGATCAGCCGACTGGCTGGAACCGGGCATTGTGCTGGACCCGAGTGACGGCAAGCTGGTTCATCTGGATGGCGTCAATCTCTCGCGGGCCTGGAATCTCGAGGCTATCGCTTTTGCGCTGCCGTCGGGCGATGCACGCCGGTACAGCCTGCTCGCCGCATCGGCGCGCCATCTGGAGGTCGGCCTCGCCTCGGTGACGGGGGATGATTATGCCGGTGGCCACTGGCTGGCCAGTTTTGCGACCTATGCCGTGACCGGTCGGGCGGTCGAGTCGCCGCGCTAGACCGGCCTCAGTCCGGCAGCGGAATATGCTCGCTCTCGCCCGGCGGCAGCCGGAAGCGGCCGTCGGCGGGGAAACCGGCCGCGGCCGCCGCGGTCCAGTCCTCGCGGGCCTGCTCGATCGCCTCGCGGCTCGACGCGACGAAATTCCAGTTGATATGGCGCGGGCCGAGCGGGTCGCCGCCGCACAGCATGACGCGGCTGTTGGCCTCGGCGACCAGTCGTCCGCCTGAGTTGTCAGCCAATACCGCCATCTCGCCGGGCGCGATCGGGGCGCCATCGAGCGTGGCCTTTCCCTCGACAAGATAGACGGCCTTTTCGGTGTGTTCGATATCGAGCTCGACCGCGCTGCCAGCCGGAAGTAGGCCGTGCAGATAGAAGATGGGCGAGAAGACCTCGACCGGGGCTTCATGACCCCAGGCGGTTCCCAGGATCAGGTTGAAACGCCCGCCGCCGCGCTCGAACGCGGGCAGGCTGGCGGCCTTGTGGTGGTGGAAGGCTGGCGGCATGTCCTGCAGGCTCTCCGGCAGGGCGACCCAGGTCTGGATTCCGAACATGCGGTGACCGGTCCGTCGTTCGGCATCCGGGGTGCGTTCGGAGTGCACCACGCCGCTTCCGGCCGTCATCCAGTTGACGTCACCTGGACGGATCACAAGGTCCTCGCCGAGACTGTCGCGATGACCAAGGGCGCCGTCGAACAGATAGGTCACGGTCGCCAGGCCGATATGCGGGTGAGGGCGGACGTCGATACCGTCGCCCGGCGCAAACTCGGCCGGTCCCATCTGGTCGAAGAAGATGAAGGGGCCGACCATGCGGCGTTTGGCATAGGGCAGGACGCGGCGGACTTCAAAGCCCCCCAGGTCACGGGTCTTGCCCGCGAATTGATGCTCGATGTGTTCGCCCATCTCCGGGCCTCCGACTGATCATGGCAGCGCGACCTCACAGTCGCGTGGCTTGCGCCCGCCGCTGCGGGCTTCATAGTGTCTGATAAATGTGTCGGGAGGACTTCATGAAATCAATTATCGCGCTCGGAATGACAGTGTTTCTGTCTGCGGAGACACTCGCCCAAGCCTCGTTCGAACTGCCGGCCGACAAGGCTGCGACGGCGCAGGGGCTGGTCGAGACGGCGCTGGAAAGCGACCTCGCCTACGAGATCGTTGAATCGCTGACAACGCAGGTCGGCCCGCGTCTGGCCGGCTCGGAAGCTGAAGCCCGGGGACGGGCCTGGGGCGAAGCGCTCGGGCGCGAGCTCGGTTTCGACCGGGTCAGCATCGAGGAATTCACCATGCCCTACTGGGAGCGCGGCGAGATGGAGATCGTCATGACCGCCCCCTATGAGCAGGCCCTGTACGGGTCGGCCCTCGGCGGTTCGGGACGCTCCCCGCGGCTCGGCGCGGTGAATGCGGAGATCGTCTATTTCCGCAATATCGACGCGCTCACCGCAATCGAGGACGGTGCGCTGGACGGCAAGATTGCCTTTGTCGACGGTGATCCCATGGTGGCGTCGCAGACCGGCGCCGGCTACGGCCCGAGCAACCAGCGCCGCCGGATTGGCTGGCAGCATGCCGAGCGCGGCGGGGCTGATGCCCTGGTGGTGCGTTCGGTCGGTTCGGACAGCCACCGCATGCCGCATACCGGCATGATGAGCTCGATGGATGGCGAATGGGCCGACATCCCGGTAATCGCGATCTCCAATCCGGACGCCGATCATCTGCGCCGCCTGCACAATTCCGGTCAGGACATCGAGATGCGGATCCGCTCCACCGCCGGTTGGCGCGGTGAGGTCAGCAGCGGCAATGTCGTGCTCGACCTGATCGGACGCGAGAATCCCGAGGAGATCGTCCTGATCGGCGGCCATCTCGACAGCTGGGACCAGGGGACGGGTGCGGTCGATGACGGCGCCGGCGTCGCCATCACCACGGCCGCGGCCGCCCTGATCGCGCAGCTGCCCGAGCGTCCGCGCCGGACGATCCGCGTCGTCATGTTCGGGGCCGAGGAAGTCGGCCTGCTGGGCGCGCGCGCCTATGCCGAGCAGCATGCCGATGAAGTCGACAACCACGTCTTGGCCACCGAGTCCGACTTCGGCGCGCGCTCGATCTGGCAGCTGGTCTCGAATGTGTCGGAAGAGGGCACGCCGGCCATTGACGCCGTGGGCGGTATTATCGGCCCGCTCGGCATCATCCGCGGCGGTTCCGATGTGCCCGGTGGCGGCCCCGATATCATTCCTCTGGCCATGATGGGCGTACCCACCGTGCGCCTGAACCAGGACGGGACCGACTATTTCGATCTGCACCACACGCCGGATGACACGCTCGACAAGATCGATCCCGACGAGCTGGCCCAGAATGTCGCCGCCTATGCCGCGCTGGTCTATCTGGCCGCCGAGCTGGACGTCGATTTCCGCACCCGTGACAGCGCCTCCGCAGACGAGTAGCGGTTACACGCCACGGTGAACGTCACGACGAGGCGAGCGGGCTACCGATGGTGGCCCGCTCGTTTCGTTTTGCCCCTGTTTCGCCCAGATTGATCCTGAATTCTCCGCAAACGGTCGCGCTTTCGACGTATTGGCGAACTACCCCTTAACCATTCGGGCGCTGGGGGCGTCGGATGCGAGGGATAACAGCCAACCCGGCCACGGACCCGAAAAGGGATCGGCCGACGGGGGATCTGATGCGTACGACGACCGGCAAAGCCAAGCGGAAACCGTGGTTTTCCTAAATTCTCATCATTGTCGCACTGGCCAGCGTGATCACCCTGTTCAATTCAGGGGCGCTCAATGCCGGCCGTGGCAGCTTCGGCCTGTTCGTCACCGATCTCTTTGATTCCGTCCTGATGGGGCGCGCTGACGCCGAGCCGCAAAATCCGGCTGCCGTAACGCTGGCGGACATTGGCGAGAGTGATGGCCTCTTTATTTCCGGCTAGCCCGCCTATGCCACCGTCAATCTGCCGGTCCTGCGCGATACCGATGTGAGTCAGGTGCGCCTGGTCCTGCAGGGCACGCAGGACCTGTCCGAGAGCGCGATCGCGGCGATGCGTGTCGTCGTCAATGGCGAGCGCGTGCTGGAGCGCGTTCTGGTGCCGGGGACCCGTGAGTTTCGCTGGGTCATCGCCCTTCCCGAGAGCGCCCTGCACGGTCAGGACCTCAATGTCGGTATCCAGCTGCACGGCGATCTGCCGGATGCGCTGTGCCACAATGACCGCTCGATCGGGGCCGTGGTCACCCTTGATGCCCGTTCCGGCATCGAAATGGATCTGAACAGTGCCGTCTCGTCCCTGCGCGATGTGGTCAGCCTGCTGCCGGCAGAAGTGACGATCGCAGTGCCGGCGACGGGTGAGGCCGATTTCGTGCCGCTGGCCATGCGCCTCGGCGCCCGGATGACCCAACGCGGCTATGCCGTGAAATTCATGGATCTGGAGTCGCTGGACCGGTATCGGCTGGCCTCGCGCGGCCTGATCCTGCTGGGCACCGCTGACCAGCTGGCGGCCAGCGGATTTGACCGCTTCGTCGATGACGCCGGTCACGGGGGTGCGGCGACGCTGTGGCGCCAGGGTGATTTCGTCCATCTTGGCCTGACCGAGCCGAACCGCATGGACGTTGCCGATTTCATCACCTCGGACATGCTGCGCATTGCCCGCACGGCTTTCGTCTCGCCCTCGCAATACGTCGAATCCCACGACGATGACCTGATGACGCAATTTGGCGATATCGGGGTCGATACGTCCATCCAGCGCATCGCCGAATCGCGCAGCTGGGATATCGGCTATGGCCTCGCCAGCCTGCCGGAGGGCCGTGTGCCGGATCGCCTGCGCTTGGCCATTCGTCTGCCGGAAGGGCCCGGCGACTTCACCAACCTGGTCCATACCGAGCTCAATGGCGTGCTGGTCGACAGCCGTCACATGGAGACCGGGCGGCTCAACACCTTCACGCTGACCTTGCCGCACGACGTTCAGAATCTGCGCAATGATCTCAACGTGACGGTCCAGCGTCACCGTGAAGCGGGGGCTGCACCATCACGGCGCGTCGCTACCCGGTTCAGTTGCTGCCGGAGTCCGGCTTCCTCTATGACGAGGAAACCGTGCCGCTGGCCGGTCTGGCCGGACTGCCGCACCTGTTCCGCAACCGCGTCTCCCTGCGATTCCCTGCGGGCCTGCTGGGCACTGAACGTCTGGCTGCGCTGAAGCTGGGCGCGGAAGTGGTCGCGAGTTTCGTGCCGCTGACGGCCCAGATCGACTTCGACTATGTCGATCCCTCATCCGGGGTCGCCAATGCCGCCGTCGAGCCTTTCATCGCGATCAACCATGCACCGTCCAATGTGGTGCTGCCGGTTGGTGTCGATGGCGACCGGATCGAGATGCGCAGCACCCGCCGCGTCAACAGCGCCGATATCCGTTCGGTGTCCAATGTCGCCATTCTGCAGGCGGTTACCGCCACGCTGGCGCAACCGGGCCCGGGTCAGATCGACCGTGTCGTGGACGTGCCGGGCCTGGTCGCCCATGCGCTGGGCACGCCGCCCTCTCTGATGCATGCCGCGATCGGCCAGGAGCCCGTGGCCATTGTGCATGATGATGGCGCGGTTCTGACGCTCGACTGACCGTCGCGGCGATCCTGTCGATCCTCGCGGTGACTACTCCGCGATGATGGGTGGCTTCTCGAAGCGCTCGATCCGCTCGCCCTCGGGCACGGCCAGGGGTTTGGGCGGCTCGAAGCGGCGCTCCTTCGCCGAGCCCGGATAGACCAGGGTCAGCGTGGCGCCGAGCGTGTAGTAGGAGCGCAGCAGGCGGAAGGCCATGTAGGCCGGCATGTAGAGGATTAGGTCCGGGCGGCGCCAGAAGGCAACCACCGCGCAGGCCATGATGAAGGGCATGCCGAACATGACCGCCAGCACGGTGGTCAGGTGCGGGTGGTCATAAATCCCGCCAAACAGGAAGAACAGCACCACGCCATAGATGGCCAGTGGTGCCATCATGGCCCGGCGGGCCCCATTCATCAGCGTGAACGGCAGGACCACCGCCCCGGTGATCAGATTGCCCTGGAACAGCATTTCGCGATTGTGGGCGGTGACGTGGTAGAGGCTGCGGAACCAGCGTGTGCGCTGCTCGCGCAGGAAGTCCATGCTGTCGGGAACCTCGGTGCGGAATTTCACCCGCGGGTCGGAGACGGCGCGATAGCCCAGATTGGTCATGCGCAGGACGATGTCGGTATCCTCGCCATTCATCTCCTCGACAATGCCACCAGCCTCCATCAACACGTCGCGGCGATAGATGCAGAACATGCCGGGAATGCCCAGGATTCCGTTGAACGCTCCGAGGGCGACCTGGAAATAGCCATGCCGGTTGAGCACTTCGATGGTGCGGAACTTGTCGAGCAGGCCGGTCTTCTTGAGCGGTAGTGGCAGCCCCCCGACGATGCCAACAGTATCGCTGGCGAAATGCCGCATCGCGATGCGCAGCGATTTCGGATCGATCTGGGTGTCGGCGTCGATGCGGACGACATAGTCCTCGGTGATCAGTTCGAGCCCGTGATTGAGGGCCTTGGCCTTGCCCGGGATGAGGCTCTCGATGACCTCGCCCCGCGCGCACCGACATTTCGCGATGGCCTGACGGGCCCGCTCCGCGGTATCGTCGCTGGAACAGTTTTCCATCAGCAGGATCCGCACGGGCCCGTCATAATGGGCGGCCGCCTCGTCGATCGCGTCGATGGTCTGGGCGATCAGATGGCTTTCATTATGGGCCGGGATCAGCACGGCGACGGGCGGCGAGAAGGCGCGCCGGCGCGACAGGGCGTTTCGCGCCGTGCCGAGGGCGGCCAGCTGCACGGTGAAGAATTGCTGGGCCAGGAAGACACCCGGTCCCATGCCGCCGAGCAGGGCCAGATTGCGCAATTGCTCGACCTCGGCACCGTAGAGCGTGAGCGCAATGACCGCTCCGATTGCCGAGACCAGAGCCGCCAGGCTGACCAGCCAGTACTCATAGTGGCGACCGCGTCGACGGACCGGTGATCCGCAGGGGGCGGGCAGGCGGGCCTGGTTGAGGACGGTGTGCGGGAAAATCGCCAGCCCTGCCAGTCCAACGAGGATCTGCTGGACGGCGACGGGCCAGACGGCATCGGCCTGCTGCCAGGACAGCAAGGCCGCACCGTCGACAATCGCCGCGATCACGCCCAGCTTGAACAGGAAGCTGAAACCGAGCCGGAGCCGGGCGAGGATCGGTCCGTGCGCGTAGGCCGCATAGACCAGAAAGAAGATCACCAGGAAGATGCGGATCGGCAAAACGGCGTTGAAGCGGTCGGCGGTGAAGAAAATCAGGTCGGTCGGTACGCTGCCCGGCCAGCGCGCATTGGCCCACGCAGCCGCGGAGAGGGCGAGCACGGTGAGCGCCAGGAAGCTGATCAGAAAGCCGTCGGTCACCGAGCGGTCACGCTTGACGCTAATCCCTTTCGGGGCGCTGTCGACCGAGCGAAAGAAGTCCGCAGGCCGGGCCGATTTGCCCGGTCTGGAGCGGTCCTGACGATCCTTGCCTGCCATGCCTGCTCCTGCCTCGTCCTGACGCCCGTTTCGAGTTCCGGTCGGACAATGCGGTTGACCGGTCCGACCCCTTCATTGACCAGGACGTGCTGGAGCCGCAGGGCGCGACCGATCTGGTCACCGGCTTTGACAGCAATAACTGGCTGCGGATCGTCAAGTCGGTCGGCGAGGGACGGGTCTGGCGCTTTGAGCAGCAGGCCCGTTTGCGGCGCTATGATGAGCGCGATGATCTCAATTCCTTCCTGCTGACGCCGCGGATCCAGTATTGGGCACCTGTTGGCGAAAACTGGCAGATGCGGGCCAGCGTGGAAGGCTCGGTCCTCAATCGTGATGGCGACCGCCACTACACGCGCCTGCAGGCCGAGGGCCAGCTGCGCTATCGCGGCGATGCGGATCGCGAGACCGTGCTGCGCCTGCGTACCAACCAGTATGATTTCGGGGACCAGGTCGTGGCCGGCCTCGACCAATCGCAATGGCGCGCCGGGATCGAGCAGTATGGCTATGGCGAGCAAAGGCGGTCGGGCTGGTACCTGGCCGGTTTCTACACCATGGCGGACGCCGATGCGGACCGGTTCAGCTTCTCGGAAGCCCAGCTGCGGGCGCGAGCCTGGTGGCCGCTCGACGAGCAGACCCGAGGTGAGCTGCGCCTGGAGGCGTCACAGCGCGATTATGACGGCGTCTTTTCTGCCCTGCAGGCATTCAATCGTGAGGACACACGCTGGCGCGCAACCGGTCGGGTCGAGCACGGTCTCGGCGACCGGGTCACGCTGTTCGGCGAAGCCGGCTATGTCGACAATGATTCGAATATCGCGCTGCGCAGCTATTCCGGCGCGGTCTTCCAGGTCGGTTTCCGGATCGAGAACCGCTAGGGCCGTCTCGGCCTAGCTACCGACAATGCCGTACGCACCGCCACGTTCAATTGCCGCCTTGTAGGCCGGTCGGGCCTGCATGCGCGCGACATAGGCCATGATGTTCGGGTGGCGCGAATCCACCCCGCCGCGTGCGGCTGCCGCTTCCAGCGGGAAGGTGAGCTGGATGTCGGCGCCGGAGAAGCTGTCGCCGGCGATGAACTCGCGGCCTTCGAGCTTGGTGTCGATAAAGCCAAACAGGGATTCGAGCTCCGGATTGACGAAGCTGTCGCGCATTTTCTTGGCAACCTGGCGAATGATCGGCTTGGCGAAGAAGGGGGCTTTAGACTTGTCGATCTGGTCGCTGAGCAACTTGATCAGCAGGGGCGTCATCAAGGAGCCCTCCGGAAAATGCATCCAGTAGACATAATCCCGATGGACGGCGGTGCCGGCCTCCGGCTTCAGGGCCGGGGCGTAGGTGTCCACCAGATATTCCACGATGGCGCCCGACTCAGCGACCACAATCTCGCCATCGGTGATGACCGGTGACTTGCCGAGCGGGTGGATGTCGCGCAGGGCCTTCGGCGCCCGCATCGTCGTCTCATCCCGCATGTACTTCTTGATCTCATAATCAAGCCCGATTTCCTCCAGCAGCCAGAGAATACGCTGGGATCGGGAGTTGTTGAGGTGATGGACGGTGATCATGAAGCTCTACCTAGCTGACGGGACACCCTGCAGACTTAGGTGCCGCTGCCCGAAAGGCAAAGTGCTTAGCGGTTGAAATCAGTCAATCTGCCCGTCGATCGGGTCTGGGGCCGGCGGATGCCAGTCGCCCCGGGGTGTGTCGAGCGCGAGGCCGAGGTGGCTGAGCAGGTGTTCGAGCGCGTCCACCGGCCCCGCTTCGCCGTCTGCAAGATCCAGTAGGGTGAAGCGGGAGAGGGCGATGACATCACCGACATGGGTGTGCCCGTGATCGGCGAGACGAAAGGCGAATTCCATCAAGTGGCGGTGGCGGGCGCATAGCGTGACAACGTCGCGGTCGAGCAAGGGTTCGGGTTTTGGCGGTGCCAGCGAACGCGGCTTGGGCGCGGCGGTCTCGTTATCCCTGCCATCGGCATCCCTGTCATCGGCGAAAAATGCCATGGAGAACCCCATCAATTGCGTGTCTGTCGACATCTGACACAACATATTGTGGGCCGGGTTGGGTGGCCGAGAAATGCATATTCTATGCATCCACCGGGTTTCCCTGTGGAAAACCCGGCATTGGCGGTCAGGCATGCGGGAGAGGTGCGATTGCGGGGTTAGATATCGGTCCAGTGCACCGACACACCGAGACGACGGAAGACCTCGTCCCAATAGTCCTGCAAGGCGCCGTGCTGCTCGGCTTCCCAGCTGTCGCGCGGGATCAGCCGGATCTCGAGGTCAACCCCCCGCAGGGCATCGCCATAGGTGTCACGGATGGCCAGGGCGACGGTGTCCGCGGGCGGGATGCGGGCATCCAGGGCACCGCGGCGGCGGCCATACACCGAGAAAATGTCTGAGTTCTGGAGCATGTCGGAGACCAGGACGATGCGTCGGCCGGGCACGCTCGCATTGAAGCCTGGGTCCTGGGTGAGCCGAGCGAGGGCTTCGATGATGGGGCTCGACGGGGCATCCTTGGGCAGCACCAGATCGGCGAGGGCGTTGTCCAGCGGAGCGGCGAAGAGCGCCTCGTAGCGGGCCTGGATGCGTTCCGGATTCCGATACAGCGGATTGACCTGCTCGCCGGCGCCGGGATTGCACAGCGAGAAGCTGTTGGTATTGCGCAGCTGGCCGCTCTCATTCAGCTCGTAGAGCGACAGGCGTTCGCCAACCGCCAGCGCGTCCCGTTCCGACAGGATCGTCGTCTCGATGCCCTCGGCCTGTTCGGGCGAATAGAGATCGGTCTTGTCGATGACGACAACACGGTGTGGTGGCACGGCGCCGGCTAGACACAGGGTCTGGCTGTCATACTCCTCAGGCGTCAGCGTCAGATAAAGATAGGTGATGCCGCCCAGTACCGCGGCAATGATGGCCAGGTTGAACAAGCCTATGGCGTCGCGTCCGGACATTCCCCGCCCCTTCCGTCGCTAGCAATGTGAACGCGCGCCATCGCGACGCGCGAGGGCAGCTTAGCTGCGCTCGCGCGGCCCGGCCAAGTCCTGACAGATCTCGTCGAGCAGATTTTTTGCCTCGACCAGCTCTTCCAGCTCCGGCTGGGACAGTTTGGAGGCATTCTTCCAGCCCGCTTCCAGCGCTTTCTCAAGGTCGCGTGCCGCGCTTTCGAGGCGGCGTGTGACACCACCATAGCCGGGGATCGCATCATCAAAGGTGCGGCCCTTGAAGGCGGCGATGGCGGCAAAGGTCGTGCCCAGGATGAACAGCAGCAGGGCTTCCAGCGTCTGCAGGCCGAACGGGTTGGCCCGGGCCTCGATCACCGGTGTCAGCACAGTCCCGGTCATTTCGGCACCGCCGAGTGCCAGGGTCGCGGCATTCAGTTCCAACAGGTCACGATAGTGGGCAGCGGTCAGGTTGAGCATGACCAGCACGACTGCGCCGACCACAACGCTCAGACCGGCCAGCCCGGAAATGATCGGGCGGTTGCGGTTGGACATGTGACGCAGGCCGATGAAGCCGATCAGGAAGAAGGCCGCGATCACATTGGTGAAGGAGACCGTGATGGCTTGCAGCCAGCCGCCCAGAAGGCCCAGATCGGAGCCTTTCGAGAAGAAATAGGCATTGGCGAGGCCCTCGAACAACACCAGCGTCGCCAGAACCGAGAAGTGCAGGATGTGCGAGCTCGGATAGATGGCCGCCCGGTCGATCGGCTTGACGTCGGTTTTTTCCGTTCCCGCAGTGTCATTCACCGCACCACCCCAGGTGCGGCGGAATTTCAACAGGTCCTCGCGACGGGCACGGGCAATGGCACGGGTCCGGGCGAGCTGGATGGCGGCTGCGGGCTCGCGGGTCTTGCGGAACTCGGCAAGATCCGGACGCAATTCCAGATCTGTCTCGATAACGTTTTGATCTAAGGGCATGGCCTCCCCCTCATTCGACCAAGCCGGATTGGCTCTGGCATCATGGTTAATGGTCAATTGTGAAGTGAAATGGCTCGGATTGCGGCAATTTTGAGGGCAAAGGGGCCGCATTGCCGAGCTGCGCTATTGAAGTCTGTGCAGGCTGGACGCACTTTCAGGCGCGTACAGGCACCAGGGGGAAAGCATGTCAGACAAGAAAACATCGCGCCGTGACTTGTTGAAGGGCGGGGCCTTGGCCGTCGTCTCTGTGGGCGCAACCGGCGCTGCGATGGCGCGCCAGGAGGCAGACATGGCAACAGCGAACGTGCCGCGAGAGCCGGTCACGGCCCAGACGCTGGAATGCGCCGAGTCGCTGTTCGACGTGTCCTATACGGATGCCGAGCGCGAGATGGTCGTTCAGGAAATCGATGGCTGGATCGACCAGATGACGCGGATCCGGAGCCATGACAAACCGAACTCCCTTTCGCCCGCCACGGTGTTTGATCCGCGTCTGCGCTCGCGCAGCTATCGCGAGCAGGCGGACCAGCTTGTCCCGTCCGGCGCTGATGCCGGTCCGCTGCCGTCGAGTGCCGCGGACATCGCTCTCGCGCCGGTCTGGAAACAGGCCCATTGGCTGCGCAACGGCTCCCTGACCTCGCGGCGGCTGACGGATATCTATCTCCAGCGCATCGAAACCCACGGGGCGGCGCTGGAATGTTTTGTGACGGTGACGCCTGACATCGCCCGCGCCGAGGCCGACCAGGCCGACCGCGAACTGGCGGCCGGGCAGGATCGCGGTCCGCTCCACGGCATTCCCTATGGCATGAAGGACATCATCGATGTCGCCGGCGTTCGGGCGACCTGGGGCGCCACGCCATACCAGGATCGCGTCGCCGAGATAGACGCCACGGTCACGGTCAAGCTGCGCGAGGCGGGCGCTGTCCTGCTTGGCAAGACGACCAATGGGGCCCTGGCCTATGGTGACCGCTGGTTTGGCGGCATCACCCGCAATCCGTGGAATACGCAGGAGGGCTCATCCGGCTCGAGTGCCGGATCGGCTTCGGCTACGGCGGCCGGCCTCGTCGCCTTTGGTATCGGGACGGAAACCCTCGGGTCGATTGTCTCGCCCTCCAATCGCTGTGGCACAACCGGCCTGCGGCCAACCTTCGGGCGTGTGTCGCGACAGGGTGCGATGGCGCTGTGCTGGTCGCTCGACAAGATCGGTCCGATTTGTCGTTCGGTCGAGGATACCGGTTTCGTCCTGTCTGCCATCAACGGCTATGATGGCGCCGATGCCGGTTCGCTCGCCAGCGGGTTGGAGATTGATGCCTCGCGGTCCGTGCGCGGCCTGCGCGTCGGCTATAATCCGGATTGGTTCGAAGCGGGCAGCGCTGCCGACCGTGCGGCCCTGGCCGCGGCCCGGGATGCCGGTGTCGAGCTGGTCGAGATCGAGCTGCCGCAGCTGCCCTATGACGCCCTCCTTGCCGTGGTCGAGGCCGAGTCGGCGGCCGCCTTCGAGCATCTCACCCTGTCCGGCGAGGATGATAGCCTGGTCTGGCAAGTCCCGGCCGCTTGGCCGAACACCTGGCGCCGGGCCCGCTTCATC
The DNA here is from genome assembly GCF_036322705.1 of Maricaulis maris. Lineage (NCBI taxonomy): Bacteria > Pseudomonadati > Pseudomonadota > Alphaproteobacteria > Maricaulales > Maricaulaceae > Maricaulis > Maricaulis maris. The sequence goes on from NZ_AP027270.1 coordinate 1,145,314, forward strand.
TCGGCGGTGGATCTGATCAATATTGATCGCTTCCGTCGTGAAGTGATGGAGATGATGGACGGCGTCATGGACGGTCTTGATGCCATGATCGGTCCCAACTTTGCCAACGCCCTGTTGTTGATCACCAACTATACCGGGCATCCGCAACTGGCCATCAAGTCGGGCTATAACGACCTGCAGACCCGGACCATTTTCGGTGATGCAGAGGGCAGCGACACCACCACGCATCGCGTGCCGCAAACCACCAGCCTTTGGGCGCCGCTCTTTGAAGAGGGAACGCTGATCGCGCTGGGGCGCGAAATCGAGCGCCGTTTGGGTGTCGCCGATGATCACCCGCCCGCCTTTCGATAGGAGAGCCTGATGAAATTCTATGACTACAAGGCGGCCCCGAGCCCGCGCCGCGCGCGGATCCTGATGGCGGAAAAGGGCATTGAGGTCGATATTGAGCAGGTTGATCTGGGCATACGGGCCCAGTTCGAGGAACCCTACCGGACGATCAATCCGCGTTGCACGGTTCCGGCTCTGCAGCTCGATGACGGCACCATGCTGTGCGACAATGCCTCGATCGCGCGTTATTTCGAGGAGGTCTATCCGGACCCGCCCATGCTCGGCCGGACGCCGGTCGAGAAAGCCCTGGTCGCCGAATGGCTGGCCCGGGTCGAGGGCGAGGGGCTGCTCGGCGTCGCCGAGGCGCTACGCAACCGCTCGGAATTCTTCAAGGATTCGTCCGTCACCGGCCCCAATCGCTATGCCCAGGTGCCGGAGCTGGTCGAGCGCGGCGCGGCCCGGGCAACTGCCTGCCTGCACGATCTCGACGCTCGGCTGGGCGAGGTGGCCTATCTTGCCGGCGACGCCTTCAGCGCCGCCGACATCGCGGCGTATGTCTTCGTTGACTTCACGCGCTGGATCAAACTGCCCATGCCCGAAGGACTTGATCATCTGGCGCGCTGGCGCGAAGCGGTGGCGGCGCGGCCCAGCATCGAGGCCTGACGCCAGGCCGGATCAGGGCGCTGGCGACGGCCCCTGATCGGTCAGGGCCGGGTCATACGCCTCGAACCAGCGCAGGATTTCCGCGACCTTGGTCAGCAGGCGGCTGGGCCGGGAGTTCGAGATGCCGTGAAAGCTGTCGGGAATGATCACCAGCCGGGTCGGGACGCCGTTAAGGTGCAGCGCCGAGTAATATTGCTCGGTCTCGGCCCGCGGCGTGCGGATATCGGCACCGCCGACCATCATCAGGGTCGGGGTGGTGACATTGCCGACAAGTGAGAGCGGTGACCGGCGCCAGTATTCGTCCGGGTCCTCCCAGGGCGCGCTGGCGAACCAGTAGCGATAGAAAAATTGCGGCAGGTCCGAATACAGCACGAAGCTGGCCCAGTTGATGACCGGTTTGACCGACGCGGCAGCCGCAAAGCGGTCGGTATTGCCGACAATCCAGGCGGTGAGCAGTCCGCCACCTGAGCCGCCGGTCACGAAGAGGCGATCTTCGTCGATGAAGCCGCGGGCCAGCATATGGTCCACCGCTCCCATGAGATCGTCATAGTCCTCGCCCGGATAGGCGTGGTGGATCAGGTTGGCGAACTCATAGCCATAGCTCGTCGAGCCACGGGGGTTCGTGTAGACGACCACATAACCGGCCGCCGCCATCAGCTGCAGCTCGGCCGAAAAGGCCGGTCCATAGGCGGTGAAGGGGCCGCCATGGATCTCCAGGATCATCGGCCAGGTCCGGGCGGGGTCGAAACCCGGTGGGTAGAGCACCCAGCCCTGGATGTCGCGACCATCTGCCGGCGAGGCCCAGCTGATGGTCTCGGCGGGCGACAGGGCGATGCCGGCGAGCGCATCGCTGTTGATGTCGGTCAGACGGGTCTGCACGCCCGTCTGGCTCACCAGGGCAAGCTCGGCGGGGTGCTGGGGTGAGCCGGCGGTGATCGCCAGCCTGCCATCAGCCGAAACCGAATAGTCACCGCCTGTATAGGGGCGCCCGAAAGTGGCACCGATCAGCCCGTCGGCGACGATCCTCAGCCTGCCCTCGAGGTCCAGGAACCCGACCCGCGTGGTTCCCCGATCATCGAACTGGACATAAAGGCCGCTGCCGTCTGACGCCCATTGCGGGTTGCCGACGCTGCGGTCGAGCCCGGCGCTCAGTGAGCGTGCCGGACCGCCCGTTGCGGGCATGATGTAAAGCTCGGTATTGTGATAGCCCATGCGGCGATCATCAAAGCCCAGATAGGCGATCCAGCGGCCATCCGGGGACGGGCGCGGCGACGAATCCGGCCCGACCCGATCTGTCAGCGCCGTCACCTGGCCGTCGGCAATGTCGAGACGGTGCAGTTCGCTGTCAGGCGCCAGTTCGCCGAGCTGTTCGCGCCGGTCGGCCGAGAAGATCAGCGATCGACCATCGCCAGCCCAGGCAAAATCACCCGACCCTCCAAGGGCGTCCTCGCTGAGCGAGGTCACCGCGCCTGTTTCCACATCGACCATGTAGAAGAGCTGTGTGCCCGGTGGGATGGCGCCAGCCCCGTCAAGCCGGAACACAAGCCGGTCTTCAATCTCGGCGCCGGCTGCGCGCTCTGCACCGGCGGCTGCCGTCGGCAGCGCAGCCGCGGTCGGGCGAGGGCGGGCTTGGAAGACGGCATAGGCCAGTCGGTCACCTGTCGGCGACCAGGCCAGTCCGCTGGGGGCGCCCGGCAGCTCGGTGAGTTGGCGATCCTTCCCGTCATGGCTGCGGACATGCAGGCTGACCCCGGATTCCGTCAGCCGGGTATACGCCAGGTTGCGACTGTCCGGCGACCAGCGCGGCATGCCGGTGATGCCGCCGTCCTCGGCGAGCGGGCGATGCTCGCGGCCATCGGGCTGGATGAGCCAGATCGAAGACAGGGTCTGGTCGGACGCGGCATCGTTTGACCGGCGGACATAGGCGATGATCGAGCCGTCCGGCGCAAAGTGCGGGTCGGAAACTGCCTCAAGCTCGAAAACGGTTTCCGGCCGGAGGGGTGTTTCGTTTTGACCCCAGGCTGCACCTGCGAAGGAAAGGGCAAGAATAAACCCCGATATCGGTCTGATCACAAACACTCTCCGTCCTGAATCGCGATTCCATGATTTGCGCGCCATTGGTCCATGTCACACTCGCCCGCCATTTGTGTGTCGCCATTGCAACAGAGTGCCAAAAAGCGCCGATTTTCGAGCGATCGGTGCGGTTTTCCGTGTGGGCTTCGCAGCAACTGTGCTTCACCCGGAGACGCAATTCGATCAAGTTGCGACCACATGATGGGGGCAATCCCACAGTGACGCACCAAAAATGAGCGACGGCCAGATCGTCGTCCCAACGGGAGGAAGTTAGAGTATGTCATCCACCAAGCGCACAGTTCTGTTTGCTGCAGCCTCGGCGATCGCGCTCTCGGGGGCTTCGGCCTTCGCGCAAGAGACCCGCACCGTCGATGTGATCACCGTCACGGCGCAGAAACGCGAACAGGGCATCCAGGATGTCCCGGTCGCTGTCACCGCCTACAATGCCGAGCTGCTTCAGAACGCGGGTGTCCGCGACCTGAAGGACCTCGCCGTCATTGCCCCGGGCATCAACGTGACCTCGACCACGAACGAATTCGTGACGACGGCCCGCATCCGCGGCATCGGCACGGTCGGTGACAATCCGGGCCTCGAGTCCTCGGTCGGTATCGTGATCGATGGTGTGCCGCGCGCCCGCAACGGCGTCGGCTTCAACGACCTCGGCGAGCTCGAGCGCATCGAAGTCCTGCGTGGCCCGCAGGGTACGCTGTTCGGTGCCAACACCTCGGCCGGTATCATCAATGTCGTCACCAAGCGCCCGGAATACGAGTTCAGCTCGCATGCCGAGCTTGAGTACGTCGCCGGCTCGGAAGAGGGCTATGGCGTTTCCGGTGGCTTCACCGGTGGCATTGACGAGAATATCGCGATGCGCGTCTTCGGCGCCTACCGTGAGCGTGACGGCTTCAACCAGGTCGAAACCTTCGGTGGCCCGCGCACGGAAGACCGTGACGGCGACCAGGACTATTACACCCTGCGCACGCAGTTCCTCGTCGACTTCACCGAAAACGTGAACCTGCTGCTCTCCGCCGACTACACCAAGCGCGAAGAGTTCTGCTGTGGCGCGCCGAGCCTGGTTTCCGGCCCGACCTCCCTGGCGATCAATGGCCTGGTTCCCGGCGCCCGTCCGGTTCCGGGTGCGTCTGATCCGTTCAGCCGCGTCATCCAGTCCAACCGTGACACCGGCCAGAACATTATCGACCACGGTTACAGCGGTGAGCTGAACTGGGAATTCGAGAATTTCGACATGACGGCGATCCTGTCGGACCGCAGCTACAGCCTGCGTTCGGGTCAGGACACGGACTTCACCGGTGCCGACATCGTTTTCCGTGATGCCTCGAACAACACGTTCGATTTTGACAACACGACCTTCGAGCTGCGCTTCTCGGGTGAAACCGAGAGCTTCGACTGGATGGTTGGCATGTACTATTCGGACGAGTACCTCGTCCGCGGTGATGCGATCCAGATGGGTTCGGCCTTTGAACCCTATCTCGGCCTGCTCGGTGGCAGCCCGACCCTCGTGACCGATCTCGCGAACGGTCTCGGCACAACCTTCATCCCGGGCTACACGCCGCTGGCCTTCGGGTCGGGCGCGCCGCTCGGTGGCGGTAACCCGCTGGGCGACACCTTCACCCAGGAAGGCGAGAGCCTGAGCTTCTTCACGCACAACACCTGGCGCGTGCTCGAGAATACGGACATCACCTTCGGTCTGCGTCACACCAGCACCGACAAGACGGCAACCTTCGACTTCGCAGAAAGCAATGTTGCTGCCTGTGACGTCTGGGAAGGTGTCTTCGGCGATGCGCTCGACTTCTCGACCCCGACCAACCAGGCGATCCTGGCCGGCTTCTCGCTCGGTTCCGGTGTGCCGGTTGCCTCGCTGGTCCAGTTCGGTACCTTCACCTGTCTGCCGTTCGCCCGTGACGTGTTCGCACAGATCGACAACACGCAGTCGCTTGAAGAGAACCAGACCACGGGTCTGCTCTCGGTCTCGCACCGTATCAATGACGACCTGCTCGTCTATGGTACGTTCTCGCGCGGCTACAAGGCCGGCGGCTTCAACCTTGACCGCTTCTCCCAGTCGGGTTCTGCGGCAGTTGATTTCCAGTCCGTGCTGGCTGACCCGACGAGCTATCCGGCCCGTTTCGATCCGGAAATCGTCGACAGTGTCGAGATCGGCTTCAAGACCGAGTGGCTCAATGACACGGTCCTGGCCAACCTCTACCTGTTCAGCTCCGACTTCGAGACCTACCAGCTGAACACGTTCAACGGCATTGGCTTCTTCGTGACCTCGATCGACGGTGCGTCGACCCAGGGTGCCGAAGCCGAGATCCTGTGGTTCCCGGAAAGCATGCCGGGCCTGACCCTGCAGGGCGGCGTGACCTACGCCGACGCGCGCTACGACAACTTCGCGCCGACCGGTACGGCGGACGTCGATCGTCTCTCCGGCCAGAACTTCTCGCTGGCTCCGGAGTGGTACGCTTCGGGCTCGGTGTCCTACAACGGTAGCCTGGACAACGGCATGAGCTGGCTCGCCCACCTCGACGCCCGTTGGCTCTCCGAGCAGAACACCGGTTCCGATCTGGATCCGGAAAAGCAACAGGACGCCTATGCGATCTTCAACGGTCGTGTCGGCATCAGCGCTGAAGACGAAGCTTGGTCCCTGGAGCTTTGGGGTCGCAACCTGCTGGACGAAGAGTATGTCCAGGTTGGTTTCGACGGTCCGTTCCAGCCGGGTTCGTTCAACGCCTTCCTCGGTGCCCCGCGTACCTATGGCCTGACCCTGCGCGTTCGCAACTAAGAGCGCCCCTACCGACTGCATGGAGGGCCGGAGCGCAAGCTCCGGCCCTTTTTGCGTGAATTGGCACCGCTTGCCCTATGGAGGTGCCTAATCTTTAATGTTATTTCCAAGGTGGACGCAGGCCTTCAATTCGCCGTTTTCCGGTGGTGTGTGGCCGCATTCAATGGATGATTTCATGCTCGACCTCGCCATGACGCCACGTATTCGCAAGACCCTGATGATGTCTGCCGGGCTGGTTGTCCTGGCGGCGCTGATTCTGTTCTCGTTCGGCCCCTTCTCGGTCGGCGCCATCGAATCGCGCCTGGCGGCCGGCGCTCGTGAGGCGCTCGACGGCCGTGGGCATGATTGGGCCAGCGTGCGGATGGATGGCCAGCGGGCGATCCTGACCGGCGCAGCTCCGGACAACGAGGCGCGCGAGGATGCCATTGCCACCGTCCTGGCCTCGACCTGGAGCGGCGGGGTGGTTGCCGGCGGCGTGACGCGTGTCACCGACGAGACCATCGAGGCGCGGCTTCAGTCCGGCTTTGTCTTCCGCGCCGATGTTGCGATCAATGGCCGGGTCCTGATTCGCGGTGATGCGACCGATGCCGGCGCCCGCGACGCGATCGCGCGCTATGCCGACGCCAACTTCCCCGGCGGCGCTGATACCGATCTGACTCTGGTTCCCGGCGGCTCCCGGTCGCCGGACTGGGAGGAGGCGGCCAAACGGCTGCTCGGTCAGCTCGCCCGTCTCGACCGCGGGGCGCTGGTCCTGCGCGGTGAGCAGGGTGCCCTGGTTGGCGATGCCTCCAATCCGCAGATTGCCCAGTCGGTGACGCAGACGCTCCAGGCGATGCCCGAGCCGTTCCGTGCCGCCACGGTCATTACGCCATCGGGTGCGCCGGCCGAGGTGCGTGTCGAGGACGTGGCGGCCTGTTCGGCGGTCATCCTGGCGGCCCAGGGCACCGAAACCCTGCGCTTTGAACGGGCTGGCGCCACGCCCAGCCCCTTTACCTCGGTCGCCTTGCGCCGGGTCGGTCGGATGTTTGCGACCTGTCCCGATAGCGCTGGCCTGACCGTCTCCATTCGCCGCGATCCCAGCAGTGCAGAGCTGGACGCGGCCCGTATCACGGCGGTCTCGGCACTGGTCAGCAACCTGACCGCAGACGACCCGCGGATCTCGGTTGTCCTCGTCGATCGCCAGGACGCCGCCATTTCATTTGCAATATCGACGCTTGAGGGCTGAGGCATGTTTTACCTGATCTGGGAAATGGGGATTTTGCTCCTGCTGGCCGTCGGTTTCGGCGTGTTCGTCGGATATCAGCTATGGTCGGGCGATGCGCGTAGCGCCGAGGCTGATGCGGCGATCGCCGAGAATGCCCGCCTGCGTCAGGAAAATGAGAATCTCGCGCGCCGCCTCGGTGAGGCCGCAAGCCAGTCGCGCAGCGCCGCGCCGGAAGCGGCCAAAACGCATCAGAGCATCGCCGGGGAATCGGTTCCGACCGCCGCCGCGCCGGCGTCGACGCCGGCACCGGCACCAGAAACCAAGTCCGGGACCAAGGCCGCGGCGAGGGCGAGTGCTGACACCAAGGCTGAAGCCAAGCCCAAGGCGAAACCTGCAGCCAAGGCAAAGCCGAAAGCCAAGGCCACCTCGAAATCAACCGCTGTTGCCAAGCCCGCGACATCGGCCAAGGCGGCAGGCGCGAAGACGTCTTCTGCCAAGGTTGCGGTCGCCAAGCCGGCTGCAGGTGAGGATCTCAGCGTGATCAAGGGACTCGGGCCGAAAGCCGCGGCGTCGCTGAAGGCGGGTGGAATCACCTCCGTGGCGCAGATCGCAGCCTGGACCGAGGCCGATATCGAGCGCTGGGATGTCGCCATCAATGGCCGGGGCCGGATTGTCCGCGACGACTGGGTCGGCCAGGCCAAATCGTTCGCCGGCTAGCGCCGGTGGACCGCGATCGGTTCAACCGTTTCTGTCGCGGGCTGACCGCGACCTCCCATGTGGTTCAATGGGGTGGCGCTGATGTCTGGAAGGTCGGTGGCAAAGTGTTTGCGGTGGCCGGGTGGTCGGATCGGGCTTACGCCGGAATTTCGTTCAAGGTGACGCCGCTTTCCTTTGAAATCCTTCAGGAACAGCCCGGGCTCCGTCCGGCACCCTATCTCGCCTCGCGGGGCATGAGCTGGATCCAGCATTACCAGCCCGATGGCCTGTCCACGTCTGATCTGGAAGCCTATCTCGAGCGATCGCATGCGCTGGTCGCTGCGGGCTTGTCGAAGAAGAAGCAACGCGAGCTCGGCTTGCTGGTCGATTGACCGTCCTGGCCGCTCGGGCGGTTTAGTGCCCGGCTGCGTTCGCCAGCACTTCGCGCGCGTCATAGGCGCGGCCGTCTGACGGGCGCGGTCCCGACCGGACAAGGATTTCGAGCGAGACCGATTTCTCTCCCGCTGACGCGTCAAACCGCAGGCCGATACCAGCACCTCGCGAAGACCAGCCGCGCGAGCCTGACGACACGCTCACACCGGTTGAGACGCCGACAGGATTGCGGTCATTGCCACTCGACTGGCGGTTCGTGACCAGAAACCAGTCTGCGCCCTGTTCCAGCGTAACTTCGGCGGCACGGCGCAGGGCCATCAGCTCGACCTCGTCGAAGTCCATATCGGCGCCCGCCGCGAAGCGGATGCGGTAGCGGTCCTGCTCGATCCGGGTCTGCGAATAGCCGCGATCGCTGCCGTCCGCCGGCCCGTAAGACGTCGGGCCGGAGCTGCAGGCCGCAAGTGAGGCGGCAAGGGCGAGCGGGATCAGAAACAGGCGCATTCAGACCTCCATGACAGATGCCGGTCGGGCATAAGACATGATCCTGCCACAACCGGCCTGACAGGTCGATCAGTCGGCGTCGGCCGCGTCGATCTCCATGCCCATGCGTTCCAGAAGTACCAGCGCACTGTCGGCGATGACGGTGCCGGGCGGGAAGACGGCGGCGGCGCCCATCTGGCGCAGGACGGGCTCGTCATCCGGCGGGATCACGCCGCCGACGATGACCAGGATGTCTTCGCGGCCGCGCTCGCTCAGCGCATTGCGCAATTCCGGGACGAGGGTGAGGTGGCCGGCCGCCAGCGAGGAGGCTGCGGCGGCGTGGACCTTCTCGGCAACCGCCAGCTCGGCGGCTTCCTCCGGCGTCTGGAAGAGCGGGCCGACGACGACGTCCCAGCCCAGATCGGTATAGGCGGAGGCGACGACTTTCTGGCCACGATCATGGCCGTCCTGGCCCAGCTTGGCGATGAGGATTTTCGGTTTCTCGCCGAAGCGGGCCTCAAAGGCGGCGGCGACCGAGCGAGCCTGTCTGACCCGGTCATCATCGCCCGCAGTCTGGCCATAGACCCCTTTTACCGTCTGGATCTTTGCAACGTGACGGTTGAAGGCCAATTCCATGGCGTCGGAGATCTCGCCGACGGTGGCCTTGACCCGGGCGGCATCGACGGAGAGGGCGAGCAGATTGCCATTGCCCGTGCGGGCAGCCTCTGTAAGCGCGTCTAGCGCGGTCTGTACGGCCTTTGGGTCACGCTCGGCGCGCAGGCGCTCCAGCTTCTCGATCTGCTGCTTGCGGACGAGGTAATTGTCGACCTTGAGGACGGGGACATCCTCTTCCTCATCGAGGCGGAACTTGTTGACGCCGGTGATGGTCTGGCGACCGCTATCGATCAGGGCCTGGGTCCGGGCGGCGGCTTCCTCGATCCGCAGCTTGGGAATACCGGCCTCGATCGCCTTGGCCATGCCGCCGAGTTCGTCGACTTCGGCGATATGGTCGAGCGCGCGGGCGGCGAGGTCATGGGTCAGCCGCTCGATATAGTGGGATCCGCCCCAGGGATCGATGGCGTCACAAAGATGCGCTTCGCCCGCAAGAAGAAGCTGGGTGTTGCGCGCGATGCGGGCCGAGAAATCGGTTGGCAGGGCGAGCGCTTCATCAAGCGAATTGGTGTGCAGGGACTGGGTGTGACCATCAACGGCGGCAATGGCTTCCAGTGCCGTGCGGCCGACATTGTTGAACACGTCCTGTGCCGCCAGCGACCAGCCCGATGTCTGGCAGTGCGTGCGCAGGCAGATCGACTTGTCCGACTTCGGATTGAAGCGCTCCTTCACCAGCTTGGCCCAGAGCAGGCGCGCGGCGCGCAGCTTGGCGATCTCCATGAAGACATTCATGCCGATGCCGAAGAAGAAGGAGAGACGCGGCGCGAAGGTGTCCACATCCAGCCCGGCTTCGATACCCGTCTGGATGTACTCCAGCCCGTCGGCGATCGTATAGGCCAGCTCGAGATCGGCCGGAGCACCGGCTTCCTGCATGTGGTAGCCGGAGATCGAGATCGAGTTGAAGCGCGGCATGTGCTCGGACGTGTAGGCGAAAATGTCCGAGATGATCCGCATCGAGGGCAGGGGCGGGTAGATATAGGTGTTACGAACCATGAACTCCTTGAGGATGTCGTTCTGGATCGTCCCGGACAGCTGCTCCGGTTTCACGCCCTGTTCCTCGGCGGCGACGATATAGAGCGCCATGATGGGGAGGACCGCGCCATTCATGGTCATCGAAACCGACATCTGGTCGAGCGGAATGCCGTCGAACAGGGTGCGGGTGTCATAGATCGAATCGATCGCCACCCCGGCCATGCCGACATCACCGGCCACGCGCGGGTGATCCGAATCATAGCCCCGGTGTGTGGCGAGGTCGAAGGCCACCGAGAGGCCCTTCTGGCCGGCAGCGAGGTTGCGGCGATAGAAGGCGTTGGAGTCCTCTGCCGTCGAGAAACCGGCATATTGCCGGATCGTCCACGGGCGCTGGCCGAACATGGTCGGATAGGGGCCACGCACAAAGGGCGCCGCGCCGGGCACGGAGCCGAGGAAGTCGATCCCGTCCGAGTCCTCATGTCTGTACTGCGACTTGACCGGAATGCCCTCAGCGGGCGTCCAGGGGTCACGGGAGCCCGTGCCGGGGCTGCGGGCGTCGCCAAGGTCGATCGCGGTGAAATCGGGAGACTGGGTCATTGGGCGGCCTCCTTGCTGGTCTCGTAGCCGGCGGCGAATCGCACCGCGGTGAGGGCAGTCTCCGGTGCATCCGGCTCGGGCCATGTCCCCTCCGTCTCAACGGCACGCGGATCCGGGTCGACATATTGGGTGATGCCGAGAATGGGGGTCTGGCCGCTCTCGATACGAGCCAGATAGGCGGCGCGGGAGCGGGCAATCTCGCCCTGCAGCCAGCCGGAGGCAAAGGCTTCGGCCAGACCGCCGCGGCGCTCGATCTCCTGGAATTGCGCCCAGGCAGACTGCGCCAGGCTGTCGGCCAGTGTCTCGTGCAGATAGGATCCGGCGGCCGGGTCGGTGACGGTCCCCAGATGGCTCTCCTCGGCGAGCAGGATGTGGAGATTGCGCGCGACCCGGCGGGCAAAGCCGGTCGGGCGGCCAATCGCCTCGGTCATCGGGCGGACCGTGATGGCATCGGCGCCACCGGCAGCCGCAGCAAAGCCGGCGCAGGCATTGCGGATCAGATTGGTCCAGGCATCGCTGGCCGACAGCATCCGGCGGGCCGTCGTCACGTGCAGGGTCAGGCGACGGGCCTCGCCTGTCGCGCCAAAACTCTCGGCGATGCGGGCAAAGATGCGGCGGGCAGCGCGCAGCTTGGCGATGGTCAGGTGGATGTCGGCATCGGCCGCCAGTCGGGCCTCGACGGCCTTTGCGGCGCTGTTGGCGTCGAGACCGGTCTCCATCATCAGCCGCATATAGGTCGCTGCCGAGGCCGCCATGATGGCGAGCTCCTGGCTCTCGCTCGCGCCCGCCTCGAACATGTGGGCGGCGTCACAGCGGAAGATCTTGAGATTGGGGAAGGCCGCCTGGGCCAGCTCGGTCAGCGCCTTCGCCTTCGGGAAGCACTGGTCGTCCAGCGCAACGCCCTGGCGCGCCGCGCGTTCGACCGGGTGCAGGCCGAGCCCGCCCTCGACCGTCTCACCATCGATGCGGCGCCGCGCGAACAGCGTCAACAGCAGGTGGGCGTGGTGACCCTGGCCGCCAAGGCTGTCGAGATGGATCGGCGCTATGGTCAGATCGACGCCCTTGAGCGCCGCGTCCAGCAGCTCGATCTCATTGGCCTTGAGGCCGAATTGTCCGGTCGGATCGAGCCGCAATTCAAGCTCTGACACCCCGCCCATCAGATCGTCCAGCGCGGCGGCGTTGGCGCGCTCGGGACCCGCTTCCACGAGGGTCTGGCGAATCCCCCAGGGCAGGTAGAGATCCCGTGGTGCTGCGTCGACCGCATGCGAGCCGTCCGGGCGGGCGAAAAAGACCGGTCCGCGGGGCAGGCCGTCAATTGTGGTCCGGCCCAGCGTCTCGTCGAGGTCGGCACCGCGCAGGGCCTTCTGCGCCAGAGCGGCCCAGCTGTCCGGCGTTTGTGACGGGAAATCCCCGGCGAGCGTGCGGATAGTGTCAGTCATGCCCGGTTTTCCTCGACCAGCCTGTTGTCATTCTGCGCGGGAGAAAAAGCGCGCACGGCGCGTGCGTCAAGTGCACCGATCAAGCGAGGACAGTGCGAATGCTTATCTCCACCCGCCCATCTTGCCACAGACTGGCGGGCCAGCGAGGAGAAAGCCCATGTCCCAGATCAGTCCGACCCTTGAGCTGCCGCTTGTCATGCCGGCCCAGGCGCAAAAGCACGTCACGGTGAATGAAGCGCTGCTGCGGCTTGATGCCCTGGTCCGAACGGTGGTCGAGAGCCGGATCGAAGCTGTTCAGCCGATCAGCCCGGGCGAGGGGGAGGCGTGGATCCTTCCGGAAGGCGCCAGTGGCGATGACTGGTCGGGCTTCGACGTCGGTGACCTTGCTGTCTACCGCGATGGCGCCTGGACCCGCTACGCGCCGCGCGATGGCTGGCGGATTCATGTCCGCGATGAGGCCTGTGAGGTCGTCTGGGCCGCCCTGTCCGGCCACTGGCGCGCGGCGCCGCCGACACATGTCCTGGCCGCAGGGAGCCATGGTGCGGCGACAGAAGCCATCGTGATCGAGCAAACTGTCTCCGACCTCTCCGGAGCGAGCGTGGTCAGTCCGATCGTGATCCCGGCGCGGTCCGTGGTGTTTTGCGTCTCGGTCCGGACCTCTGAGGCAATCAGCGGGGCCAGCGCGTTCGATTGTGGAATCGCCGGTGAGACGTCCAAGTTCGGTGGCTCGCTGGGCGTCGCGACCGGTGCCGTCAATCTGGGGGTGATCGGGCCGACCGCCTTTTATGCTGATACGCCGATTGTGCTGACGGCCGTGGGCAGTGATTTTACCGGTGGCAGCGTGACGCTGGCCATTCACGCCTGGAGGCCGGTCGCTCCAACCGCCTGATCAGCGGATGCGACCGCTCACCCCGTCCATCAACCTGTTCAGCTCGAGCTGGGTGGCTTCCGTCATCCCGTGACCATTGACCGGCACAAGCCGGAAATCAGCATGCGGGCAAGCCTCGGCCAGATCGAAGGCGCTGCGTGCCGGACAGACCATGTCATAGCGCGAATGCAGGATCGCCATCGGGATGTCGCGCAGACGATCGGCCTTGGCGTAAATCTCGCCATCAGCGAGGAAGCAGGCATTGGCGAAGTAGTGCGCCTCGATCAGCGAGTGCGCCGCGAGGAAATTACGGCCGCGCGGGATCAGGCCGGCGCGCACGGCCTCCGGCGGATTGTCGAGATAGGAGAGGCGGTCCTCATACTCGGTCCAGCGATAGACGGCGGACCGACGCAAGGCGTCCAGCGGCGTCGCGGGGTCCTCGAAGCCAGCCAGGTCGGGCAGTCCGGTCGCGATCTCGTCCTGCATGGCATCCAGATACCAGTTCGCGATGGCCTGTGGCGTTGCGCGGTTAGGGGCGGGGACCGGCGCAATGAAAGTCCTGAAGGCGTCCGGGAAGAAACGGGGCGCCCCGTCCGCGCCGTGCCACCAGTCCAGCTCGTCCCGGCGGGCCGTGAAGACGGCCTCGACGATCAGGGCGCTTACAGCCTGCGGATGGGCCTGGGCATAGACCAGTGCCAGCGTGGAGCCCCATGAGGGGCCGAACACCATCCAGCGGGCGAAACCGAAATGCTGGCGCAAGGCTTCGATGTCAGCGACCAGGTGTGCCGTGGTGTTGGCGTCCAGCGACAAATGAGGTGTCGAGCGCCCCGCCCCACGCTGATCAAACAGGATGAGATCGTAGCGGTCCGGGTCAAACATGCGCCGGAATTTGGCGGACAGGCCCGAGCCCGGGCCGCCATGCAGGAAAACCAGGGGCAGGCCATCCGGATTGCCGCAACGCTCCCAGTACAGGGTGTGGCCGTCGCTGACCGGGAGATAGCCGGTCTCGCGGGGAGGGGTTTCAGCGAAAAAGGCCGTCATCGGGCTGAGGTGACCAGCAGGGCTCCGACTTCCAGGGCGATGGCGTCGAGGGCATCCGGTGCCTGCGAGGGCGCCGCATGGGCTTCCTGGGTATGGGACTGGCCCTGATAGCTGACCCGGATCGTCCACGCGCAGGATGACGTCGCTTGGCCGGTACCGACTGCGATCTCGGCCGAAAGCTCGTGCAGCAGAACTTCCGGTCCATCGGCGAGCGGGCTGTATTCGAGTTGATGACCGGTCTGCGCGAATCCTGATTCGATCTGCTCACGCACTCGCGCCAGATCCAGCGGACAGGCCTGCCGGTCGGCCATGCGTTCAGTCATGTTGATGATCGTGTAGACGACCGGTTCAGCCGCCGCTTCGGTCGGCAGTGGTGATTTCGCCGCCACCAGGGCCGCGGCTCCGGCGAGAGACACCACCAGCGCCGCGGTGGCGCGAACCCAATCAGATTGAAAGACGTGCAATGCCCGGTCCCGCTTCAAGTCCCCAAGGCCTCGCCCCCGCGCGACCCGTTCCCCGCAGGCAATAGCAGAACAATCCGGGACGACAAGCCTGTCGGCGGAAATCGATAGGTGTCGGAGATGGGAAGTAATGGTGCCGCTAGAGTGAATTGAACACTCGACCTCTCCCTTACCAAGGGAACGCTCTACCCCTGAGCTATAGCGGCGCCGGGTTGCCTTTCGGCGAACGAGAGCCGGGCATATAACGCAAGCCTGCCGCCACGCCAAGAGTGTCTTGACGTGATGTGCAGCGTTCGACATGACCAATGACATGAACACGCCCACCAATCCCCCCGCCAAGCCGCCGCGCCCGAAGCGTGAGCAACCGGACCCGAACTCCCGGGAGGCGCGTCTGGCCGAGGCTTTGCGCGCAAACCTCCGGCGCCGCAAGGCAGCGGCGAAGGCGGCCCCGAAGGACCAGCCGGAAAATGACAGTGACGCTGCACAAAGCGCCTCAGAAAAGCCCGCCGACTTGTCATAATGCCGCCCGCTTCGGGCCGTGGGATGGTGCACACCCCGTTTCGGGCATCAGTGTCTAAGGAGTTCACATGGACCGTATTGTCATCCAGGGCGGCGCGCGCCTTGAAGGCCGTATCGATATCAGCGGAGCCAAGAACTCTGCCCTGAAGCTGATGGCCGCTGCGTTGCTGACAGATGAGCCGGTCACGCTGACCCGCATGCCGTTGCTGGCGGACAGCCGCTTTCTCGGGAATTTGCTGGAAAAGCTGGGTGTCGAGGTGTCCGATGGTTCCAACGCCGAGCTGCGTCTGCACGCGGCCAGCATCGCCGATACCTTTGCGCCCTACGATCTCGTGCGGAAGATGCGGGCCAGCTTCAACGTTCTCGGCCCCCTGCTCGCGCGAGAGGGGCATGCCCGCGTCTCGCTGCCCGGCGGGTGCGCGATCGGGGCCCGGCCGGTAGATCTTCACCTCAAGGCGCTCAAGGCGCTGGGGGCACAGATCGAGATTGCCGAAGGCTATGTCTCCGCCAGGGCGCCGGCTGGCGGTCTTGTCGGCGGCGAGATCGACCTGCCCTTCGCATCCGTGGGTGCGACCGAACACGCCATGCTGGCGGCGGCGCTGGCCCGCGGCGAGACGGTGATCGAGAACGCGGCGCGCGAGCCGGAAATCGGTGACCTCGCTGATTGTCTGACGGCGATGGGGGCCACGATCGAGGGGGCCGCTACCTCGACCATCCGCATCCAGGGGCAGTCGCGCCTGTCCGGTGTGACCCACCGGGTGGTTGCCGACCGGATCGAAACCGCGACCTATGCCTTGGCAGTGGCTGCCGCCGGTGGTGACGCGGTGCTCGAGGGCGCTGTGTTTGGCCACAACAAGGCGCTGTGGTCGGCCATGCATGAGGCCGGTGTGACCGTCGAGGCGGTGACCGACGGGGTCCGCGTCGCCCGCAATGGCAGCAAGCTGGACAGCGTCGATATCGAGACCCAGCCCTTCCCGGGTTTCCCGACCGATGCACAGGCGCAATTCATGGCTTTGATGTCGCTGGCCAACGGCTCTTCGGTTATTCGCGAAACGATTTTCGAGAACCGCTTCATGCATGCGCCGGAGCTGGCCCGTCTCGGTGCCGATATCACCGTGCATGGCAATGAAGCGGTCGTTCGCGGCGTTGAGCGCTTGCGCGGGGCGCCGGTAATGGCAACCGACCTGCGCGCCTCGGTCAGCCTGGTTATTGCGGGCCTTGCCGCTGAGGGGGAAACCGTGGTCAATCGGGTCTACCATCTCGATCGCGGTTTCGAGCGCCTGGAAGCCAAGCTGTCGGGCTGCGGGGCCCGGATCGAACGGCTCCCGGACGGGGCCTGAACCACAGGACACGGTGCAATGACGGCTCCCCTACGGCTGACGGCCCTCGATGAGCAGGATCTGGAGGTGATCTCCGCCGCGCTCCAGGACGCGGTCGCCCTGCTGGGTGACTTCGAGTACTCCCGGCGCCTGCGCAGTTTCACGATGGGCTTCAACCGGTTTTGCTGGGAGGCCGGTCGCCGCGACCGCCGGGTCCGCAGCGGCCTGCAGATCGGGCATGTCACAGCGGCCCGCTCCCAGAATATCCGTCAGGGTGCCGAGGATGCGGTGGTCAACCTGCTCGCGATCCGGTTCGAGCCGGGCGAACTGCCGTCGGGACAGGTGATTTGCACATTTTCCGGTGGCGGAGAGCTCCGCCTTGATGTCGAATGCCTGGATGTTGTCCTTGCCGACCTGTCGCGTTCCTGGCGCGCATCGGCCCGGCCGGAGCATGACCTTGCCGATCTCGGCGACACGGATGGGGAAACGCGGACACGATGAGCCAGCCCGGAGACAAGATTGTCCGTATCGATCTCGATGGCGTCAGTATCGGGCCAGGCGATGTCAATGCCGACCATGAACGTCGCGTCGCGATCGCCGACCTGCTGGAGGGCAACAGCTTCCGGCCGGATGGCGAGGTCGATGGCCCGTTTGCCTTGCGCTTGGCGATTGAAGACGACCGGCTGGTCTTTGACGTCCGGCTTGAGGATGACACGCCGGTTCGTGGTTTCGTCTTTGCGCTGGGGCCGCTGCGCCGGATCATCAAGGACTATTTCCTGATCTGCGAGAGCTATTACGAGGCTGTCCGTGATGCCCCGCTCGAGCGGATCGAGGCCATCGACATGGCGCGCCGCGGTGTTCACAACGAAGGCTCGACCCTGTTGCGCGAACGGCTCGCCGGCAAGATCGATGTCGATTTCGACACGGCCCGACGTCTGTTTACCCTGATCTGCGCCCTGCACCGCCGGGCCGCGTCATGATCCCGCCTTCAGTCCTGTTCGTGTGCGGTCGCAATGCGATCCGGTCGCCCATGGGCGCAGCCCTCTGGCAGCTTCGTTTCGGCACCGATGTCTCGACCCGGTCCTGCGGCGTTATTCCCGCCGCCTTTGTCGATCCCTTCATGGTCGCCGTGATGCTGGAGAAGAAGGTCGATCTGGAAGACTTTTCGCCGATCGCCCTCAACGGGGTCGGCGAGCCACCGGCGGAGCTGATTGTCTCGCTCTCGACGGCGGCGGATCGCATGGCCCGGGAGTATGCGGCACGCACCGGGGCCGAGTTCCAGGCCTGGCCTATCCCCGATCCCAGCGAGACCGGTGGCAATCGTGACATGAAGATCGCAGCCTACCGCGAGACCCGCGATGCCATAGCCGCCCGCATCGCGCAGTGGCAGCCGACGCCAAAAAGCGCCTGAACACTCGACTTTTGCCCGCAAGGGGGAGTATACACCGCGCTCCGGTGCGCTGGCCGCTTGGCGAGTCGGTGAGAACACCCAGAATTATGAGCCCCCACAGGGTCAGACCCCAGGGTCAGAAACGAGGAGCCGCATGGCTAAAGAAGAACTGTTGGAGTTTCCGGGCGAAGTCACGGAACTGCTTCCGAACGCGACCTTCCGGGTCAAGCTCGAGAATGAACACGAAATCATTGCCCACACTGCGGGCAAGATGCGCAAGAACCGTATCCGCGTCCTCGCCGGCGACAAGGTCCTGGTCGAGATGACGCCCTATGATCTGACCAAGGGCCGGATCACCTATCGCTTCAAGTAAGCTCCGTTCAGGCGTGGTGACGCGATGACGCTTGCCGACCCGGCAAATCCCCGCCCGCGCCTGATTCTGGCCAGTGCCTCGCCCCGACGCTTCGATCTGCTGAGCGGGGCAGGGCTGACCCCCGACGCGGTCGAACCCACTCATATCGATGAGCACGAGATACCCGGCGAATTGCCCGGACCTCTGGCCCTGCGCCTCGCGCAGGAAAAAGCCATGGCCCATCCCGGCGCCGCCGATGCCTTTGTGCTGGCCGCCGATACCGTCGTCGGTGTCGGACGTCGGGTCTTGCCCAAGACCGAGGTTGAGGCCGAGGCCCGGCATTGCCTGGCGCTTCTGTCGGGCCGCAATCACCGGGTCTTTACCGGTATTGCCGCGCGCGCTCCGGACGGCCGTTTCGCGGCACGGGTTGTCGAGACACGGGTCAAGTTCAAGCGCCTGTCCAAGCCCGAGATCGACGCCTACATCGCGTCCGGCGAATGGCGCGGCAAGGCGGGCGGCTATGCCATCCAGGGCCGGGCCGGCTGTTTTGTGATCAATCTGATCGGCTCCTTCACCGGCGTTGTCGGCCTGCCGCTCTACGAGACCGCCAATCTGCTGACCGGGCTGGGCTATCCCGTCACGGCGCGGATCGGCGAGGGAGGTTCCGCATGAACCGGCAAATCCTGATCGAGGAAAATATCGGTGAGACCCGGGCTGCCGTGGTCGAGAATGGCCGGATCGTGGAGCTCCATCTCGACCGCTGGTCGGAAGCCGGCCAGCGGGCTATCGAGGGCGAGGTCTTCCGCGGCCGCATCCGCCGTGTCGAACCGGCCCTGAACGCTGCTTTCGTGGACCTCGGTGTGGGTGAGGAGGGCTTCCTGCCCTTCGGCAAGGCCGGTCGCCCCAAGGGGCTGCACGAGGGCGCCGCCATCGGCGTGCGGGTTGCCCGCGAGGCCTATGCCGAGAAGGGCCCCAATCTCAGCCTGGTCGAGGTCGACGCGGGCGAGGCGCCCGATTGCCTCGAGCCGGCGGAAATTCTCGCCCAGCGTCTGGTCCGCACCTTTGGCGATGCCGAGGCACAATGGGCCGATGAGACCGACTACGATCTCGAAGCCGCCTTCGATGAAGCGCTCGAGCCGAAGGTCGCCATTCCCGGCGGTGGCTCGCTCTATATCGAGACGACGCGCGCCATGACGACGTTCGACGTCGATGCCGACGGACGCAAGGGGCAGGGCAATGCCGCCCAGCTCGCCATCCAGCTCAATAATTCCGCAGCCAAGGAAGCCGCCCGCCAGGCCCGCATGCGCGGAATCGGCGGCATCCTGGCCATCGATTTCGTTCACATGCGCGGCCAGCCGGATCGCAAGGCGGTCGAGCAGACCCTGCGCGGCGCCTTCCGGCGCGATCGCGCCAAGGTCGACGTTGCGCCGCTGTCGCAATTCTGTGTCGGCGAGATCGCCCGCCAGCGTCGTGGCCGGACCCTGTCCGAGATCATGCTGGAGCGCGATGGCCGTCCCACGATCGAGACCGCCGCGCTGGCCGCGCTGCGCCGCCTCGATGCGGAAGCCCGCTCGGATCGTTCGCGCAAGCAGCGCCTGACAGTGGGGCCTGAAGTCTTCGCCTGGCTCGAAAGCGACACCATCGCCTGGCGTGCTGCGCTGACAGAGCGCATGGGCGCGCGCTTTGAACTGGGCGAGAACCCGGACTTGCCGCGTGACGCCTGCCGCGTCAGTCGTGCCTGAGCCGTCCTGAACCCGACTTCTTTCCAAACGACCTCCCCAAAAAGGAGCTATCGCCATGAAATGCCCGATCTGCCGTCAGCCGGCCCATCCCGACTTCAAGCCCTTCTGCTCAAAACGCTGCGCCGATGTTGATCTGGGCAAGTGGGTCAGCGGCTCCTACGCCATCCCGGGCGAGCCCGCCGATGTGGCCGAGGACAACCCGCCGACCGAAGAAGACCAGTAGCCGGGCGCAGCCTCGTCGGGGCAGGTGTGGGCGAGCACTGCCGCCGGTTGTGAATTCGCTGAAAAGGGTCATGGACACGTCTCCATGCCCGACCTATAAACCGCGCTCTCGATTGTCGCCGCGGCGATGGATCGGCCCGGCGCCCGGGTAGCTCAGTTGGTAGAGCAGCGGATTGAAAATCCGCGTGTCGGCAGTTCAAATCTGTCCCCGGGCACCATTCTCTCTCTCACGGCCATTCGCTGTCCTCACGCTTCCGACGGGGCGGCTCGCTTGGCGCGCCGGACTCTCGGGGAGGAACTCGCATGACCAGCTGGATGGGAACAGGTTTGGCGGCCCCGTCGCTGGTTTTCGCGCCGGCAGCAGCGTGGGCCAGCTGTACCGGTGATTGTTTCAGCGATTGTTACGACACGTTCGGTGACCAGCTCGGGACGCCTCGTGGCAATCTCGAGTGCGGGCAATGCCTGGACTATTGCAATGAGTGGTGCTTGCCGATGAGCGGGCTCTGAGTTGAATTGGCCGGGCGCCTTGGCGCCCGGCCTCACCCTGCTTCCCCGGGCGGTCCCCAACCGGGTTTGCCCGATCGACACCCTGAAATCCGGGCCGTGGCGGGACAGACCGATGTGCGGCTATCAGGGGCCTGATTGAACTCAGAAGTGGTGTGCGGGTTCCTGCAGCTAGAATGGTCCAGTGTCGATGAGGCTCTCACTCGTGCTTCACATGACCTCCTGCGAGGCCTTGAGTGCCTATACGCCTCCGGTAGAGGGCCGGTGTTTTTTGAAACCCGTGTCGGAAGTTTCAGTGCCTATGAGGAAGTGGTCTCGGCGTCCGATCCGTCGGAGGTGGTCACGCGCTGGTATCTGGCCCCGAGCCATGATGCACCGGTCGGCGACCGACGTGGCTATGACCGCGAGCGCCTTGCTGGCCTACCTGATCAGTCAGGTTCTTGTCTCCGTCTGGGAGATCCCCGTGCTGTTTGACGTCAGCCCCACAGCCGTCGCGCGGGCTGCCGGTATCGGGGCGGGCCTGATCGCCGGAGGCATACCGGCCTGGCGTGCCGCCAATGCCCATCCGGCTCTTGCGGTGAGGTCGTGAGCCGGCGCATGCAGTGCCAGCTCACGACTCCAAACCACTCTGACCCGTGTGCCTAGACGAGCTCTTTCAGCGCTTCGGCGCTGAAGTCTTCCAGCTCATCGAAACGTCCGTCTCGGACCTTGGCCGCCCATTCGGGGTCGGAGATCAGCGCACGACCGACGGCGACAAGGTCGAACTCGCCCTTTTCCATCCGCTCGATCAGCCCGTCCAGCGAGGCGGCGGGCGAGTTCTCGCCCATGAAGGCGCCGATGAAGTCGGAGTTGAGGCCGACCGAGCCGACCGTGATCGCCGGCTTGCCGGTCAGTTTCTGGGTCCATCCGGCCAGGTTGAGATCGGAGCCTTCGAACTCCGGGATCCAGAAGCGGCGGGTTGACGCGTGGAAGATGTCGACGCCGGCATCGGAGAGCGGGCCGAGGAATGCGCCCAGCTCATCCGGCGTTTCAGCCAGCTTGGCGTTGTAGTCCTGCTGCTTCCACTGCGAATAGCGCAGGATGAGCGGCAGGTCGGCCGGGATTTCCTTGCGGACCGCCTTGACGATCTCCTGCACGATCGTGGTGCGTTCGGTCAGCCCGCCGCCGAAGCGGTCATCGCGCTGATTCATGCCGTCCCAGAAGAACTGGTCGAGCAGATAGCCATGCGCGCCATGCAGCTCGATGGCGTCGAAGCCGATCTCTGCAGCCGCCTTGGCCGCCTTCGCAAAGGCGGCGATGGTGTCGGCGATGTCTTCCGCACTCATGGCCTCGCCGACCTGCTTGCCGCCCGGCATGATCCCGGACGGGCTGTCGGATTTGGCCTCCGGGTGCGGACCGGTTCCCGGTTTGCGGGCAAGGCCGACATGCCAGAGCTGCGGTGCGATCTTGCCGCCGGCCGCGTGGACGGCGTCCACCACCTTTTTCCAGCCGGCAAGCGAGTCCGGTTGATGAAAGTTCGGTATGGCCGGATCAAAGCTGGCGCCGGGGCGATCAACTGTGGTGCCCTCGGTAATGATCAGCCCGACCGCGTTCGCCGCGCGGCGACGGTAATAGTCCACAACTGGCTGGCCGGGCACGCCGCCCGGGCTCTTCGAGCGCGTCATCGGGGCCATCACGATACGGTTGGGCAATTCCAGCGAGCCCAGCGAGAAGGGCTTGAAGAGCGCGTCAGTCGAAGTCATTCGGGTATCCTTGAGAAACAAAGCTGGCACCACAGGTAAGGATGTTCGTCGGGAAATCGACCCTCGGGTATGCATTTGCCCCATACATTTTGTGGCGATGCAGCATGGCGCGGCGATCGGGCAATCGGAAGGGGCTCGCAAAGCTGCGCTTTTCCCGCCTGCCGAGAGCAGATAAAAGGCGCCATGCCGTCCTGCTCCGCCTCCGATACCCGTCCTTTCAACGCCCGCCTTGTCGACCAGGTGTGTGCCCGGCGCGGCTGGCACTTCATCGACCTTGACGGAGGCGAGGGGTATCTGTTCGCGGCCGAGGCGGGTGGACAACGCGTTCTGTCCGGCGCCGGCGCGATCTGTGCCTATCCGAGCAACTCAGCGACCGCGCACACCATTGCCCGAGACAAGGCCTTCACCCATTCCGTGCTGGTCTCCGCAGGCCTGGCGAGCGTGCCGACGGAGCTGGTGTTTCTGGAGACAGCCCGGCAACACCTGCGGGCGCCGGGGCGCGAGGGGCAAGACTTGCTGGCGCGATCCGGGTCGCTGTCCTTCCCGGTCTTCGCCAAACCCAATCGCGGCGCACATGGTGATTTCGCCGAGCGCATCGATGGCCCGGCCGAGCTCGAGGATTATCTCCGCCGGGCGGCCCGACGCCACGACCAGATCGTGATCCAGCCGGTCGTGTCGGCACCGGAATACCGGGTCCTGGTTGTCGGCGGGAAGGCGCGATTCCAGTATTGCAAGGCCGAGGGCGGTCTCGTCGGAACCGGCGAGGGCAGCTGGCAGGCGCGGTTCGAGTACATGAATGATCGCCTGCGCGCCGATGCGCTGAGTCCGATCCCCGAGGCCGGCTTCGTCCAGGCGCTTCTGGCGGCGGGGATGAAGGCCGGTGATCTCGCACCCAGCGGCGCCTGGCTGCCCCTGCCGGGCCGGCGCAACCTCGCGATCGGCGGCCAGCCGCTCGATTTCCGGACGTCCGTCGATCCGCACCTGGCCGAGTTGGCCTGCGCCGCCAGTGCGGCTCTGGGGCTGGATGTTGCGGGAATTGATCTTTTCCAGCCTCCGGGGCAGACGCCGGTCGTGCTCGAGGTCAATGGTAATCCCAGTTTCGCCTCGCTCGAAGCCATCGGCCGGACCGATCTCGCCCTGCAGATATGGGAAGACATTCTGGTCGCGGCGCTGGGAGGGGCGGCATGAAACGGACATCGCTGAGTTTGCCGCGCTTCGGGCAGGGGATCGGACTGGCCCGCACCGCAAGGCTTGCCGGGCAGCTCGGTCTTGATCTGTCCGCCCTTGGCAAACGCGCCATCGTCATTACCGGCAGCAATGGCAAGGGCAGTACGGCCAGCATGCTGACGGCGCTCCTCGGCTTTGCCGGCGAGCGGGTCGGCACGTTCACATCCCCGCATCTCTTTCGTTTCAATGAGCGCGTCCGGATCAATGGCGAGCCCGTGGATGACGCGGCCCTGCTGGCAGCCGAGGCCCGGGTCGCGGCGGCGATTGAACGGGATCGGCAGAACCATCCCGATGACGGCTTTGGTGAGTTCGAGGCTTGGTTCCTCGCTGCGCTGTACCTGTTCGAGGCTGAAGGTTGCGAGCGCCTGGTCATCGAGGCGGGGATTGGCGGCCGCTATGACCCGACGCGCCTGCTGCAGGCGCCGCTGGCGGCGATCGTCAGCGTGGATCTGGAGCATACAGCCCTGCTCGGAGCGACGCGGCGCGAGATTGCCCTCGACAAGCTGGACATTGCGCCGCCGGGCGGACGCGTATTGGTCGGGCGCGGACTTGAGGCGGAGTGGGACAGTCTCGCCACGGTCGCTGCCCTGAAACGTGTGCGCATCGAGGCGCCGCACCGGGTGTTCGGACCGGTCACAAGCGAGGACCGTCTGAGTGGTCACTCGATCACCCTGCAACATGACGGGATGGGCCTGATCCGCGTTGAGACGGGGCTGCACGGTGCCAAGCAGGCCGACAACCTGGAGCTGGCAATCGCCCTCGCGAGCATCGCGCGGGACGATGTCGCGCCGTCGCGCTGGCCTGGCCTGATTGCCGACGCCTTGGCATCGGCGCGCTGCGAGGGCCGGCTTGAAGTTCTGCCGGGATCGCCGTCTTTGCTGATCGATGTCGGGCACACGCCGGACGCGGTCGAGGCCGCAGTCACCGCAGCGGCGGAATTGACGCGGGATGTTGCCGCCATTCTGCTGCTGGGGATGTCACACGACAAGGATATCGACGGCATGTTGTTGCGCCTGCTTCCGCATTTTGACCGGGTCATCATCGGGCAGGCCTACAAGGGCCTGCCGTCCGATCAACTGGCGGCCCGCGTGCGCGCCGTCCGTCCGGAAATCGCAATTCTGGACGTCTGTGACGACGCCGACCACGCGCTCGAGGCCGGACGGCGGCAGCTTCCGGCGGAGGGTGTCCTGGTCGGCCTTGGCGGCCTGTTCTGGGCCGGTGCCCTGCGGGCGAGTTTCACGGGCCAGTCGCTCGACGCCCTTGATTTCAGTTGAGCGGCTTTGCGTCAGGAGTGGCGCAGCAGCCCGCACCACGACAGCAAACTCTTGCACTGACCAGAAAACGGTGTTCACTTTTCCAACGCCGCTGAAGAAGCGGTATGGAGGAAGCATGTCCGATCCTGATTTCGATGTTCTCATTGTCGGTGCCGGCATTTCCGGTATTGGCGCCGCCTATCACCTGCAGACCCGGTGCCCGGGGCGCAGTTATGCGATCCTTGAATCGCGCGATGCCATCGGCGGGACCTGGGACCTGTTTCGCTATCCCGGTATCCGCTCCGACAGTGACATGTACACGTTCGGCTATGCCTTTCGTCCGTGGACCGGAGGCAAGGCCTTCGCCGACGGCCCCTCGATCCGTCAATATGTCCGCGATACCGCGACCGAGAACGGGATCGACCGTCATATCCGCTTCAACCACCGCGTCATTGCCGCGGATTGGGACAGCCCGACAGCACGCTGGCGGATTACCGCGACAGACGCCTCCGGCGCGGAGCAGGTCCTGACGGCGCGCTTCTTGATGATGTGCTCGGGCTATTACCGGTATGAGCAGGGCTATGTGCCCGATTTCGCCGGTCTCGATGAGTTCAGGGGGCGGATCGTTCACCCGCAATTGTGGGATACCGAACTCGACTATGCCGGCAAGAAGGTGGTGATCATCGGGTCGGGCGCGACCGCGGTCACGCTGGTGCCGGCGATGGCCGAAACGGCGTCACACGTCACCATGCTGCAACGGTCTCCGACCTATATCGCGGCGCGCCCGTCGACCGACAAGGTCGCTGAAGCCCTTCGCAAGGCGCTTCCCGCCCGTCTCGCCTATCTGATGTCCCGCATCAAGAATATCGGCCTCTCGATCTATATCTACCAGCTCTCCAAGCGCTGGCCGAATGTCGTCAAGAAGGCCGTGATCAAGGCAGTCAAGGATGAGCTGGGTGAGGGTTTCGACGTCGAGAAGCACTTCACGCCGCGCTATAACCCCTGGGACCAGCGCTTCTGCCTGGCCCCTGACGGGGATTTCTTCGAGACGCTGAAGTCCGGCAAGGCGGATATCGTTACCGATCATATCGAGCGTTTTACCGAGACCGGTATCGCCCTCAAGTCCGGGGCGTTCATCGAGGCGGATATCATTGTTCCGGCGACCGGGCTGGAGATGCAGCTGGCGGGTGGCGCACAGATTTCGCGCGACGGTGCGGTGCTCGATACGGCTGACCTCTATACCTATCGCGGGATGATGCTCGGCGATGTTCCGAACTTCGCGCTCGCGTTCGGCTACACAAATGCTTCCTGGACGCTGAAGGTGGATCTGACCTGCGAACGGGTCTGCCGCATGCTCAATCACATGAAGAAGACCGGCACCGATGTCGCCGTGCCCAACGTGCCTGCGGATATCCAGCCCGAGCCCTTGCTCGATTTTTCGTCCGGCTATGTCCAGCGTGCGATCAAGCACCTGCCCAAGCAGGGCGACCGGGCACCGTGGAAGACCTATCAAAACTACGTCCAGGACATGCTGACCATCCGTTTTGGCCGACTTGAGGATGGCTATATGACTTTCACCAAAGCGCCCGACCCCGTCCGCGACACACAAGTCCGGGAGGCGGCGGAATGAGCGGGCGTTTCGAGTATGCCGGCCGGACCGCGCTGATTACCGGCGCTGCGAGTGGTATCGGTGCGGCCCTGGCCGCCGACCTCGCCGGACGGGGCGCTCATCTCATCCTCGTCGATGTCAATGCCGACGGGCTTGAGGCCATCGCGCAGCCCTTGCGGGCCGATGGGCGTTTGGTGTCGACCTATGTGGTCGATATGGCGGATGCTGCCGCGATCCGTCAGCTGGCGCGTGACGTTGAGGCGGCGGGCGAGCCGGTTCACCTGCTGATCAACAATGCCGGGATCGCACTCGGCGGTCTGTTTGAGCAGGTCGAGCAGGCGGATTTCGAGCGGCTGATCGACATCAACCTGCATGGCGTCATCCGCATGACGCGCGCTTTCCTGCCGCAGCTTCGCGCGGTGGAGGAAGCCCATATCGTCAATATCTCGAGCATATTCGGGATTGTCGCGCCGGCCGGCCAGGCCGCTTACAGTGCGGCCAAGTTTGGCGTGCGGGGCTTTTCCAATGCGCTGCGCCACGAGCTGGCGGGGAGCCCGATCGGCGTGACGACGGTTCACCCCGGTGGCGTGGCAACCCGGATCGCGTCCAGCGCCAAGCCGCCTCCCGGTGCTTCGCCGAAGGATATTGCGGCCGCGCAGAAACAGACCGAGCGTCTTCTGGTCATGCCGCCCAGCGAGGCCGCGCGGATCATTCTGGCCGGTGTGGCACGCAAGAAACCCCGCATCCTGGTCGGGCGCGATGCCCACATCATGATGTGGATGGAACGGATTTTCCCGACCCGCTACTGGTCGCTCATGCAGTCAATGGTTGGCGCGCGACGCAAGTCCTGAGGGGGCATCATGCTCAGTATCATTCTGGCCATCTTCGGCATCGTCATCCTGGGGATCATCATCGCTCTGGTGGTTGCCTGGCGGTTCAGTCACATGGTCGCCGGCAAGGCCGCCAAGGCGCTACCGCCAAAAGGTCACTTCACCGAGGTCCGCGGCGGGCGGCTGCACTGGGTCGAGATGGGCGAGGGGCAACCGGTCGTGATGATCCACGGCCTGGCCGGCAATCTGCACAATTTCACCTACGCCATGACCAAGCGCCTCGCGGCGGCCGGCTATCGCGCCATTGCCATCGACCGGCCCGGGTGCGGCTGGTCCGAGCGTGACAGCGATGAACAGGCCCGCATCCCCGAGCAGGCGCGCATGATTGCGGAGATGCTGGAGAAGGAGGGGATCGAGACCCCGCTTCTCGTGGGGCATTCGCTGGGCGGAGCGGTCTCGCTGGCGCTGGCGGTCAATCATCCCGAGCGGGTTGGCGCCCTGGCGCTGGTCTCGGCCCTGATCAAGGCGCCGGACAAACCGGCCGCCGCCTTTGCCGGTATTGATATCGCCAATCCGGGCATGCGCCGCTTCGTGGCGGAGACCATGGCCGTACCGATGTCGATCCGCAATGGCGCGAAAACCCTGGCGTTCGTGTTCGGGCCCGACGCGGTGCCGGATGATTTCCGGGTCAGGGGCGGCGGCCTCCTGTCCTTGCGGCCGGACGCCTTCTATGGCGCAGCGACGGACCTTCAGGCTGTTGCCCTCGACCTGCCGGCGATCACCGAGCGGATCGGAGAGATCAGCCATCCGGTCGGTCTCTTTTATGGCATGGGCGACCGTATCCTGTCGGCACCGGAGCAGATCGAGGCCCTGCGCACGGCTTTGCCCGAGGCCGATATCGAAACGATGGATGAGCGTGGTCACATGCCGCTGGTCATCGAGCCGGAGCGGCTTGAAGCCTTCATTGTGCGGATGGCGCAGCGCCGCGCCTGACTTGCACTTGGCGGCTCGCAGGGCTCATTATCGGTGTCTGCCCTTGATGCAGGATGGGAGTGTATTGGCGGTGAGATAGGATGGCAGAGGCGGTCAGGCGACGTATTCTGACAGGGACGACGATGCTCAGGGTCATAACCGGCCTGCTCTGGTTCCGTGCCTGCTGGGCATTCGGCCTCTTTCTCTTCTTCATGGCCTACAGGGCCGGCATGCCCGGCTTTGGATTGGTCGGCGAGTCACTTGCGGCCTTCGTTCATGCCCGTCCAAACACGTTCTTCGCGCTTTGGGGCCTCTATGTTGCCGGCTATCTGCTCGCGGCGATCTTGTTCCGTCAGCGGCCCTGGATGGCCCTTGGTGTCTACCTTCTTGCCGCGCTCATCGACTTCGCGCTCTGGCTGTCGATGTCGCTGAGTGTCGAATACCAATACCTGATCGAGGGCTGGGCGCGTGCGCTCGACGGAGCCTTCAACGCGATCGACCTCATCCTGGTCGGGGCGCTGTTGGCGTTTGCCCTTCGCGGTGTGAAGCCGGGTCCGGACTAGCCAGGTTCGAGCACAGCCACCGAATAACCGGAATAGCCGGGACCGACACAATTAATCCCGCTCACCCACGGGCCGCAGGCGCACACCGCACCATAGACCCCTTGCCGAGACCTCGCCGTATCCGGTTCTTCAGGTCAAGGGCCGCAAAGCGGCCGCTTCGTGGTCTCACCCTTGAGCTGAAGAGCCGGATACCGCCTGCTGGCTGACAAGGAGTTTATGGAGGCCTCCGCGCAACGCGCCGGAGGCAACGTGATGCGTTCCCTCTCCCCGGGAAGAAGGGCGCCCGCACCCGTGCTCACTCTACCACAGCCAGCAGGTCCTTGGCATCAACCTGGGCGCCGGCGCTGACCGGCAGGCGTTTGACCGTGCCGGCCTGGGGGGCGGTGATGGAGGTCTCCATCTTCATTGCCTCCAGCGTCATCAAGAGCTCGCCAGCCTTGACCGTTTCGCCTTCCCTGGCGGCGATGGTGGCGATCATGCCCGGCATGGGCGCGGGAATATGCGCGGTGTTGGCCATGTCGGCCTTTTCATTGACCAAGGCCGTCGAGGCCACGGACTTGTCGTTGACGCGAACGACGCGGGGCTGGCCGTTGAGCTCGAAGAAGACTTCGCGCGCGCCATGATCGTCGGGTTCGCCAATCGCCATCATGCGGATATTGAGCGCCTTGCCGGGGTCGATATCGACCGAAATCTCGCCGCCAGGCTCCATGCCGTAGAAGAAAACCGGCGTCGGCAGCCGGTCGACGCGGCCGAACTCGCGGCGATGGTTTTCGTAGTCGGCGAAGACCTTGGGATACATGACCGCCGAACAGACATCATTCTCGTTCACCGGGCGCTCGCCATGGCCCTTGATCGTCTCACGGATCGCGTCGAAATCGACCGGGTCAAGATGTTTGCCTGGACGATCGGTGCGCGGTTTCTCGCCCTTCAGTGCCTTGGCTTGCAGCGCCGGCGGCCAGCCACCGGGCGGCTGGCCGAGGTCACCACGCAGCAGGCCGATCACGCTCTGCGGGAAGTTGATCTCGGTCTTCGGGTCCTGCACGTCTTCCGGCGTCAGGCCGGAGGAGACCATGTAGAGCGCCATGTCGCCGACCACCTTGGAGGACGGGGTGACCTTGACGATATCGCCGAACATCATGTTGACCGCGGCGTACATCTTGGCGACCTCGTGCCAGCGCTCGGCCAGGCCCATCGAGCGGGCCTGTTCCTTGAGATTGGTGAACTGGCCGCCGGGCATTTCATGCAGATAGACTTCTGAGGCGCCGGCCCGCAGGTCCGGCTCGAAGGCCGCGTATTGCGTGCGGACATCTTCCCAGTAATCGGAGAAGCGGCGGATCACCGCCGGGTCGATGCCGGTATCGCGCGGGGTGTCGCCAAGGGCGGTGATGATCGAGCCGAGATTGGGCTGGGAGGTCAGGCCGGAGAAGCTGTCCATCGCCGCGTCGACCGCATCGACCCCGGCTTCGCAGGCGGCCAGGACCGTCGCCGCCGCTATGCCGGAGGTATCATGGGTGTGGTAGTGGATCGGCAGGCCGGTCTCGTCCTTGATCGCCTTGACCAAGGTCCGGATCTGGGCCGGGCGGCACAGGCCGGCCATGTCCTTGATGCCGATGATGTGGGCACCCGCCGACTTCAGCTCGCGGGCCAGGCCGACATAGTAGTCGAGCTGGTATTTGGGGCGGTCGGCATGACCCAGATCGCCGGTATAGCAGATCGCCGCCTCACACAGCCGGTCGGTCTTGAGCACCGACTCCATCGCAACCTTCATGTTCTCGGCCCAGTTGAGGCTGTCGAAGACGCGGAAGACATCAATCCCGGTCTCGGCCGCCTGCCTGACGAAGAGATCGACGGCATTGTCGGGGTAATTGGTGTAGCCGACTGCGTTGGACGCCCGCAGCAGCATCTGGAGCATGACATTGGGCATGCGCTCGCGCAGGTCGGCGAGCCGGTCCCAGCTGTCTTCCTTCAGGAAGCGCAGCGCGACATCGAAGGTCGCGCCGCCCCAGCACTCGACCGAAAAGAGCTGGGAGAGGTGTTCGGCATAGGCGTCCGCCACGGTGACCATGTCGTGCGAGCGCATGCGCGTCGCCAGAAGGGACTGGTGTCCGTCCCGCATCGTGGTGTCGGTGATCAGGACCCGCTGCTGGGCCAGCACCCAGTCGCGGAAGCCCTCCGGGCCGAGCTGGTCGAGCCGTTGTTTGGTCCCGTCGGGTGCCTTGCCGCTGCTGGCAGGCGGGACGGGGGTCACGGCATGGCTCGGGGGAAGCGGCCGGCCTTCGACTTCCGGATTTCCATTGACCGAGACATCGGCAATGAAGGCGAGCAGCCGCGTGGCGCGGTCGCGTCGCTTGGGGAAATCGAACAGGGACGCGGTCGTGTCGATAAAGCGCGTGGTGATGTTGCCCGAGACAAAATCGGGGTGGTTGATGACGTTTTCGAGGAAGGCGATATTGGTCGAGACGCCACGGATACGGAACTCGCGCAGGGCCCGGTCCATCCGTCGGACGGCTTCTTCCGGGGTGGCTGCCCAGGCGGTGACCTTCTCCAGCAGGCTGTCGAAATAACGTGTGATCACGGCGCCGGAATAGGCGGTACCACCATCCAGGCGGATCCCGAAACCGGTGGCGCCGCGATAGGCCGTAATCCGCCCGTAGTCCGGCGTGAAGTTGTTCTGGGGGTCTTCCGTGGTGACCCGGCATTGCAGCGCGTGGCCGTGCAGGGCGATATCCGCCTGCGCGGGCACGCCGGTCTCGCTTTCGACCCCGATATGGCCACCGCGGGCAATCTGGATCTGGGCCCGCACAATGTCGATGCCGGTGACTTCCTCGGTCACGGTGTGCTCGACCTGGACGCGCGGGTTGACCTCGATGAAGTAGAATTTCCCGGTCTCGGCATCGAGCAGGAATTCAACCGTGCCGGCGCCGCAATAACCGGCATGGCGCACCAGGCGAAGCGCCGCCTCGCAGATCGCGGCACGGGTCTCTGTATCCATGTCCGGTGCCGGCGCGCGCTCGACGACTTTCTGGTTGCGGCGCTGGACCGTGCAGTCACGCTCGAAGAGGTGAACCAGATTGCCATGGCTGTCGCCGAGGATCTGGACCTCGATATGGCGCGCCTTGCGGATCAGCTTCTCCAGATAGACCTCGCCATTGCCGAAGGCGGCCTCGGCCTCGCGGCGCCCGGCCCTGGCCTGGTCATGCAGTTGGCTGGCGTCCTCGATCACCCGCATGCCGCGGCCCCCGCCGCCCCAACTCGCTTTCAGCATGAGCGGATAGCCGACGGCCTCCGCCATGCTGTCCCAGTCATCGGACCCCTCGGGCAGGGGGCCGGTTGCCGGTACAACCGGGACATCGGCTTCGACCGCCATGTTCCGCGCGGCGACCTTGTTGCCGAGCGACTTCATGACTTCAGGTGAGGGGCCGACAAAGGTCAGGCCGGCGGCCGCGCAGGCTTCGGCGAAATCCGGGTTTTCCGACAGGAAGCCATAGCCCGGATGGATCAGGGTCGCGCCACACTTCTTGGCGATGGCGATGATGCCGTCGATGTCCAGATAGGCCTTCACCGGCCCCAGGCCTGCGCCGACCCGATAGCTTTCATCGGCCTTGAACCGGTGCAGGGCCAGCTTGTCCTCCTCGGCATAGATCGCAACCGTGCGCAGGCCGAGCTCTGTGGCGGCGCGCATGATGCGGATAGCGATTTCGCTGCGATTGGCGACGAGGAGTTTTTCGGTGGGCAAGGGGCGTCTCCGGTGTGGCGATCGGGAGCGCGTGGTCATTCGCGCGCTGGTAACGTTATCATGAAACCCGCTTGGGGGCGGGGATGGAAGCGATTTGTTGCATTGCGAAAGGGCAGGGGCGCGCGTTTACGCCCCGACTTCAACCGGCAGCCCGGGCCGGGTCATGTGGGCCGGTCGGGCCTCGCCGGCCTGTGTGCCCGCACATGCTAGGGCCTTTTGCAGGGTGTCATAAAGGTAATCAAAAATGGATTTGTTGTTTTGCTGTGCGTGCCAAGTTGTATGGTTGCTTGCATTTGCTGGCATAATATGTAATTAGATTATTACATATGGTGGTGATATGATGTCTCCGGACACGATGGATGCGGTTTTTCAGGCGCTCGCCAGCGCGACACGGCGGGAGGTGCTCGACATCGTCCGCAACGAGCCGGGGTGCTCCGTCGGTGCGGTCGCGAGCCGCTTCGATGTCAGCCGGATCGCGGTGATGCGCCATCTGACTGTGCTGGAGGAGGCGGGTCTCATCATCTCGGACAAGCGGGGTCGGACCCGGCATCTCTACATGAATGCCGTCCCGATCCAGATGATCCACGACCGCTGGACCAGCGAGTATTCCGCCCTTTGGTCAGGCCGGATGCTGGATATCAAGTGCCTCGCCGAAAGCCGCCGCGCTCGTGACGGTGAGGCGGACGGTGAGCCAGGACAGGGTGCTCGGGATAAGGGGAGCCATCATGAATGAGCCAAGTTTGAAAAGACTCCCCGGGGAGATCCGGACATCGATGTATCGTGTCCTGATCCGGGCGACGATCGACCAGGTCTGGTCGGAGCTGATCCGCACTGACCGGCCAATGCCGTTTTTCTTCAACGGCCAGTACGACACGCCTGGCCTGAAAGACGGGGCGGCTTTCGCCATGCGTACGCCGGACGGCAAGCACACGCTGGTAATGGGCCGTGTGATCGAATTCGAACCGCCTTACCGCTACGCCCACACCTTCCGCTTTACGACATCGGAGGATCCGGTCTCGATCGTTCGCTATGTCCTCAGGGAGGTCGATGACGGGGTCGAGTTCACCCTGATCAACGAGCATGCGGCAATCGATCCGGTTTCCAAATCCGAAAAGCAGATGGCCCAGGGCGCCAAATTCATCTGTGAGAACCTCAAGGCTCTGGTCGAAACCGGCAAGGCGACAACCGGCGGACGCCTGATGTTGTTCATGTTTTCCCTGATGGCGCCGATAACGCCCAAGTCGGCGCTGAGTGAACACTGGCCGCTCGATCGGGCTCCGGGCCTTGAGCCGTATTCTGAAACCGAGGAGGCTTGATCATGGCTCAGTCACCGGAAGACATGGCGCGGACCATGATCGCCAATATGCCGGCCAAGACCGGCAAGTCACTCGATGAATGGGTCGCCATCATCAACGCGAGCGATCTGGAAAAGCATGGCGAGATGATCAAGCTGCTCAAGACCGAACATGGCATGACACATGGCTTTGCCAATCTGGTCGGGCATGCCGCGCGAGGCGGCGTCACGCTGGACGCGGCACCGTCGCCGGACCTTGTTGAAGCCCAGTATGCGGGGCCCAAGGCTGGTCTGAGACCGATCCATGACGCGCTGATTGCGGCTGTTTCAGCCTTCGGAAATGATGTCGAGCTTGCGCCCAAGAAGGCCTATGTGTCCTTGCGCCGCACAAAGCAGTTCGGCCTCGTCCAGCCGTCGACAAAGACCCGCCTCGATCTCGGGCTCAATCTCAAGGGAGTTGCCCCGAACGGGCGGCTGGAGGCCTCCGGTTCCTTCAATGCCATGTGCACGCATCGTGTCCGCCTCGAGAGCGTGAGCGCGGTCGATGCCGAGGTGATTGGCTGGCTTCGGGAGGCTTATGACGCCGCCTGATATTGTTTGGCCTCCCGTTTAAGGACTGGACAGACCGTTCGGGCAGGCGCATGGTTTGGGTTGAATATTGTTTGAGCGAGGCGTTATGCGCCATTTGACGGGTAAAAACGTGCAGGCAGGTCGGATGGCGCAATGCGTCACGCCGTCGCTTTGCGCGCGCCGTCTTTCGTCCCTTTCGATTATCACCGTCATAGCGCCGATCGGAGCGATGACACCCACGACCTGACCCCTTATCGGTTTCGTGCAGTTTCACCCCGCTTCCGGCAACAGGAGCGGGGTTTTTTCTGTGCGGTGTTCTGGAGACTGTCCATGTCCCTGCCTGCCCCTTCGCCTGACTTCAAGGCCCAACCGTCCCGGCGGGAGACCGCCCTGACGGCGGCTTTCGCTCATGTCGACCGGCTGCGAGCGTCCGGTTTCGGGGGAATTTTGCGCGCACCGATGATCGCGGCTCCGGGCCTGTCACAGGCGGCCGGGTGCGATCTGCATGTGAAGCTTGAGAACCTGCAGGTCACCGGATCCTTCAAGGAGCGCGGGGCCTATGCCCGGATGGCGGCGTTGAGCTTCGAGGAGCGCGGACGGGGTGTCGTGGCGGCATCGGCGGGAAACCACGCGCAGGGCGTCGCGCGCAGTGCGGCAGCCATGGGCGTGACCGCCCGTATCTTCATGCCGACCGGCACGCCGATGGTGAAAGTGCATGCAACCCGCGCGCTCGGGGCCGAGGTCGAGATCGCCGGGGCGGACTTCGATGCCGCCAAGGCCCTGGCCCTGACCCAGGCCGAGACAACCGGCGCCGTCTTCATCCATCCCTTCGATGATCCGGTGGTCCTGGCCGGGCAGGGGACGCTGGCGATGGAGATGCTGGAGGACCAGCCGGACCTCGACGTGCTGGTTTTCCCGGTCGGTGGCGGCGGTCTGGCCGCCGGCGCCGGTCTCGCGGCGCGACGCATCAATCCGGACATCGAACTGGTCGGGGTGCAATCCGACCTCTTCCCGTCCTTTGCCAACCGGTTTCGCGGTGAGGACCGGCCCATTGGCGGGTTTACCCTCGCCGAGGGGATCGCCGTGCGCGAGCCGGGTGGTCTGACCGGCGACATCCTGATGGATCTGCTGGATGAGGTTCTGCTGGTCGATGAGCGCCAGATCGAGCGCGCGCTCAACCTCTTCATCTCGCAGATGCGGGTCCTGCCCGAGGGGGCGGGCGCGGTCGGCCTGGCGGCGGTACTGGCCAATCCCGCGCGTTTCGCGGGCAAGAAGGTCGGCCTGGTACTCTCCGGCGGCAATGTGGACACCCGGCTGCTATCGTCCCTGCTGCTGAGGGATCTGGCCCGGTCTCACCGGCTGGCGCGTTTCAGGATCGAGCTGGTCGATGTGCCGGGACAGCTCTCGGCCGTCTCCGACCTCATCTCCCGCGCCGAGGGGAATGTGACCGATGTCGCCTATCACAAAACCTTCTCGGACCTGCCGGCCAAGGTGACCTATATTGATATCTCGCTGGAGGCGCAGGATGCGGCTCATATGGACCAGATCCAGGCGGCGTTGCAGGCGGCCGGTTTCCGGGTCGAGCTGGCAGGATATTGATTTCGCCTGCCCAACAGGCTTTGAAATGTAAGATCCGGTGGTTACCGGTAACCTAGTCCGTCCGAACCGACCGCCAGCGAGGAGCGCATCATGAAATTCTTTGTCGATACCGCCGAGACGTCCGAGATTGCCGAACTGGCCGAGGCCGGCCTCGTGGATGGCGTCACCACCAACCCCTCGCTGATCGCCAAGTCGGGTCGTGATTTCCTGGAAGTGGTGAAGGAAATCTGTGATCTGGTTGATGGACCTGTCAGTGCTGAAGTAACGGCGCTGGAAGCTCCGGCGATGATTGCCGAGGGCAAGACACTGGCGAAGCTGGCCGACAATGTCGTGGTCAAGCTGCCGCTGACCTTTGAGGGGCTGAAAGCCTGCCAGGCGCTGACCGCAGAGAATATCCAGACCAATGTGACGCTGTGCTTCTCGGCCAATCAGGGGCTTCTGGCGGCCAAGGCCGGAGCGACCTATGTCTCGCCCTTCATCGGCCGTCTCGATGATCTCGGCGTCGACGGCATGGAGCTGATCGCCAACCTGCGCACCATTTTCGATAACTACCTGTTCGACACACAGATTCTGGCCGCCTCGATCCGCTCGGCCGACCATGTCCAGCAATGCGCCCTGCTCGGGGCCGACGTCGCGACCGTCCCGCCGTCCGTGTTGAAGAACCTGGTCAAGCATTCGCTGACTGACAAGGGCCTCGAGGCTTTCATGAGCGATTGGAAAAAGACCGGCCAGAGCATCCTCTGACCGGTCCGGGCTTCAGGCGAATGGACAGGTATCAGACCTTGACGCTGACCCCGTCGCGCGGTGCGGCCTTGCCGTCAAGCAGGGCGCGATAGGTGGCCAGCGCACCGGCGCTGCCCTCGACCGTGCGGAAATCGAAATAGTTCGACGCGGCCTCGGCGAAAGTCCGCCAGGCGGCCTTGTAGCGCTGGTCGAACGTCTCCGGGCCCCAGCTCTTAATCAGGGTGCGGGCGGCGTCCGGAGCGAAGAAGAATTGCGGCTTGGGTGGCGGCAGGTCGCGCGGTGGCGCGGACTGGTCCCAATGGGCGCCACCGACCCGGATATTGCCGACCAGCTTGCCCGCCAGATGCTCGTGCAGGCTGCGATTGACGCGAGAATCGCCGGCGAAGTCGACGATCACGGCCGGCCCGGACGGGGCCAGCTGATCGATCGCGTCATAAGCGGTGACCGAGTCATAGAGGCCCAGGCCCGACACGAAGTCCGCATTGCCAGACGAAGTCAGCCCGATGGCGTGACGGCCGCCACCCTGACGCAGCGCGAAGGCGAGGGCGATGGCGGTCTTGCTCGAGGCACTGGTCAGGATGACCGGCGCCTCGGTGAAGCCATTGGCCGGGTCGCGCAGGAAGAAGTCGAGCAGCCAGGCGGTGATGAAAAGCGGTTGCAGCACCATCTGGGCGGCCTCGCCGCCGGAGGTGTAGCCCGGGTCGGTAGCACAGCGCACATAGGCGTTGTAGGCCGGTGGCAGCTCGGCACGGTGGGCGCTGGTATCGACAAAACCACCCGGCGTGATCCTGCCCGGACGGGTGATCAGCTCGGACGCGGCCGGGAAATAGCCGTAGACCCGCTCGCCAACCGGCAGATCGTCGACGCGGCTCTCGGCAATGTCAGCAAAGCCCCAGACCGGCAGGCGGCAACGACCATCGGCCCCCGGGAAGAAATCCCAGTAGCGCATGGCATCGCCGAAGGCGGCATAGGTGATGTTGTTGGCGGTCAGCGCGAAACTGTTGATGGCCAGACGAATCTCGCCGGCCTCCAGCGGCCGTTTGGCCTCCTCGACAATGGTCACGTCTGTGATGGTCTTGCGGTCAATGGACAGGGCCCAGCTCATCGATATCTCCCGTTGGCGGTCGTCTTGGCGACCTGTTGGAACCAGAGTTGACGGGTTCCCGGCCCGGATCAAGCGTCGATCCCTCCGTGATTTCCGGAGGGTGGGGCCGGATGGGTGGTTTCGCCGCGACAATTTGTCGTGTTAGCCTCGACTTCTGGGTGTGGCGATGAGTCGAGCCGCTGCGCGCGACAAATTGCCATAGATATTTTGTGGGGAACTGCGCTACACCCGACATACAAAGCCAAGCCGGGGGCGCACATGATATCCGCTCAAGGGCTGAAACGGGCCGGTTCCGACCCCTCTACAGCCATCGTTCTTCTCATCACCGTTCTGGGTGCCATGTGGGCGCTGTTTGCAGCGGCCTATGCACCTGACGCCGCCATGAAGGGTCAGTCGTGGCTGATCCTCGGCGGCTTCCTCACCGGCATCATCCTGCTGGTCGGCGCAATCGCCGGCGGCGGGGTCATCACCGATGAGCGCGAATACAATGAAAACCTCATCAAAGCTGGGGTAATCGCCTCGCTATTCTGGGGTGTGGCCGGTCTGCTGGTCGGCGTTGTGATCGCTTTTCAGCTCGCCTTCCCGGTGCTTAACCTCGAAGATTTCGGCTTTACGAATTTCGGTCGCTTGCGGCCGCTGCATACCTCGGCGGTGATCTTCGCTTTCGGCGGCAATGTGCTGATCGCGACGTCCTTCTATGTCGTCCAGCGTACTTGCCGGACCCGTATCGCGGGCGGCATCTGGCCGTGGTTCGTGTTCTGGGGCTATCAGTTCTTCATCCTGATCGCCGCCTCGGGCTATCTGATCGGGATCACGCAAGGCAAGGAATACGCCGAGCCGGAATGGTATGCGGATATCTGGCTGACCCTGGTCTGGGTGGTTTATCTGCTCGTCTTCCTTGGTACGCTGTGGAAGCGCAAGGAACCACATATCTATGTGGCGAACTGGTTCTACCTCGCTTTTATCGTCACGATTGCCGTCCTGCACGTGATCAACAATCTGTCGATGCCGGTCTCCTGGCTGGGTTCGCGCTCCTACTCGGCCTTTGCCGGGGTGCAGGATGCACTGACCCAGTGGTGGTACGGCCATAACGCGGTCGGCTTCTTCCTGACCGCCGGCTTCCTCGGCATCATGTACTACTTCATCCCCAAGCGGGTGAACCGGCCGGTCTATTCCTACCGCCTGTCGATCATCCACTTCTGGTCGCTGATCTTCATCTACATCTGGGCCGGTCCCCACCACCTGCACTACACGGCGCTGCCGGAATGGGCGCAGACGCTGGGCATGACCTTCTCGATCATGCTGTGGATGCCGTCCTGGGGCGGGATGATCAACGGTCTGATGACGCTGTCGGGCGCCTGGGACAAGCTGCGGACCGATCCGGTCGTGCGCATGCTGGTGATGTCTGTCGCCTTCTACGGCATGTCGACCTTCGAAGGCCCGGTGATGTCGATCCGCGCCGTCAACGCCCTGTCCCACTATACCGACTGGACCATTGGCCACGTGCACTCCGGTGCGCTCGGCTGGGTCGGCTT
Source organism: Maricaulis maris (assembly GCF_036322705.1). NCBI lineage: Bacteria > Pseudomonadati > Pseudomonadota > Alphaproteobacteria > Maricaulales > Maricaulaceae > Maricaulis > Maricaulis maris. The sequence continues at coordinate 1,184,824 of NZ_AP027270.1, forward strand.
CGTCTCCTTCGGCGCCCTCTATTGCTTGGTTCCCTGGCTGTGGAAGCGCAAGGGCATGTACTCCAAGGCCCTGGTCGACTGGCACTTCTGGATCGCGACCATCGGCATCCTGCTCTACATCACCTCGATGTGGACCGCAGGCATCCTGCAAGGCCTGTGGTGGCGGACCTACGACGCGCTCGGCTTCTTGGAATACTCCTTCGTGGAGACCGTGGAGGCGATGCATGTCCCCTACATCATCCGGGCTGTCGGTGGCGTACTCTACCTCGTGGGTGCCCTGATCATGGTCTACAATGTCTACCGCACGGTTCGCGGTGATGCGGTCGAGGACGACGAGAATGTTGTCGACCAGCCCGCTCTCGAACCGGCGCAATAGGAGGTCGCAATGTCAGGGAACAAAACCCGCTGGAGCGATCTGCACAAATCGCTCTTCGAAAAGAACTCGCTCATCCTCACGGTCGGCGTTCTGGTCACCGTCTCGATTGGCGGCATCGTCGAGATCGCCCCGCTCTTCTACCTCGACTCAACCATCGAGGAAGTCGAGGGGATGCGGCCCTACACCCCGCTCGAGCAGCTGGGACGGGACATCTATATCCGCGAGGGCTGTTATAATTGTCACTCGCAGATGATCCGCCCGCTGCGCGACGAGGTGGAGCGTTATGGCCACTACTCGCTGGCGGCCGAGAGCATGTATGACCACCCCTTCCAGTGGGGCTCGAAACGGACCGGGCCGGATCTGGCCCGGGTCGGGGGGCGCTATTCGGACGAGTGGCATCGCGATCACCTGCGCCGGCCCCAGGCCGTGGTGCCGGAATCGGTGATGCCGGCCTATCCCTTCCTGGAGACCTCGGAGCTGGCCTTCACCAATGTCGAGGCCAATTTGCGCGCCCTGCGGCGTGTCGGTGTGCCCTATAGCGACGAGATGCTCGCGGCGGCGGTGTCCGATGTGACGACCCAGACCGATCCCTTTGCCGAGGACTATGACGGCTTCCAGGAACGGTATCCTGACGCCGTGATGCGGGACTTCGACGGCAATCCGGACCAGGTGACCGAGCTCGACGCGCTCATCGCCTATCTCCAGGTCCTCGGCACCATGGTGGACTTCTCCACCTATGAGGCCGAAGCCGACGAGAATCTGAGGTAGGGCGATGTACGCGATACTCTCAACCTTCGCCCAGACCTGGGGCCTGCTGATCTTCGTGGCGCTGTTCGGCGCAGCGCTGGTCTATGCCCTGTGGCCGCGCAACCAGGCCCGGTTCGATGCCGCGGCCAGTGCGCCCCTCCTTGACGATGACAAGCCGGCGGCTGCCGCCGAGACTGAGGACGAGACCCATGTCCGAGCATGATCACAACCGCGAAACCGACGCCCATTCGGGCACCGAGACCACCGGCCATGAATGGGACGGCATCAAGGAGCTCGATACGCCCTTGCCGCGCTGGTGGCTGTACATCTTCTACGCCTGTATCGCCTGGGCAGTCGTCTACTGGGTCTTCATGCCGGCCTGGCCGGCCTTGCCGGGCCTGGCCGGGGAGAGCGACCACACCCGCGGTCTGCGCAATCACTCAGAACGCGCCAATGTCGCTGCCGCCCTCGACGAACTGGCGGCCCAGCGCGCGGATGGCTTTGCGGCCCTGGAAGGGGCCTCGATCGCCGAGATCGAGAGCGATCCCCAGTTGCTCGGCTTCGTCCGGGCGGCCGGCGAGGCGTCCTTCGGCGCCAATTGCTCGACCTGCCACGGCGCCGGCGCACAGGGCTTCATCGGCTATCCAAACCTGAATGACGATATCTGGCTGTGGGGCGGGTCCTATGACGATATCCGCACCACGCTGCGGGTGGGCATCCGCTCGGAACACCCCGACACCCGCTTCTCGCAAATGCCGGCCTTCGGTCGCGATGAATTGTTGACGCGGGCCCAGATCGGGGATGTGACCGATTATGTCCTGTCGCTGTCAGGCCAGGCCGGTGATGCTGCGGCGATCACCCGCGGCGAGGCGATCTACCAGGCCCAGTGCGCGAGCTGTCATACCCCGGCCGGCACCGGTGACCGGGCCCAGGGTGCGCCCAGCCTGGTCGATCAGGACTGGCTTTACGGCGGCACGCGTGACCAGATCATGGCCACCATCAATCGTGGACCCTATGGCGTGATGCCTGCCTGGGAATCACGCCTGGATGAAGCCACCATCGATGCGCTCGCGGCTTATGTCTTCCTGCTCGGTGGCGGCGAGGATGCGACAGCTCGTCCCATGGGGGACTAGGTCGCATCGCAACGCCATGAAAGTTCCGGTTTAACCCCGTCATGTCCAATCCAGCCGACAAACGAATGGCCGCGCCGGGGATCTCCCGGTCCAAGGCGGAGGCCGTCAATGCCGCCGAGACCCGCGAGCTCTACAAGAAGCGCGAGCCGATCTATCCCAAGCTCGCGCACGGCAAGTTCCGTTTCGTCAAATGGGTGATCCTGGCGCTGGCCCTGGGGGTGTATTATCTCATCCCCTTCCTGCGCTGGGACCGGGGGCCGGGCGCGCCGGATCAGGCGGTTCTGGTCGATTTTGCCCATGGCCGTTTCTATTTCTTCTTCATCGAGATCTGGCCGCAGGAAATCTACTACATCACCGGCCTGCTGATCATGGCGGCGCTGGGGCTGTTCCTGGCCAGCGCGCTCTTTGGCCGGGTCTGGTGCGGCTACGCTTGTCCGCAGACGGTCTGGACTGATCTCTTCATCATGGTCGAGCGCCTGTTCGAAGGCGACCGCAATGCCCGGATGAAGCTTGACCGTGCGCCATGGAGCCTTGGCAAGGCCTGGCGCAAGGTCGGCAAGCATGCGGTCTGGTTGGTCATCGCCTTTGCCACCGGCGGGGCCTGGATCCTCTATTTCCACGATGCCTGGGACACGCTGGCGCATTTCTTCACCGGCACCGCCGAGCCCTCCGCCTATGTCTTTGCCGGCGTTTTGACCTTCACGACCTACACGCTGGCCGGCACCATGCGCGAGCAGGTCTGCACCTATATGTGCCCCTGGCCGCGCATCCAGGCGGCGATGACCGACCGCGACGCCCTCAACGTCACCTACCGGATCGACCGCGGCGAACCCCGTGGCGCCCACAAGAAGGACGATAGCTGGGACAATCGCGGCGACTGCATTGATTGCAAGCAGTGTGTGGCGGTCTGTCCGATGGGGATCGATATCCGCGACGGCGCGCAGCTGGAATGCATCCAGTGCGCCCTGTGCATCGATGCCTGCGACGATGTGATGGGCAAGGTCGGGCGGCCGACCGGTCTGATCACCTATGAGACTGACGACAATGTGGATCGCTATGTGGCGGGCGAGAAGCCGGTCTACCGCTTCTTCCGGCCCCGGACCATGGTCTATGCGGTGTCGCTGGCCATCGTCTCGGCCCTGATGCTGGGCGCCTTGCTGACGCGGACCGAGCTGGAACTCAATTCGCAGCGCGACCGCAATCCCAATTATGTTCGCCTGTCCGATGGCTCCGTGCGCAATGGCTATACGGTGAATGTCATCAACAAGGCCAACGCGTCCCGGGTGATGAGTCTCGCGGTCGAGGGCGATCCGGCAATCGGTGTCCGCATCCTCGGTGTCGAGGCGGCCAGTCCCGACCAGATCCTGATCGGTCCTGACCGGTCCCAGGATTACGTCGTCTACCTGACCCTGCCGGCGGATGCGATCGATGGCCCGCGCGAGGAAATCGCGTTCCGGGTCACCGATACGGTCACCGGCGAGAGCGCGACCACACCGTCCATGCTGATCACCGGAGCCGAATGATGCGCAACCCCCTCAACCCGCTGCGTGGCTGGCACGTTCTGGTGATGATCATTGCCTTCTTCTCGGTGACCATCGGGGTCAATGCGACCTTCATCACGCTGGCCCTGCGCACCCATCCGGGCGAGGACGTTCCGCGCTCCTATGTCCAGGGGCTCAGTTACAATGACACGTTGGATCGCCGCCGGGCCCAGGAAGCGCTGGGCTGGACCGCACGCGTCAACCTGGTCGACCGCAACATCCTCGTGGCCATCGCGGCCGAGGACGGGGCCCCCATCAGCGGGTTGAACCTCGCCGGCACGCTGGTCCATCACGCCGATACCTCCCGCGACTGTCCGCTGGTATTCGCGGAATCCCGCCCCGGCGTGTATGCTGTCGCCTTGGCGTGCGGGGGGCGCGGTGACTGGCGACTCGAGGCGCACACCGTCGAGGGTCCCCCTTTCGAAATGGTCAGTGAATTATGGCTTCCCTAGATCTTGCGACGACTGGCGCGGCCTATCCGGGCGGCGCTGACCCGCAGGCTTTCGTCCGATCACACGACGGCGTGTCCCGGCTCGATCTCATCGTGCGGGGGGCAACCTGCGCCGGCTGTATTGCGCGTATCGAGGGCGGGCTGAAAGCGGATGAGCGGGTCGCCGAGGCCCGGCTCAACCTCTCGACCGGACGGCTCGCCCTGAGCTGGCGCGGGGGGGGGGCGCTGGCGTCGCACTATGTCCGCCTGCTCGGTCGCCTCGGCTATCCGGCCACGCCCTATGAACCCGAGGGCAACGCCAACCCCAATCGTGACGAGGAAAAGCGCCTCTTGCGCGCGATGGCCGTTGCCGGCTTCGCGATGATGAATGTCATGCTGCTATCGGTATCGGTCTGGTCCGGCGGGCTGGAAATGACCGACGCAACCCAGGCGCTGATGCACCGCATTTCCGCGCTGATTGTCCTGCCCGCAGCCGCCTATGCCGGACAGCCTTTCTTCCGCTCGGCCTTTGCGGCTCTGCGCAGCGGGCACGTCAATATGGATGTGCCGATCTCGCTCGCCGTGCTGCTGGCCTGTGGCCTGTCTGTCTGGGAGACCTTCATCGGTCACGGCCAGACCTATTACGACGCCGCGGTGATGCTGCTCTTCTTCCTGCTGATTGGTCGTTTCCTCGACATGCGCCTGCGGGCCCGGGCCGGTGATGCCGCTCGTGGCCTGGCTGCGATGCAGGCGGCGACCGCAAACCTGCTCGAGGCCGATGGCCGCATCCGCGCCATTCCGGCCCGCGATGTGAAGGCCGGCGATCATCTCGTGCTCGCTGCCGGTGACCGTGTTCCGGTCGATGCCCGGATCCTGGAAGGCGAGGGCGCGCTGGACGGTTCTCTTGTGACCGGTGAGACCGCTCCGGTGACCGCCAGGCCGGGGCTGGACGTTTTCTCCGGCATGCTCAATCTCGACGGCAAGCTGGTGCTCGAAGCGCGCAGCGATCGTGACAATTCCCTTCTGTCCGAGATCACCCGCCTCGTTGAAGCCGGCGAACAGTCGCGTTCGCGCTATGTGAAGCTGGCGGATCGGGCGGCCCGGCTCTACGTGCCGGTAGTGCATGGCCTGGCGGCGCTGACCCTGGTCGGCTGGCTGGTCATCGGGGGCGAGGCGCGTCCCGCCATCATCAATGCCATTGCGGTCCTCATCATCACCTGCCCCTGCGCGCTGGGGCTGGCCGTGCCGGCCGTCCAGGTCGTCGCCTCGGGCCGGCTCTATCGCGAAGGTGTTCTGGTCAAGTCCGGCGACGCCATGGAACGCTTTGCCGAGGTCGACACCGTGGTCTTCGACAAGACCGGCACCCTGACCGAAGGGCGTCCGCGGCTGGTCAATCAGGACAGTTTGCCCGAGGGCGCGCTGGAGCAGGCCGCCCGGCTGGCGCGAACCAGTCGCCACCCGCTTTCGCGCGCGATTGCCGACGCCGCGGGCATGGGTGATGCGGCGGCCGACGTCCGGGAAGTTCCCGGTGGCGGGCTCGAGGCCCGCGTCGATGATCTGTTGATCCGCTTCGGCGCGGCCCGCTGGCTCGGCATCGAGGCCAAGAGCGATCCGCACAGCGAGTCCTGGCTGCAGGTCGGTGAGGCGGAGCCGGTCCGTTTCTGTTTCGAGGACCGTTTGCGGGCCTATGCAGAAGCCGTCATCGCCGGCCTTCGGGCCCGCGATTGCCGGGTCGTTTTGCTGTCGGGCGACCGGACCGGTCCGGTTGAACAGGTTGCCGCGCAACTGGGTATCGAGGACTGGCATGCCGAGATGCATCCGCAGGACAAGATCGCCCGTCTCGAGGCGCTGAAAGCCGACGGCGCCGTGGTGGCGATGATCGGTGACGGGATCAATGATGCCCCGGCGCTCGCGGCGGCCCATGTCTCGGTATCGCTGGCCTCGGCCGCCGAGATCTCGCAGGCCGCGGCCGATTTCGTGTTGCAGGGTGACAAGCTGGCGGCCTGTCTCGTCACGCTCGACGTCTCGCGCGGGGCCCGTCGCCGGGTGCTGGAGAATTTCGGACTGGCTGCAGCCTATAATGCGATTGCGGTGCCGATGGCGGTGGCAGGTCTGGTCACGCCCATGATCGCGGCCATCGCCATGTCGGCCTCGTCCATCCTGGTTACGCTGAACGCGCTGCGCCTGGCGCGAAGGAGAGGCTGATGTCGGTCCTGATCTGGCTTATCCCTGTCGCGCTTGCCATGGGCGCGCTCGGCCTTGTCGGCTTCCTGTGGAGCCTGCGCAACGGCCAGTATGACGACATGGATGGCGCTGCCCAGCGTATCCTGATGGATGATGACGCACCCTTGCCGCCCAAGCGCGAGCAGGACGCCGACTAGCCGTATCTGACGCCTCCGGACCGTCAGGCCGGCGGAAGGAAGTCGCGATAGGCGTGCCAGGTCGCCAGTGCGATCCAGGGGAAGGCGACGGCGATACCAATGCCGAACAGCGCGCTGCCGGCGCCCATGACAAAAGCAATCAGCCAGGCCCAGGTCAGCATCACGAACGGCTGGGTCATGACTGCCTTGAAGCTTGTCGCCAGCGCCGTGATGGCATCAATGTCGCGGTCGACGAGGAGCGGAAAGGATAGCGCCGATATGGCGAAGGCCAGGGTCGCCAGCGCGGCGCCGAACACCGTGCCGACGGTCAACAGGGTCAGGCCCGCACTGTCCGTCAGAAGGTAGTTCAGGAAGGCGGGGGCCTCGAGTGGGCTGTCCGGCGCAAGCACGACAAGCAGGATCTGGGCGACCCGGAACCAGAGCAGGAGCAGCAGGGCCAGCAGGATGCTGAGAAATCCGATTTGCGAGATGCGGTCGGGAAAGCGCGAGATGATGACCCGGAAACGGGGTGTCTCGCCGCGCTCCAGCGCCCGGCTGACCTGATAGATACCGACTGCGAAGGCGGGGGCAATCAGGGCAAATCCGCTCAGTGCCACAGGGATGGAGGAGGACAGGCCGGTTGCCTTCAGACCGAGGATGATGATCGCGCCGATCAGCACGAAAATGCCGCCATAGGTCAGGCTGACCCGCGGCGCCCGCATGAGGTCCTGCCACCCGGCTCGCAGCCATTTCCAGGGGGCGTCGCGGCGGACATGGTTGAGTGTCATCATGATGGTCTCCCCGATCGTTCTGCGTCGCCCGGTCCGGGTTCGACGTGGCCGGCCTGCATTGCGGCTCTGTTGAGGACCAGTGTGGCCCGGCTTTGCGTCACTACGCCACACTTTTTTTGTGGCCTTCCCGCCTGCATGACAGTGGCCTGATCGCCACCTGTCTGGCAAGGATGCCGGAATGACCACGACCGCACTTTCCGAGCTCAGCCTGGCAGGCGGTGTTCTGGCCGGTTTCGCGTCCAGCCTGCACTGCGTCGGCATGTGCGGCGGCATCGCGGCCAGCCTGACCATGACCTTGTCGCCCTCCGCTGGCAATGCTGATCGAATCCGGACCCTGATGCTGGCACAGCTGGGCCGGATCATCGCCTACACAGCGGCAGGGGCCGTGCTCGCGGCAATCGGTTCGCAAGTCTATTTCGGTTTCGATCGCGGCGAGGCGCATCAGGTGTTGCGTTGGGTTGGCGCGTCGGTCCTCGTCTATATCGGACTGTCCGTGCTCGGCTGGGCGCCAAGCCTGGCGGGGCTGGATCGGGTCGGGCAGCGCGTGCAGGCCTTTGCCGGCGCGCGCCTGGGCGGGGGGCTGCAGGCGGGCAGCCCGCTTCTCGCGGGGCTGGTCTGGGGACTGCTTCCCTGCGGCATGGTCTATGCCGCGCTCTTCTACGCCTTGTTGTCCGGCGGACCGGTTTCGGGCGGCCTGATCATGCTGGGTTTTGGTCTGGGAACACTGCCTGCCGTCACGGCAGCGGCCTTTGGCATGAGCCGGTTCATGGGGCTGGCCCGGTCGACGGGTACACGCTGGCTGGTCGGCGGCCTGATTATTGTGCTGGGCTTCGCCTCGGCGGCCATTCCCTGGCGCCATATCGCGGCGCTGTGCGGCCTGCCATCGGGCTGAGACCGGCTGTGAGCGGTTCGGTTGCGCCGGTCGGCGCTGCCCGCGCCACCAAAAAACCCTAATATTTCGCAAGGTTTGTGAGTGCTTTCACGCGCGCCTTGGCCTATGCTGTCGATCACGTCGACAGGGGAGAACGGGTGATGGCAAAACGGTATTCGATCTGGCTTGCGGGCGCGCTTGCCCTGGCAGTCGCAGCCTGCTCCGGCGGATCCGACACGGTCACCGAGTCGGGGCCACAGCTGGAAACCCGGGCCGCCGATGCACCCCGCGCCGAGGCCACCACGTCGAGCCAGTTCGCCTTCCTGCGCTATTCCATCGAGGTCGATGCTGATGCGCCGCGCCTGTGTCTCGGTTTCACCCAGCCGCTTGATCCGGCGACCGATTATGCCTCCTACGTCGCCATCTCGCCGACCCGTCCCATCGCCCTGGATGCCGACGGTCAGACCCTGTGCATTGGCGGTCTGGGCTTTGGTGACGGTCAATCGGTCACCCTGCGCGCCGGTTTGCCGGCGGCCAGTGGCGACGGCCTGCTCGTCGATGAGACCATCGAGATCGATTTCGGGGATCGCCCCGCCTATGTCGGCATCGCCGGCGATGGCGTGATCCTGCCGCGCCTCGACGCCGACGGGCTCGCCATCGAAACCGTCAATGTCGACACCGTCGCGGTGACCCTGCGCCGGATCAATGACCGGGCACTGGCGTTCCGTTCAATCACGTCCGGCGCCAATATCGCGGCGGGCGAGTATTACTGGTCGGACCAGGACGAGGATCCGGACGCGGTCGGCGAGATCATCTGGCGCGGCGAAATGGATACCGCCGGAGCGCTGAACACGCCGGTCACCACCGTATTCCCGATTGCCCAGGCGATCGGAACCCTGACACCGGGCGCCTATCACATCACTGTTGTCGACGCCGCAGAGGCCGATAATGACACCCGCAATCCGGCTCGTGCCAATCGCTGGCTGGTCATCACCGATCTGGCCCTGACCGCCTATCGCGGCAATGACGGTGTCGACTTTATGGTGCGCTCGCTGCAGACCGCCCAGCCTGCCGCCAATGTTCGGGTCGAGCTGATCGCCCGCTCCAATGAAGTGCTGGGCAGCGTCATGACCGATGCCAGTGGCCGGGCCCGTTTCGACGGCCCTCTGACCCGCGGCGAAGGCCCGATGGCGCCGCGTCTGCTGACCGCCTACGGTCCGGACAATGATTTTGCCGTGCTGGATTTCCAGCGCAATCCGGTCGACCTGTCCGGTCTGGACACCTCGGGGCGTCAGCGCCCCGATGGCGCTGACGGGTTTGTCTATCTCGACCGGGGCATCTACCGCCCCGGCGAAGCGGTGCAGGTCTCGGCCCTGGTCCGCGATGCCGAAGCGCTCGCGATCACCGACCGGCCGATTGACCTTACCGTGTTCGGTCCCAACGGGATCGAGGCGGCCAATGTCCGCTTCCCGGCCGCACCGGATGCCGGCGGTGTCAGTTGGACCTGGGATATCCCGCGGTCGGCCGCGCGTGGCGAATGGCGCATCGTTGCCGATGTCGATGGCTATGGCCGTGTCGGCCAGGTCCGCTTCTCGGTCGAGGACTTCGTGCCGCAACGTGTCGGTCTGACGCTCGACGGCGATGACGAGACCCCGATCCGGGCCGGCGAGGCGCGCGACATCGAGGCCAATGTCCGCTTCCTCTATGGCGCTCCCGGTGCCGGTCTGGTGGTCGAGGGGCGTGTCCGCATCGAGACCGACCCGAGCCCGTTTGCCGACTATCCCGACTTCCGCTTCGGCCGCAGTGACGAACCCTTCCGCGAGTTCACCAGCGATCTTGCCGACACCGTCGCCGATGGTGCCGGGCGCGCTGTGCAGACAATTGAGCTGGGCCAGGCTGGTCGCGATGCGAGCCAGCCTCTGCGCGTTCGTGCCGTGATCTCGGCAATTGAACCGGGTGGCCGTCCGGTTGCCGATGACCTGCGCATTCCGTATCGGCCTGCCGATCTCTATCTCGGCCTCAAGCCGCAATTTGACGGCCGTGCAGAACGCAATAGCGAGACCGCGATCGACGTGGTGGCGCTGGACCCGTCCGGCGCCCTTGTGGCGGCCTCGCTGGACTGGCAGCTGGTCCGCGTGGACTGGCAGTATGACTGGTATCGCGTGGGAGATGGACGCTGGCAATGGCGTCGCACCCGCGAGATCGTGCCGATCGAGCAGGGTGTGGTGACCGGTGCGCTGGATGGCCCGACGCGGATCGGTATCCGCGCGCTCGACTGGGGCAGCTATCGCCTTGTCGTCACGCACGCCGAAACCGGCCAGGATGCCTCGACCGACTTCTGGGTCGGCTGGGGATCAACCGCCGAAGCGGGTAGCGAAGCCCCGGACCGGGTCGCCCTGTCGACCCCGGACACGCCGACCGCGGTCGGTCAGCAGGTCACGCTCAGCCTGTTGCCGCCTTATGCGGGTGAGGCCGAGATCGTGATCGCCAGTGACCATGTCATCGAGACCCGTTCGGTCAGCATTCCCGAAAACGGTATGGAGCTGTCCTTCCAGGTGACCGAGGAATGGGGGGCGGGCGCCTACGCCATGGTCTCGCTCTTCACTCCGCGTCATCCGGTTGACCAGCCGGCACCGCGCCGGGCTGTCGGGATCGCCTATCTGCCGGTCGATATGGGCCGGCGCACCTTTGAGCTCTCGCTCGACGCGCCGGAGCGGATCCGCCCGCGCCAGACCTTCGATCTGGGTGTCACGCTGGACGGACCGGTTCGTGAGGGGGCGTGGCTCACTGTTGCTGCGGTTGACGAGGGCATTCTCGCCCTGACCCGCTTTGCCTCTCCGGATCCGGTCGACTGGTTCTTTGGTCAGTCGGCGCTGGATGTGGACCTATACGATGATTACGGGCGTCTGCTCGATCCCAATCAGGGCGCAGCCGCAGCGGTGCGCTCGGGGGGCGACCAGATTGGCGGCGCCGGTCTGACCGTGGTGCCGACCCGCACTGTGGCGCTGTTCTCCGGACCGGTTGCCGTTGACCGCAATGGTCGGGCCACCGTCAGTCTTGATATCCCCGACTTCAACGGCGAGCTGCGTCTGATGGCGGTCGCCTGGAGCGCCAGCGGTGTCGGCGGGCTGTCGCAACCCCTGACCGTTCGCGACGATGTTCCGGCCGAACTGATCCTGCCGCGCTTCCTCGCTCCGGGGGATGTCTCGACCGCCACGCTGACCATCGACAATGTCGACGGACCGGCGGGGGATTATGTCACCACGGTGAGCGCCGAGGGCGCGGTGTCGGCGATGAATACCGACACCATTCCTCTGGCTCAGGGCGAACGAGCCGATCGGCGCTATGCGCTGTCTGGCGAGGATGCCGGTATCGGATCGGTCGGCCTCGATGTCGACGGTCCCGGTGATTTCGTGGTCGGGCGCAGCTATCCGATCGAGGTTCGGTCGGCCTGGCTGCCGTCATCGACGGTGATCCGCGGTCGCCTGTTGCCGGGGGAAAGCTGGACTTTGGGTTCGGACGCGCTGGCCGCCTATCTGCCGGGCAATTCCGATGTCACGCTCAGCTTCTCGCCCACCCCGCTTGACGAAGATGCGCTGCTGCGCTCGCTCGACCGCTACCCTTATGGCTGTACCGAGCAGATCACCAGCCGGGCCCTGCCGCTGCTGATGGCAGACCCGCTGGCCTCTGCTGCAGGTGTCGAAGGGATCGAGGGCAGCCGAGCGATCATCCAGGACGCGATTGCGACCCTGCTCAATCGCCAGGCGAATGACGGCGCGATCGGACTGTGGCGGATCGGTGATCGCGACAGCCGCTCCTGGATCGGGGCTTATGCCGTCGATTTTCTCGGCCGGGCCAAGGCCGCTGGCTATACGGTGCCGGACGCTGCCCTCGAGCGCGCCTATGGTGTGCTCGAGCACATCGCGGCGCAGGAGTCCTGGCGCGCCAGCGGCTATGACAGCGACATCTATGTGTGGCGTGGTCAGACCGATACCGCCGAGCGCCTGTCGGATCGCAGCGCCGCCTATGCGCTCTATGTGCTGGCTCGTGCCGGGCGGGTCGATCGCTCGCGCCTGCGCTATATGCACGATGAACGTCTCGATCAGATCGACAGTCCGCTTGCCCTGGCCCAGCTGGGCGCTGCGCTTCACCTGATTGGTGACCGGGCGCGCTCGCAGAGCGCGTTTGACGCGGCCGAGGCGGCGATCGGTTATGAGAACCCGGGTGACTGGTATCAGTCCTCGCGTCGCGATCTCGCTGGTCTGGTCGCCTATGCGGCAGAAGTCGGTGATGCCGACCGCGTCGCGCGGCTGGCGGAACGCGTCGTGGCAGACCTGCCCGAACCGGCCCGCCTGACCACCCAGGAGAAGGCCTTCCTGCTGATGGCAGCCCAGGGCCTGTCCGGCGGGGCCGACGCGATTGTCATCGACAGTCCGCTCAGTGCGGTGGATGGCGAGCGTCCGGTCTTCCGTATCGCGCCCGACATGCTGGATGAACCGCTTGTCTTCACCACGTCCGGTACAGGCCCGGTCTGGGTGACGCAGCTGGCTCATGGCGAGAACCGGCAGTCGCCCGGTGAGGCCGCGGAAGGATTGTCGGTGCAAAAGCGCGTTCTGGCGCTCGACGGCAGCCCGGTGGATCTGGAAGCCCTGATCCAGGGTGACCGCCTGATGATCGACATCACGATCTCGCCGCATGAGCAACGCCTGATCCCGGCCATTCTGGTCGATCTCCTGCCGCCCGGCTTCGAGATCGAGGCAGAGATCGAGCCTGGCGATGCTGCGCCGCGCGGGCCTTATGACTGGCTGGGCACTGTGGTTTCGCCGTCGATGAGCGAGACCCGCGATGACCGCTACGCCGCGGCCCTCGATCTGACCCAGCGTCGCCCGCGCCGCCTGGCCTATATTGTCCGCGCCGTGACGCCAGGGACCTACACCCTGCCCGGGGCCGTCGTGGAGGACATGTATCGCAGTGATGTCTACGCCCGCTCGGAAACCCGTCGCATCGTGATCGCACCGCGCGACTGATCATGTTCGGACTGGGGCGGTCATACTGGCTCATCCTGACGCCACTGGTCGCTCTGGTCGGCCTGCTGGCGCTGGACCGGGCCTTGCCGCCGCCTTTGCCGGCGCCGGGGGCGGTGTCGGCGGTGGTGCGCGATCATGAGGGGCAGGTCTTGCGGGCCTTCCCGGTCGAGGGCGGGCGCTGGCGTTTGCCGGCTGATCTGGACACGCTCGACCCGGATTTCGTGACTGCGCTTCTGGCCTATGAAGACGAGCGCTTCTTCCGGCATTGGGGTGTTGACCTGCCGGCGCTTGTGCGCGCCAGCCGGGACAGCCTGATGGCGGGGCGAATCGTTTCCGGCGGGTCGACCATCACCATGCAGCTGGCCCGGCTGATCGAGCCGCGCGACCGGACCTTCGGTGCGAAGCTGATCCAGATGGCCCGGGCGTTTCAGCTTGAGCTGCGGCTGAGCAAGCCGGAGATCCTTGAGCTCTATCTCACGCTCGCCCCCTATGGCGGCAATCTTGAAGGGGTAAGGGCGGCGAGCTGGGCCTATTTCGGACGCGAGCCGAACGATCTCACCATAGACCAGATCGCCATGTTGATTGCCTTGCCGCAATCGCCCGAGGCGCGGCGTCCGGACCGTCGTCCGGACAATGCCGTGCGTGCCCGCAGTCGCGTGCTCGACCGGTTGGCCAGTGTTGGCCTGGCCCGGGCGAGTGCCGCCGCGGAGGCTGCCGCAGATCCGGCACCCGGGCGGGGGGCCTTCCCCTCCGACGCCTGGCATGTCGCCGACAGTCTGCGCCGGGCGCGCCCGGAGGCTCGCGACCACGTCTCGACCATTGACCGACGTCTCCAGCTCATGTTGCAGGACAGCCTTGCCGCAGAGGTTTCCCAGACTGATGAGGCCGTCCAGTTTGCAGCGCTGATCATCGAGACCGGGAGCCGGTCCGTGCGTGCCCTCGCGGGCTCGGCGAGCCGGTCGAGGCCGGGCGGCTGGATCGATCTGACGGACCGGCCCCGCTCGCCTGGCTCGACGCTGAAACCTTTCATCTACGGCATGGCCTTTGACGACGGGATCGCGGCGCCGGGGACACGCATCGCTGACCTTCCGCGCCGGTTCTCGGGCTATCAGCCGGACAATTTCGACCGCCGCTTCCGGGGCGATGTGACGATAGCGGAAGCGCTGCAGCATTCCCTGAACATTCCCGCCGTCACGACGCTCGACGGTGTCGGCGCGCGCCGCTTCAATGCAGCGCTGGGCTTTGCCGGCGCCAGTCCGCTGCGGCCGCGCCAGGCCGGGCAGGACAGTGGTCTCGCGGTGGCCTTGGGTGGCGCCGGCCTGACCGTGCGCCAGGTCGGCACGCTCTACGCAGCCCTCGGTGATGGTGGCGCTGCGCGGCCGCTGGTCTGGTTCGAGGACGAGCTGGCCGCGGAGCAGGAACCGGTCGGTGAGTTCCGGATCCTGTCAGCGGAATCCGCCGCGGACATTCTTACCGTTCTGCGCCGGGCCCCTCATCCGGGTGGACGGATGCCGGCCGTGCTGGCCCGCAATGCACCCGATATCGCCTTCAAGACCGGAACGTCCTACGGGTTTCGCGATGCCTGGGCTGCCGGTGTCGCCGGCCGTTACACGATCGTGGTCTGGTCCGGTCGCGCCGATGGCGCCCCGCGAGAAGGGGTGACGGGACGCGAGGCGGCGCTGCCCGTATTGTTCCGCCTCGCGGACGGGATCAGCCAGCTCGAGCCGGATGCGGATATGGAGGTCGACAGCCTCGAGGCGCTCGATGCGCAGACACCGCAGACGATGACGGAGTTTCGTCAGGACGCCGCGCCGCACATCCTGTTTCCGCCGGACGGCGCCGAGGTCTGGTCAGACCGGGCCGGGCGCGGCTTCATTCTCGCCGCCCAGGCACCGGGCC
Source organism: Maricaulis maris (assembly GCF_036322705.1). Classification (NCBI taxonomy): domain Bacteria; kingdom Pseudomonadati; phylum Pseudomonadota; class Alphaproteobacteria; order Maricaulales; family Maricaulaceae; genus Maricaulis; species Maricaulis maris. The sequence goes on from NZ_AP027270.1 coordinate 1,199,999, forward strand.
CGGTGCGCTGGTATGCCGATGGCGCTGCGGTTCCCGTCAATGTGCTGGGCGAACCGGTCTGGGTGCCTCCGGGGCCGGGCTTCTACGCCGTCAGCGCCGTCGATGAGCGTGGTCGCGCATCCCGGGTCCGGGTCAGGGTCCGTGGGGCTGCGCCGCGCGGGGACTGAGCCGCAGGCGCGCCGCACGCTCTTGTGATCGCCTTGTGTCCGGACAATCCGGCCGTCATCGCCTAGTGTGCCCGCCTCAGGAGAGGACGCGTCATGCTGGCAATGCTCGTGATGTCCCTGGCCGTTGCGCTCGGCTTGGTGGGTGAAGGAGAGGACCGGGTTATCGGGCGCAGCACCGATTTCCATACCAGCCTCATCGCGCTGTCGGGTTCTGACTTCCACGGTTTGCAGATCACGGTTCGCAACCATCGGCCCTGTCAGGTCCGCGCCTTCTTCCAGGACGCACCGCCCCGGGCCGCACAGTATTGTTCCGGTCGCGTCACCCGCCGTCATATGGCCGATGCCGGGCTGGCGCGGCTGGGGCCGGGCGAACGGGTCAACGGAATTGCCGCCTGTCTGGCCGAGAACGAGCGAATTGGCGCCGTCCGGCTGTACGCGTTTTCCGATGAGGCCGTCACGGCGCGAGCGGGAGCGTGCATGACCGAGTTTCGGACGGTCTGGTGCCCGCGCGGCTGGACGGTTCAGGGCCTGCAGCTCTATTTCGACCGCCCGGCAGGCGGGCTCTCGCATGCCAGCCTGGTCGGTCTGCGGCCACTTTGCGTCCAGTCGGCCTGATCGACCCTCTTGCCAGCACCGCGCGCGCGCGGGAACCTGCTGCCAAACCTGAGGGGAGACTGACATCATGCTGCGTTATCTGATCCCGGCCGCTCTGGCGGCCAGTCTTGGCGGTCTGGCACCGTCTGCCGACGCCCAGTCCGAAGCACCGTCGCAGGGGCATTGGGCACTCGTGGTTCACGGTGGCGCCGGTGTGATCGAGCGCGGCGCAATGACGCCGGACCGTGAAGCCGAGTACCGTGCGGCCATGGCTGCCGCATTGAGCCGCGGCGAGGCTGTCCTCGAGTCCGGCGGGACGTCTCTCGACGCGATCGAGGCGGTCATCCACGGCATGGAAGACGATGTCCTGTTCAATTCCGGACGCGGGGCGGTCTTCACGGCCGCCGGTCGCAATGAGCTTGACGCCTCGATCATGGACGGCGCGACCCTGAGCGCTGGCGCCGTGGCCGGTGTCACCCAGGTCCGTCATCCGATATCGCTGGCCCGCGCAGTCATGGATAATTCGCGTCATGTGATGCTGCAGGGCGAGGGTGCCGAGACCTTTGCCCGCGAGCAGGGGCTGGAGATTGTCGAGCCGGCCTATTTCTTCACCGAGCGGCGCTGGGCCGCTCTCGAGCGCACGCTGATCAGCCTCGGGCTCGAGATCCCGCCGCGTCCTGAGGGCGCTCCGGCGCCGACCGGGGTCGATCATGGCGAGCTCGATCGCGATGCCCGCGAGCACCGTTTCGGGACCGTTGGCGTTGTGGCGCTGGACCGGGCCGGTAACATTGCGGCGGGAACCTCGACCGGTGGGACAACCGCCAAGCGGTGGGGTCGGGTTGGCGACAGTCCGATCATCGGCGCGGGAACCTATGCCAGCAATGCCAGCTGCGGCGTGTCTGCCACCGGGACGGGCGAGTTCTTCATCCGCCTGACAGTCGCCAGCCGGATCTGCGCCCTGGTCGAATTCCAGGGTCTGGACCTGCAGGCGGCGGCCGACCAGGTCATCATGGACGAGCTGACGGCCATGGACGGCGATGGTGGCGTTGTGGCGCTGACCCCGCAGGGTGATATCGCCTGGAGCTTCAATACGCCGGGCATGTACCGCGCCCGGCTGAGCGAGGGCGGCGAGCCGGTCATTGCGATCTACGGCGACGAGGGCTGAGACGGGCCCGGACAGGCCCGTGCCTGGCTAGAGGATGGACGGTTCGCCGCGGCTGAAATACGCCGCGTCGGCCTTCATCTGCGCAATGATGTGGTCAAAGGCCGCCCGAACCCGGGCGCTCTTGCGGACAGTTTCGTGCGCCACGACCCAGAGGTCGAGTGAACTTTCGAAATCGGGCAGGATGCGCTCGAGCTCACCGCTGTTGCGGGCGATCCGGTGCGAGGTGACCCCGACGCCAAAACCCGCTTCGAGCCCTTTGACATGGCTGGCCGGGCTGTTGGTCTTGAACGAGACATGCCGCGGCAGGACCGGGGCCCCGGCCTCTGTTGACGGCCACCCGAAATAATCGCCGAGCGACCAGCCGACACCGGAGTGATCGGCGAGATCCTCGACCACGGTCGGTCGGCCGTGCGTCTCCAGATAGGCACGGGAAGCGTACAGGCCTGCGCCGACGGTCGCGCCGCGGCGGCCGACCAGGCTTTGCTGGGTCCCCGGGCCGTTCCAGCGCAGGGCAATGTCGGCTTCGCGATCGGCCAGGTTGGCGGAGTTGTTCTTGATCGTGATGTCGATGCCGATACCCGGGTTGGCGATCTGGAAGCTGACCAGAGCCCGCGGCAACCAGTCAGCGCCCAGGCCCTCGGATGCCGATACCACGACCAGGCCGGACAGGGACTGGTCCTGGGCCATGGCCGCGCGCTCGATAGCCGAGGCTTCGTCGCGCATCCGGGCTGCGTGCGCCGTGACCTTCTGGCCCAGTGGCGTCAGACGGGTCTGACCTTGCTCGCGCTCGAACAGGGGCTCACCGAACCGGGCTTCCAGCGCCTGCAGGCGACGCGTCACAGTGGGTTGGCTGACGCCGAGCTCTTGCGCTGCGGCGGTCAGGCTGCCCGCTTCGGAAACGGCGAGGCAGACGAGATAATCAGACCAGTCATCCATACGAATTTGTATTCTGAGGATGATGATATCGTCAATTCCATTCGCAGAACTTCGTTCTAAAGATAAACAGTGTTTACCGAATTGTTCGCGTCAAAGGGATCGTCCATGCGTACTGTCATCCTTGCGACCGCTTTGGCGGCCGCCATCTCCCCCCTGTCTTTCGCCCAATCCTGCGCCTCCGAGCCGACCATGGCAGGGCACCGCACGGCCAATGGTGCCGTGCGCGCCCAGTACAACGCGGTCGAGCGTGGCGAGTGGGCGAACGTGCTCCACATCGGCGAAGGCCTTGTTGGCGGCGGTCAATCGGCCCGTGACCGCACCGCGACCTATTCCAATCTGTGCGCCGGCTATGCCGCGACCGGAGACACTGACGCCGCAATTGCTGCCTGCGACATGGCCCTTGAGCTGCGCGACAATGCCTGGCGCGCCCTCAACAATCGCGGTGCTGCTCATTGGCTGGCCGGCAATCGTGAGGCCGCCGCGGCCGACTTCCGGGCCGCTGAGGCGGCGTCGTCCGGTGAGGACGAAGTGACCGCCAACCTCGCACTGATCACGTGCACCTCGGCAAGCTGATCCTCCCAGACTGTTTGCATGTTGCACCACCTAGCGGCCGGGACAGGTTTGTCCCGGCCGTTTTTTATGGCGCCGGTCAGGCGGTCCCCGGCACAGGCTGCGGTGTCGGGTTCTAAATGGTTTCGATTGCAACTAAAACGGTATGAACACTGTGACCGGCTGGCTTCTGTCAGCGCGACACTGAGGGGACACGCCAAGATGATCCGCCCGCCTCAGCCCTTGCTGGAGGGGTATCGCGAGTTTCGCCGCGACGCCTACAAAATGCAGCGCGCGCATTATGCAGAGCTGGCCAAGGGACAGAATCCGCACACGCTTATTATTGCCTGCTCCGATAGCCGGGTGGACCCGGCCGTGGTGTTCAACGCCCGGCCCGGCGACCTGTTTGTGGTCCGCAATGTCGCTAACCTGGTGCCGCCGATGGACGATGACGGCGGGCGCCATGGCGTGTCAGCCGCCATCGAGTTCGCGGTCAGCGCACTGAGGGTCGACCATATTGTCGTGATGGGGCATGGCCAGTGCAGTGGCGTGGCAGCCTGCGTTGCCGGCGTTGATACCACCGCGTTCAAGTATCTCGGGCCCTGGCTCGAGCCTCTGGAACCCGCTCGGGCAGAAGTCGTTGCGGGTCATGCCGGCGCGGGTGAAGACGCCTTGTGCGCCGCGCTCGAGCTCAACTCGATCCGGCATTCTCTCGATCGGTTGCACGAGTTTCCCTTTATCGAACAGGCGATCCGCGACCGTGGCCTTGGTCTGCACGGGGCCCGTTTCTCCATCCATGACGGGGTTCTGGAGTGGATGGGGGAAGACGGCCAATTCGATCCGGTCTAGCCTCATTTTCAGGTTCCGGCTCCGTCAGATCCTGATCCGGTCAAACGTCACAGGACACACCCTTGGCAGACATGTCCGTCTCTCCAACGCTTCGTTTTCCCGACGCGGTCGATGCGCAAACCCGGTCCGTCCGCCTGCGAGATGTGACGCGCGAGAGTCTGGCCGCAGCCGCGTTTCTTGATGATCGCTGGGATCGTACCGGATGCGCCGCACACTCCGTGCCGCTGGCCAAGCTGGTGCCCGACGGACCGGGCGCGCGGCCGGTCTTCATCTGGCATTCGGCGTTCTGCTGCTCGACCCTTCTGGCGCGCTGTCTCGACAAGCCGGGTCGCAATCTGAGCCTGCGCGAGCCGGCCGCCTTGATGGAGGTTGCCAATATCAAGCGTCGGGACGGGGTGGCGGTCTCGGACCTCTGGCTGCGCGGGCTCCTGCCGTCGCTTGCGGCCAGTGCGGGGACGGATGCCTGTGTCACGATCAAGCCGACCAATACGGTCAATAACCTGATCGCCGACCCGGCGCGGCTATTCCCGCAGGCACGGCATCTCTTTCTGACGTCGAGCCTGCGCGGCTTCCTGACCTCGCTGGCCAAGAAGGGCGAGGCGGGCCGGTCCTTTGCGCGCCGGCTGTTCACCATCTTTGCGATGGACGGGCACCCCGTGGCCCGGTCCGATCCGCGCCAGTTGATGCAAATGTCCGATCTGCAGATCGCGGCCATCGTCTGGCACATGCAGATCGCAACCCTGCAGGCCGCGTTGGCACAGGGACCGGCGGCGGCCTTCGCATCGCTCGATGGCGATGCCTTCGTCGCCGCACCGGCGGCCGCGCTGACGGCAGTTGACGAGTTTTTTGGCCTTGAGCTCGGTGCCGCGCATATCGCCGCGACGGCCGACGGGCCGTTGTTCAGGCAGGACGCCAAGCATGCCGGGCAGGCCCACGGTGCCGAGCGCCGTCGCCAGGAGGCGGCGGCGATTGCTGCCAGCCTGGGTCCGGAACTCGATGCCATCATTGAATGGAGCCATGGGCTGTTCCCGCAATCACCGCGGGACGGACGCCTGCCCAATCCGCTAATCTGAACCGGCCGATAACAGGCCGGCCCCACACTCGATGCACAGGGAAGAAACAGGATGAAACTCGCAACGCTGAAATCCGATAGCCGGGACGGTCGCCTGGTTGTGGTCTCGAAGGACCTCGCCTGGTGCGCAGATGCCCATCAGGTCGCGCCGACCCTGCAGGCGGCGCTGGACGACTGGGAGCGCTGCGAGCCGGCCCTGCGCTCGCTGTCTGATGAACTCGAGCGCGAGACCATTCCGCGCGAACGCTTCCATGAGCGCGAGGCCCTGTCGCCTCTGCCGAGGGCGTTTCAGTGGGCCGACGGCTCGGCCTATGTCAATCACGTCGAACTTGTGCGCAAGGCGCGCAGTGCCGAGATGCCGGACACGTTCTGGACTGATCCGCTGATGTACCAGGGCGGCTCCGACGCCTTCCTCGCACCCCGCGGCGATATCCCGCTCGGTGACACGGCCTGGGGCTGTGACATGGAAGGCGAGATCGCGGTGATTACCGGTGACGCACCGGCCGGTTGCTCAGTGGATGAGGCGGCGAAGACAATCCGTCTTGTCATGCTGGTCAATGACGTCTCCCTGCGCGGTCTGATCCCGGGTGAGCTGGCCAAGGGCTTCGGCTTCTTCCAGGCCAAGCCGCCGAGCGCCTTCTCGCCGGTCGCCGTGACCCCGGACGAGCTCGGCGAGGCCTGGGACGGCAAGAAGCTGCATTTGCCGCTGCTGGTGAAATACAATGGCGAGATGTTCGGCAAGGCCGAGTGCGGGATCGACATGACCTTCGATTTCCCGCAACTGATCGCCCACCTCGCCAAGACGCGTCCGGTCACTGCTGGCACGATCGTCGGCTCGGGAACGGTCTCCAACAAGCTTGACGATGGTCCCGGCAAGCCGATCTCGGAGGGCGGGGTCGGCTATTCCTGCATTGCCGAGATCCGGATGATCGAGACCATCAAGGACGGCAAGCCGGCGACACCCTTCATGCAATACGGCGACACGGTCCGGATCGAGATGAAGGACAAGGCCGGCAAGTCCATCTTTGGCGCCATCGAGCAGGAAGTGGTCAAGGCATAAGCGGCGCCCTGACCGACCGGCTTCCATACCGGACCAACGATCACTAGACTTCAATGCAATATCAGAGGGGCGGGGTGGCATACCTCGCCCCCGATTTTGTCGGGGAGCCCGGTTGATCCGGTGATCATGCCATGTCTGCCATCCAGGCCTATGTCCAACGCGAGTTCGGAACCTTCTCGGACCTGGTCGCCCTGCAGGCTGCTGCGCGGCCGGATCATGATGCGATCCGTTGCGGTGACGCGCGTCTGGATTATCGCGCCTTCGATGCGCGGGCCAACCGGATTGCCGCACGCCTGCAGGCGGACGGGGTGGAGCCGGGCGGTGTGGTCGCGATCTGCGCGGCCAGCCATGTCGACTACATGGCCGTATTCCTTGGAACCCTGCGCTGCGGCGCCGCCATCTCACCGCTCTCGCCTTCGGCAACGCCGGCACAGCTGGCGGCGATGATCCGCGATTGCGGCGCCAGCCATGTCGCGCTCGACGCGGCGGTTTCGGCTCACCTGTCGGACGAGCTGGCCGGACTGTCTGCGCGTCCGCTGGCGCTCGAGGCGGGCGCTGCAGGCGCGGCTCTCGATGACTGGCTTGGTGACGCCGCAGACCCTCCGGCGGCGGTCGAAATCACGCCCGAGATGGCGTTCAACATCATCTACTCCTCCGGCACCACGGGCACGCCCAAGGGGATCGTCCAGTCGCACCGCATGCGCTGGCCGCACAACCATCTGACCGATCCGGTCGGCTTCGGTCCCGGCGCGGTCACGCTCTGCTCGACGCCGCTCTACTCCAACACCACGCTGGTCAGTGTGCTGCCGACCCTGGCCGGCGGCGGCACGCTCGTCCTTATGCCCAAATTCGAGGCGCGCGGCTTTCTGGAGCTGGCGCAACGGCACAAGGCGACCCATTCCATGCTGGTGCCGGTGCAGTATCAGCGCATCCTCGCCGTGCCGGATTTCGATGCATTCGACCTCTCGGCCTATCAGCTCAAATTCTGCACGTCGGCGCCGTTCTCGGCGGAGCTGAAAGCCGAAGTCCTGGCCCGTTGGCCGGGCGGCCTGGTGGAATATTACGGCATGACCGAGGGTGGCGGCTCCTGTGTCCTCGTCGCGCATGAACATCCCGACAAGCTGCATACGGTCGGCAAGGCGATGCCGGGCCATGATATCCGCGTCATCGATCCGCAGGGGCAGGAATGCGCAGCGGGCGAAATTGGCGAGGTGGTTGGGCGTTCGGGGGCGATGATGACTGGCTATCACGGCCAGCCGGAAAAGACGCGCGAGGCGGAATGGCATGCGCCGGACGGCGCCCGCTTTATTCGCACGGGTGACCTGGCCGCGAAGGATGCCGACGGCTTCTTCACCATTGTCGGCCGGGCCAAGGACATGATTATTTCCGGCGGCATGAACATTTATCCCGCCGATCTGGAGGCGATCCTGCGCGCGCATGAAGCCGTCGCGGATGTCGCCGTGATCGGCGTGCCGTCACGCGACTGGGGCGAAACACCGGTCGCTTGTGTGGTCCTCGAAGCCGGCGCTGAGGTGGCGCCGGACGCGCTGCGCGCCTTTGCCAATCAACAGCTTGGAAAGATGCAGCGCATCAGCGCTGTGAGGCTGGTCGATGAGCTGCCGCGCAGTGCGATCGGCAAGGTGCTCAAGCGTGAGCTTCAGGACGCCTGGACGAAAGCGGGCTGAGGCCGGTCATCGCGGCACTAGTGCGCCTGGTCGGGGGCTGTCTTGAGCTGGTAGCGCGTGCCATCAAAGCCCTCAAAGGCCTCGGCAATTTGCGGGTGCTCGACCGGTCCATTCTCGGCATCGGGCAAAAGGTTGCCCTCCGAAACATAGGCGCCGTAATAGCTTTCATCATTCTCGGCGAGCAGGTGATAGAAGGGCTGGTCCTTGGACGGGCGGACCTCCTTGGGAATGGACTCATACCATTCCTCGGTATTGGCGAACTCCGGATCCACGTCCACCACGACCCCGCGAAAGGGGAAGAGGCGGTGGCGTACCACATCGCCGAGTCCGAATTTGGCGTTGCGAATGATCATGCTGTCTACTCTGTCACAAATTGCTGGGCGCGGACCATCCTCGCGCGACGCCCCATATTTAGGGTGTTTCGCGCAATAAGCCACGGCTCGAGCTGCCAGACGTCACGCATCCTTGCAGGTCCGGCGCATCCTTGTATCCTGCAACCAACATTGAGATGAGCCCGAATCGAGACGCGCCTCCCGGACCCCGGATGCGGCGCACCGGTCGGCAAGAGGTATATCATGGCGGAGCCATCGCCCCGGGGCACACCGGGCAGTGAGGCCGCCGCACGCAAGCGGAGAGGGGGCAATCGCGCTCCGTCTCCCGTGTACGGCGCGATCGATCTGGGGACCAATAATTGCCGCATGTTGCTGGCGCAGCGATCGGGAACCAGCTTCCATGTCGTCGACGCGTTCTCGCGCGTTGTTCGTTTGGGTGAGGGGATCACCGGATCGGGTGCGCTGTCGCAAGGCGCCATGGACCGCGCCGTCGAGGCGCTGAAGGTCTGCGCTGACAAGATCCGCCGTCAGAATGTCGTCAAGCACCGCTCCATCGCCACCCAGGCCTGTCGCATGGCCGACAATGGCGCGGAATTCCTGGAGCGCGTCGAGCGCGAAACCGGCCTGACCTTCGATCTGATCTCGGCCGAGGAAGAGGCGCGTCTCGCCGTGCATGGCTGCGTCGATCTGCTCGATGAGGAGAAGGATGCGGCCCTGGTGATCGATATCGGCGGCGGCTCCACCGAGCTGTCCTGGGTCGATCTCGCCGAGTGGCGCAACCGCGGGGGGCGCGCGTCGGGTGGTCGTCCGCCGATGAAATCCTGGACGTCGACGCCGGTCGGTGTGGTCACGCTCTCGGAGCGCTTCCCGGAGCGCGAGGACCGGGCCGAATGGTACAACGACATGAAGTCCTATGCCCGCGACCTGATGAAGACGCCGCGCGGCGCCAAGGCGATGCGGCCGCTGTTTCGCGATGGCCGCGCGCATCTGGTCGGTACGTCGGGGACGGTCACCTCGATGGCCGGCGTCCATCTGCGGCTGCCGCGCTATGACCGCTCCAAGGTCGACGGTTTGTGGATGACCGGTGATGAGGCCCTGGACGCCTGCAAGCGCTTGCGTGAGCTCGATTTTCATGGCCGTTCCCAGGAGCCGACCATTGGCGCCGACCGGGCAGAACTGGTGCTTGCCGGTTGTGCCATCTACGAGGCCGTCGCCGAAATGTGGCCGGCCGAACGACTGCGTGTGGGGGATCGCGGCTTGCGCGAAGGCATGTTGCTCAATCTCATGCGAAAGTCCAAGAAGCGGCGACGCCGTCGCAAGACGGGCAGTGGCAAGACGCAGGCCGAGGCAGGATCGGGCGAATGAGCGACGACGACAAGACGCCGGAAGACGACGCGCCGAACGGTGAAGCGCCGAACGATGAAACGGCGAGCGATGAAACGGCCGGGGGTGATACGCCAGACGGTGAATCACCCCGGGAAGGCCTGCCTGGCTGGGGCAGTAGCGATGAGCGCCGCCGCCGTGTCTCCGGACCGATGAAGAAGGGCGGGGATGCCCGCGCCGCCAAGCAGATGTTCGAACGGGTCAAGACCGCGCGCGGTCGCAAGACCTCCTCGACCCGCTGGTTGCAGCGACAGCTCAATGATCCCTACGTCAAGAAGGCGCAGATGGAGGGCTATCGCTCGCGCGCGGCCTACAAGCTGCTGCAGCTCGACGAGCGTTTCAAATTGCTGCGTCCGGGGATGCGGGTTGTCGATCTCGGCTCGGCGCCGGGGGGCTGGGTGCAAGTAGCGCTCAAGTCCGGCGCCTCTGAAGTGGTCGGTATCGACTTGCTGGAAATCGAGCCCATCACCGGCGCGACCCTGCTGGAAAAAGACTTTACCGATGACGACGCGCCCAGCCTCGTGAAGGCCGAGATGGGCGGCGCGGCCGATGCCGTTGTCTCCGACCTTGCCCCGTGGACAACCGGTCACAAGACCACGGATCACCTGCGCATTGTCGCACTCGCCGAACTGGCCGCGCATTTTGCAGTCGAGACGCTGAAACCCGGCGGTTTCTTCATCGCCAAGGTCTTTCAGGGCGGCTCGGACGGGGCTCTGCTCGATCTCCTGAAGGCGAAGTTCGAAAAGGTTCGTCACTTCAAACCGGATGCCAGCCGTTCCGAAAGCGCCGAGACCTTCGTGGTCGCGATGGGCTTCCGGGGCTAGGGCTTATTCTTGTGCTCGGGCTCTCTGGATCGAGACCGGCACGCCATTGGCACCCATGTCGTCCCAGATCCGCACCACAATGCCATGGCTGCTCTCGTCATCGACTTCCAGCAGCACGGCGCTGTCAGGTTGTTCGGCGCGATGGCGGTTGATAGCGGCCAGCACCCGTTCCACATCGGTCCGGTCGCCGTTGACGAAGACATTGTCGTCCGCATCGAGCTGAACCACGATCGGCGGCGGGCCCGTTGTGGGGCATTGCGGGCCCTCACATTCGGGCGGCGGCCGCAAGTCGACACCTTCCTCGGACAGGAAGGTGGCGGTGACGATGAAGAAGATGAGTAGGATGAACACGATATCCAGCATCGGGGTCATGTTGACCTCGGCCTGGTCGTCGCGTCGGCGATTGCGCTGTCTCATTTTGGCCTCCCCATTGGCCGTTTTCACGCGTCGGCCTCACCCGACGCCCTGTCACTCCAGCCGCGCCGCGAGGCGATACGGGGGAGGCGGGAAGGTCATTTTCGGGCGAGAATGGGGCGGGTGGCAGGCGGTCAGTTGGCGTCGTCGAGCAGGACCGCCAGAGCGCGATCCGTATCGACAAGGCGGCGTTGAGCCGCCAGCTCACGCAGCATACGCGCACGCAGGACCGGCCAGTGGGTACTGGCAACCAGCGGGGCCAGTAGCGGTGACGTCTCGATCCAGCGCACATCGCGCCAGCCAAGGTCGATCGCCTCGCCGAGGCGCCGGGCAGCGATGTCGATGCGGCCCGACTGGGCGTCGATCGCTGCAAGGCTGATGCGCAGGTCAGGCCAGCTCTGCCCATCGGCAAGGGCCTCGTCGATCATGGCGTCCAACCCATCAGCGGCGTTGGCAGTTCCTTGCATGGCCGACAAGGCCAGGCGCTCGTTGTAGGCGGCGTCTCCTGCTGCCGTGAGCGCCGCCTCGGCGGCGTTCGCATCGCCGGCCCGCAGATGCGCCAGACCGGCCAGGCGCTGCAGGCGCGCCGTATCGCGAACTTCCGGGCGCGCCTCGTCAAGGCGCGCGAGCGCGTCCTGCGGCCGCGCGGCGCGAAGATCGTCTTCCATACGGGCCGCCAGCATGACCGTTTCGCCGGCGCCGCCGGTCATCGCCCGGGCCCACCAGACCTCGGCGGCCGGGTGGTCGAGCAGGCTGAGACTGGTGGCAATCTGGACCGGTCCGTAAAGGGTCGGCTGTCCCGAGGTGATCGCCCGGGATTCCAGGACGAGCGCGTCATGCAAGCGCCCGCGGACGCGCAACAGGTAGGCCGCGCTCGACATGGCGGCGACATCATTCGGATTGAGCGTAAACGCCTGCTGGTAGGCGGCAACGGCCTCGTCCAGCCGGCCGTGCGCATCCAGGGTGTAGGCGAGGGCATGCCAGGCAGCGGCGAAGGTCTCGTCGTGTGCGATCAGGTCGCGGGCCAGGTTTTCAGCGCGGTCGACATCGTCCGGACTGGGTGTGAATTTTGTTGCGCGCGTGGTCAGGGCAAAGCTCAGGACGAGGCGGACCTCGGGGTCGTCGGGATGGTCCGCGAGAGCTGTCTCCAGCAGCTCGATAGCGGCCTCGGTTTCCGCCGGCTGGTGCAGGTCCAGCAGAGTGCGGGCGCGGTCGATCCTGATGGCAAGGGCGATATCCGTTGGTGCGCTAGCGATCGGGTCGCCGGGGGTGTCGGCAGGCCTTTGTGAGCTGCCGGAGAACCAGAACGATCCCATGCCGGCCAGGACCAGGATGGCCAGTGCCACAATCCCGACAAGTCCGGGGCCAACGCGTCCGGATCCAACGCGTCCGGGTGCGATAAATCCGGTACGAAAGCCGCGTCTCACGGTCGATGTCTCGATCACCGACTCGGGTGCCGGAACCAGAGCGTAGCCGCGATGGCGCACGGTGCGGACGTAGCGCGGGTGCCGCGCCTCATCGCCGAGCGACCGACGCAGCAGGGCGACGCGCTGGGTGATGGTGTCCTCACTGACATGGTCGACATGCCATATCGTCCGCGCCATCTCGCCCGTGTCCATCGGGTCGGGATGGCAGCCAGCGAGCGCGACCAGCAGGTCAAAGCTCAGATCCGGGACATCCAGTCTTGCATTGGCCCGCCACACCTGCCGCGCGCGCGTGTCGACTTCGAGGTCGTCAAGGCAGAAGCGGGGAGGCAGGGGGGCGGTCATCTCGGAACGGGTCGCATTTCAGCTTTCTTCACCTGACTTCACGTGACCGCATTGCTGGCCGCGCGCAAGGGGGGGAGCTCATTTGCCCTGCGGAGATCACATCCATGTCCCTGTCCAACTCGCCTTTCGCCCTCCTGTTCGCGCTGGCTGCCATCGGCACTGCCTGCGCCCCGGCAGACTCCCAGGAGCTGCATTTCGGGAGCGATGAGGCGCGCGCGCTCAATGCGGCTGTCGAAGCCGGTGATTATGGCACCGTCACCAGTGTCATGATCCTGGCCAATGGCGCGCCGCTCCACGCGGCCTGGTTCAACGGCGCCGATGAGGCAATGCTTCACGATACACGCTCGGTGACCAAGACGGTCACCGGAATGGTGGTCGGTGCCGCGATCGCAGAGGGTTATCTGCGTCTCGATACCGAGGTCGCGAGCTTCTTCCCCGAGCTGATGCCCTTTCCCGCCCCGGACCCGCGCAAGCTGGCAATTACCGTGGAAGACCTGCTGACAATGAGTGGTCCGCTTGAGTGCAATGACTGGAACGAGTTTTCGCGTGGCAATGAAGAGCGCATGTATCTGGTCGAGGACTGGAGCGCCTTTTTCTGGGCCCTGCCGATCCGCGGCTTTCCAAGCTGGCAGCCCACGCCGGAAGCCAGCCCCCATGGGCGGGCCTTCTCCTACTGCACGGCGGGCGTGCAATTGCTCGGCGAGGTCGTTGAACGGGCCGTTGGCCAGCCCTATACCGATTATGCCGAGACGCGCCTGTTTGACCGGCTGGGGGTCGAGCAACTGGAATGGCCGCGCAACGGGCTCGGCCAGGCCCATCTGGGCGGCGGTCTGCGGCTGACCACCGAAGCCTTGGCGAGCTTGGGCGAGTTGCAACGGCTAGGCGGCGTCATCGGCGGCGACCGCCTGCTTCCGCAGGACTGGACGGACGCCTCAATCGCGCACCAGGCCGCGATCCCGAACACCCCGGGTTGGGGGTATGGTTATCTGTGGTGGCTGATGCCCTATGAGGTAGAGGGCGAGACGTTCTGGGCCGCGGGCATGAATGGCAATGGCGGCAATCGGGTCTTTATCCTGCCGGACTTCGGTCTGACCGTCGTCTTCACCAATACCGACTACAACACGCCGACCATGCACCAGAATGCCTCGGCTTTCCTCCAGACAGAGATCGTGGCGCGATTATCGCTGGAGTAGTCGGCGCCGGTGTGACGGTCGAGGGCCGGTCTCGCGGGCCGGCCCACTACGATTGCGCGGCGGTACGCTCTGGGAGAGCCGATGCGAACCCCGATTGCGACATTTCAGTCGCAACCCGCATCCATCCCTTGCCACATGCCCGAATCCATTCTATTGCCGCGCCGCAAGCAGCTTAGAGGAGTCTCCCATGGAGATTCGCGAAGGTCTCACCTTCGATGACGTGCTCTTGCAACCGGGTCCGTCCGAAGTTCTTCCCGCCGATGCCGATGTCACCACGCACGTGGCCAGCGACGTTGCGTTGAAGATTCCGATGCTCGCCGCCGCCATGGACACCGTGTCCGAGAGCGGTATGGCGATCGCGATGGCACAGGCTGGCGGCCTCGCCGTCATCCACCGCAATCTCACCATCGCCGAACAGGCCGAGGAAGTGCGGCGGGTGAAGCGCTATGAGAGCGGCATGGTGGTCAACCCGGTGACGATCTCGCCGGACGCGACCCTGGCCGAGCTCCGCGCGCTGATTGCCCAACACCGTATCTCCGGCATTCCGGTGGTGGAAGGCGCGACCAATGCCCGTCCGGGCAAGCTGGTCGGCATTATCACCAATCGCGATGTCCGCTTTGCCGACGACCCGAACGAGAAGGTCGGCAATCTGATGACCCGCGACGTGGTTACGGTCAAAGAGGGCGCCTCGCAGGACGAGGCCCGCGTCAAACTTCACAAGCACCGTATCGAGCGCCTGCTGGTTGTTGATGATGAAGGCCGCTGTATCGGCCTGATCACGGTCAAGGACATGGAGAAGGCCCAGGCCTTCCCGAGCGCCGCCAAGGACGCCCAGGGGCGTCTGCGCTGCGCTGCGGCGACCACGGTAGGGGATAGCGGCTTCGAGCGCTCGGAAGCGCTGATCGACGCCGGCGTGGACATCGTTGTGATCGACACCGCCCATGGTCAGAGCCAGTCGGTTCTGGACCAGGTCACCCGGGTCAAGAAGGCTTATGGCAATGCCCGCGTCGTGGCCGGCAATGTTGCCACCTATGACGGTGCGAAAGCACTGATCGAGGCAGGTGCCGACTGCATCAAGGTGGGGATCGGCCCGGGTTCGATCTGCACCACGCGCATCGTCGCCGGTGTCGGTGTGCCGCAGCTGACCGCGATCATGGATGCCCGCCGCGCTGCGCAGGGCTCGAATGCCTGCATCATCGCCGATGGCGGGATCAAGTTCTCCGGTGACATGGCCAAGGCGATCGCCGCCGGCGCCGATTGTATTATGGTCGGCTCGCTGTTGGCCGGGACCGAGGAAGCCCCGGGTGAGGTGTTCCTCTACCAGGGCCGCTCCTACAAATCCTATCGCGGTATGGGCTCGCTGGGCGCCATGGCGGCCGGCTCTGCCGACCGCTATTTCCAGAAGGATACCGAGCGCATGAAGCTGGTACCGGAAGGGATTGAGGGCCAGGTCCCCTACAAGGGGCCGGTCGGTCCGATCCTGCACCAGATGGTCGGCGGGCTGCGGGCGGCCATGGGCTATACCGGGTCACGGACGATTGCCGACCTGCACCAGCGGGCGCAATTCGTGCGGATCACCAATGCCGGTCTGCGTGAAAGCCATGTCCACGACGTGAAAATCACGCGCGAGGCCCCGAACTATCCGACCACCAGCTGATCAGGCAGAGCACAAGGGCAAGCCGCCATCTTCGCATGGAGGCCATGTCCGGGTCGGGATTGCAGGCGCGTGGCGGGGGCGATACCCCGCCATGGTCCGGCAAAATGGATCCGGCCCAGCAGGAGAGACCCGATGAGTGATGCGCTGTTCTACCCCGTCCTGATGCAGGTCGGCCTGACCCTGGCCCTGGCGATTGCCACGGGCCTGATGCGCTTTCGCGCGATCGCGTCGGGCCAGGTCAAGCCGGGCGATATTGCGCTCGGGCAGGGCGCCTGGCCGCGCCGCGCGCAGCAGGTCTCCAACGCCTACCAGAACCAGATGGAAGCGCCGGTCCTTTTCTATGCCGGTGCGCTTTTTGCGACGCTTCTCGGTGTCACCTCGACGGCGCTGGTCGTGCTGGCCTGGGTCTGGGCGGTGTCGCGCCTGCTCCATGCCTTCATTCATGTGACCAGCAATCATCTGCGCGCGCGCTTCATGGCCTTTGCCGCGGGCATGCTGTGCCTGATGGCCTTCTGGGTTGTCCTCGTGGTGGGAGTCGTGACGCAATGATGCAGGATCAGCCCGTGATCGAGACCGGCAAGGATACGCTCTTCCTGCTCACCGGAGCCTGGGATGACGCCGATGGCGGCCCGTGGCTGTGCGCCGATTGCTGCACCGTGGAGGGTGCGCTCACCGTCAATCCGCATTGGGGTGACGCGATTACCCTGGTCCGTGTCGAGTATGCACGTCCGCGGGCCGAGATCGTGGCGCTGCTGGATGCTGACCACCAGAACGCCCCGACGCTCATACTCGCCGACGATACGCCTGCCCATGTCGAGCCGGAGGCGGTCGTGAACGGTCGGCGGCTCTACACCGACCCCAAGGCCATCTGCCGCCAGCTGGCGGCGTGCTATACCGGCGCCCAACCGAAATAAACCGCGCCCGAGTGCGCCCTTGCAAGACGGATATCCGACATGAGAGACGGCGCACGCATTGCCGCAGCCATCGAGATTCTCGACACGCTCCAGACCCAGCACCAGCCGGTCAAGGATGCCGTGCGGGACTGGGGCAAGGCGCACCGCTTTGCCGGTTCCGGCGACCGGGCCTGGATCGGCGGTCTCGTGCTTGACGCGCTGCGCCACCAGGCCTCGACTACCTACGCCATGGGCGAGGGCTCCCCGCGCGCCCTGGCGATCGGCACGGTCGGACGGATCTGGGATGTCGAGGCGGATGCCATTGACGCCATGTTCGAGGGCGATGACCACGCCCCGGATGCGCTGACGGCAGCCGAGCGCGCGGGTCTGGCCCGCGACATCTCCGACGCACCGCTGCACATCCGCGGTGACGTCCCGGAGTGGCTGGAAGCCAGCCTCGTTCGCGCCTTCGGTGATGCAGCCGCCGAGGAGGGCTCCAAGCTCTCATCGCGGGCACCCGTCGATCTTCGCGTAAATGAAGTGAAGGTCGATTTTGATCGTGCTTTCAAAGAGGTATCGTCGAAACTGAAAGCGGCAGAAAATAGCCCCTTGGTTCGCTCAGGTATTCGGATTCCGCAGCGTGATCCGCGTGGCAAGGCCGCCGCGGCCGAAAGTATTCCGGCTTATGGCAAGGGCTGGGTCGAGGTGCAGGACATGGGCTCACAGCTCGCCGCGCTCGCCTCTGGCGCCCGTTCGGGCCAGCAAATACTGGATTATTGCGCGGGAGCCGGCGGCAAGACGCTGGCCCTCGCCGCCCTGCTGCACAATACCGGACAGGTTCACGCCTGGGATATCGACTGGCGCCGCCTGCGCGCCATCTGGCCGCGCCTCAAGCGGGCCGACGTGCGCAATGTCCAGGTCCATGACGATAGTGAAGACAAGGCGTTGGGCGAGTTTGTTGAGAAAATGGATGTCGTTTTCTGCGACGCCCCCTGCACCGGAACCGGCACCTGGCGCCGTCGTCCCGACGCCAAATGGCGCCTCAAGCCCGCAGCCCTCGAGCGCCGCATCAAGGAGCAGGACCTCGTGCTGGAACGCGGTCACCGATATGTGAAGCCGGGCGGCCGCCTGGTCTATGTCACCTGCTCGGTGCTGCCGGAAGAAAACGGCGACCGGATCGATGCCTTCCTCGCCAAGACACCCGGCTTCAAACCGATCCCCGTGATCGAGGTCCTGACGGCCACCGGCGGTCTCGCCGTCGATGCCGAGAGCCTTCTGGAGCCCTGCGTGACAGATCACGGCGCGCTCCAGCTCTCGCCGGGCCGGACCGATACGGACGGGTTTTATATCTGCGTGATGGAGCGGGTGGGCGGCTAGCGTCGCCGCCGCTGCGAGCGATCTCGGCCAACCTCGCCATAGCCCAGCTCCATCAGCCGCTGCCGCGTCGCTGGTGAGACCTGGGCATCAAGGGCCGCCCCCGCCCCCACACGCCGCCGGGTCAGCGGCTGGTTGATCAGGGGGGCGCTGTCCAGTTCCAGGCCATGCAGGGCGATCGTGCGGGTTGCGTAGTGCAGCTGGGCCGGTTCGAACTTGAGGCCGAGGTAGGTCATCAATTCGGTGATGGTCGCCTTTGGCCGGATCACGAGATCTTCATAACGGACGCGACAGATCCGTCCGTGTAGCCGGCGTTCGGCGGCGAGGCCGATCCCGGTCAGGTCGGTCCAGTATTTCAGGGCGGCCTGCGGATCGCTGACATGGGGGAAGGGGCGACCCTGCGGGTCGCGCCAGTCGCGGGCGAGCAGGGAGTTCGCCACGTCGCGGCCATCACGCACGACATGGATGAAGCGCGCCTGCGGCAGCAGTCGGGCGAGCGGCTCGAAGGCTGCGACATTGAGCGTGGTCTTCTCGACCAGCACCTTCACCTCCGGCTGATCCAGGGGCGTGCCGATCATGCCTGTCAGGAGGTCGGCCATGGTCCGGCGCATGTCGTCGGTACCGAGGTCGAAGTCGCGTGCGTGCAGCGGCCCCAGCTCGCGGGCGAAATTCTGCCACTGCATGGCGATCGAGGGCGGCAGGCCCGTATCCGGTCCGCAATGCACCCGGCTATGCGGTTCGATGAGGCGGCGCAGCACGGTCAGGCCCGAGCGCGGACAGCCACCGGCGAAAACCAGTCCCGCCCCGTCGCGGCGCGCAGTTCCAGAGTTGGGGACCGGGCCTGACTTTGGATCCGGGCCTGAATTTGGATCCGGGTCGGTATCAGGCATATCCGAGGTCTGCGAGGTGCTGGCCGGCGATGCGCATCACCGCCTCGCGTTGGGTACCATCGAGATCCCGCTGCCAGCGACCGATCGCTTGCCGGTCAATCGGGCGGGCGACCCGCTCGGCACTGGATTCGGCCGTGCCTGCTGTGCGGTCGAAGTGCCGCGCATGGTCGAGTGCCCGGGCCTTGGCCTCGTCGCTCTCGCCCAAGGCGTCGAACAGCCGGTCGATGGTGGCGGCCGGATCGCCGACCAGCGCCTCGTATCTCAGCTCGAAATACTGGGCGTCCGAGCGCATGCGGCGGCCGGCATCAATGCTGGCGCACCACAGCCGGGCGGCGGCTTCGGCATCCCGCGTGATGGCCATTGGCTGCCCGGTCCGGCCGTCGGTCCAGTCCATCGACAAAAGCGAGGCAACAACATCGCGACCATCCCGGACCACGCCGATCAGGGGGCTGTCCGGGAAAATCCGGCGCAGGCGTGCGAAGTGGAGGATATTGGCCGGTGTCTTTTCGGCGACGCGGGCACCGGAGCGGGCATGTAGCGGAGCGAGCAGCGTATCGATGGCCCGCGCAAAGCGGTCATTCATCGCCTGTCGGTCGAGGCCGTAACCCTGCTCGAGGATATCGGCCTGACCCGTGTCGATCTGTTCGGCCAGATGGCACAGCGCCGGGATGACCCGCATCTCCGGTCCGCACACGATGTTGCGGCTGGCATTGACCATGGCGCGCAGCAAGGTGGTGCCCGAGCGCGGCGAACCGCCAATAAAGATGGGAGACTTGCCGACGGCGTACTGCATGACGGACCCGGAGTGACGTGAAGCCGGTCACAGGTAGCAGTCGTCGGTCCGTGTAATTAGTTACAATAATTCAATATGTTAAATATTATTCATGCGGCGGACATGCTGGCGGCAAAGCGTCGCGGGGCTGTCAGGCCTATGGCCGGTCGGGCGCAGCGACCCGGCGAATCCAGGCCTTGCCCGTGGCCAGCAGGGGTTGCTCCAGGAAACGGTGCACCAGGGCGCCCAGGATCAGGCTGGCGGCCAGTCCGAGGCCGAACAGGAGCAGGGTCGCGGGCAGGCCTTGCGGCAGCAGCATGGCGAGCACACGTCCGAGAACGCTGATCGCCAGCAAATGGCCCAGATAGATCGCGTAGGACCAGTCGCCGATCGCGGTCACCAAGTGCGGCCAGCGCGGCTGCCAGGCGAGAATCGTCCAGACCAGTCCAACCGCCATGGGCAGGAAGATCAGCGCGCGCCGATCACTGTCTGCCAGGCCATCGAGGCCGAAGCTGGCGGTCCAGCCGATACCGAGCGCGACGCCGGCCAGGGCCGTTGCGCCGGCCAGCCAGCGCGTCGCCGGCAAGTGCTGGCGCCACTCGGCCAGCACGATCCCGGCCAGGAATTGCAGGTTGAACCCGCTCAGAGCCAGGCGTTCCCAGGGCGTGTCGGGCTGGATGATGTCGGCCATGGCAAGGCCTGTGAGCCCGGCGAGGCTCCCGGCCGCAACCAGGCGCCAGCGGCGCGGCAGAAACAGGGCGAGCCCGTAGACGAGGTAGAAATACAGCTCATGCGTCAGCGTCCAGCCGACCAGCAGGAGCGGCGGTTGCCCGGTTGGCAGCAGGGTCAGGCTGCTGACCCAGTCGAGCTCGCCGAACGCTCGGGTCAGGCTGTCGCCCATGACCAGATAGCCCAGCACGGCGAGGCCGGTGAAAATCCAGTAGAGCGGGAAGATCCGGTTGAGGCGCTTGAGCGCAAAGCCAAGGCTCGGGCCGGATGCCGAGCGATAGAGCGTATGGATGATGAAGCCTGAGATGACGAAAAAGACGTCAACACCGCCAAACCCGACATAGCCTGCTCCCCCGAGCAGGTCCGCGCCTGTGAAGCGGCCGCCGGCCTGGTGCAGATGACCGACCACGACCATAAGCACGGCCAGCGCCCGCAAGTATTGCAGTTCGACGATTTCGGCGTGGGGACGGGCGGTCGGCATCGAATCTCCGGGCGGTCAGCCTGATCATCCGGCGACCGGCTGCGACGGTGCAAGCTTGGCGCGTCGCGCCGACGCCGGCCAGTCAGATGCTCAGCCGCGTGTGAAGAGGAGCGAGAAGCTGACCGGCGAGACCGGCGTGATCGACGGCAGGCCGGCCAGTTCCTGCAGGGTCGCGAGACCGCCCGCCAAGCCGAAATCCTCGACATGCACCATCACCGGCGCCCGGCTTTCCACCAGGACCTGGCGGCCATCGATATCGGTAACGGTGACGTCCGCCTCGAGGTCGAGTCGCATGCCGTGCAGATCGAGCACCGCCGGCAGCGTCAGCGACCGGCGCTCGCCGACACCGAGATCAGCCAGCGCAGCAAGATCCAGCGTTGTGGTCACGCGGGCGGTGGCAAAGCGGTCGGCCTGGAAGAGATGCTCGCGCATCCGCTCATTGCGGATATCGATCCCGGTTTCCACAGTGTCGAGATCAATGACCAGCTCTGCGCGGCCGTCGGTTGTGACCGATCCACTCAAGCCGGAAAAACTGTGAGCCTCGGCAATCTCGCCGGACTTGATGGACACGAAGGAGAGGGTGGAGCGCTCGGTGTCGAGTTGCCAGTCCCCGCTCGCGACCGGCGCTGAGCAGGCGGCGACGAGGCTGAGGCAGGCGAGGATGGCGGGCAGGCGCATGACAGACTCCTTGGGACTGATATGCCCGGAACCTGCGCGCCCTGTCGCCGGTGTTCAAGGCCAAGCCGTGGAAAATCGGGAAAATCCTGTGAAAGCGCAGATCAGGGCCCGCTCGGGACTGGTCAAGCGCGATGAACCGCGCTATCGGGCCGCATGCTGACAGATGTTTCTGCCATCTCCCTACAATTTGACCTTCGGGACACCCGTGCGCGCGGGTGCGAACGCCCATGACCGATCAACACGACAAGCTCCTCATCATCGATTTCGGCAGCCAGGTGACCCAGCTCATCGCCCGCCGTGTCCGCGAGAGCGGAGTGTTCTGCGAGATCCACCCGTATAACCGGGCCGATGCCGCCTTTATCGATGCCTATGATCCCAAGGCGATCATCCTGTCGGGCTCGCCCCATTCGACGCATTGGGAGAATTCCCCGCGGGCGGACGCTTCGGTCTTCACCCGCGGTCTGCCGGTGCTGGGCATCTGCTATGGCGAACAGACCATGTGCGCGCAGCTTGGCGGCCGGGTCGAAGCTTCCGAGGAACGCGAATTCGGTCGCGCGGACATCAAGCTGGTCACCGACAGCCCGCTCTTCGCCGGTTTTGGTCCGATCGGTCACGAAGAACGCGTCTGGATGAGCCATGGGGACCGCGTTGCCGCGCTGCCCGAGGGTTTCGAGGTCATCGCGACTTCCGGCCATGCGCCTTACGCGGCCATTGCCGACGAAACGCGGAAATTCTACGGCGTACAATTCCACCCGGAAGTGGTCCACACGCCGCGCGGCGCGGCCCTGTTGCGCAATTTCACGCACACCATCGCCGGTCTCACCGGTGACTGGTCGATGGCCAATTTCAAGGATGAGGCGATCGCCAAGATCCGCGAGCAGGTCGGCGACAAGCGTGTCCTGTGCGGCCTGTCCGGCGGCGTCGACAGCTCGGTCGCGGCCGTGCTGCTGCACGAGGCCATCGGCGACCAGCTGGTCTGCGTCTTCGTCGATACGGGCCTGATGCGCCAGGGCGAGGCCGACGAGGTCGTGACCCTGTTCCGCGAGCACTACAATATCCCGCTCGTCCATGCCCAGGCCGAGGACCTTTTCCTGACGGCGCTTGAAGGCGTCGATGACCCGGAGAAGAAGCGCAAGATCATTGGCAGCCTGTTCATCGATGTCTTTGACGAGAAGGCGAAAGAAGCCGGCGGCGCCGATTTCCTCGCCCAGGGCACGCTCTATCCCGACGTGATCGAGAGTGTCAGCTTTGACGGGGGCCCCTCGGTCACCATCAAGTCTCACCACAATGTCGGCGGTCTGCCGGCGCGCATGAAGATGAAGCTGGTCGAGCCGCTGCGCGAACTGTTCAAGGACGAGGTCCGTGCCCTGGGTCGCGAGCTCGGCCTGCCGGACGCCTTTGTCGGTCGCCATCCCTTCCCGGGGCCGGGCCTCGCCATCCGCATTCCCGGCGCCGTCTCCAAGGAGAAGGCGGATATCCTGCGCAAGGCCGACGCCATCTATATCGAGGAAATCAAGAAGGCCGGCCTCTATGACGAGATCTGGCAGGCTTTCTCGGTCCTGCTGCCGGTCAACACGGTCGGTGTGATGGGTGACGAGCGCACCTATGACGCCGTGCTCGCCCTGCGCGCGGTGACCTCGGTCGACGGGATGACGGCGGACTACTACCCCTATGATCACGACTTCCTGGGCCGTGTCGCGACTCGAATCATCAATGAAGTCCGCGGTGTGAACCGGGTGGTCTATGATGTGACGTCGAAGCCGCCGGGAACGATCGAGTGGGAGTAGGGGGCAGACCTGCTGCTACTCACATTTGGTGGGGTCGGACCGAATTGTCTTGCTAAAGGCGCAATAAGAGCGCATACAGTGGTCACTCGATCTTGATTGCCGAATCTTCTGGGCGCGACTTGTCGCCTTCCTGACGCTCTTCCCTTCAAATTTCGACACATGGGCACTGTGCGGCACTCGGCCGTGCGGACCCAACTCTACGTGACTGATTGAAAGGAAATCGTCATGACTACTGGTACCGTTAAATTCTTCAATACCTCCAAAGGCTTCGGCTTCATTCAGCCGGAAGATGGCTCGACCGACGTTTTCGTTCACATCTCTGCCGTTGAGCGCTCCGGCCTCAGCACGATCACCGAAGGTCAGAAGCTGAACTTCGAAATCGTCCAGGACAAGCGCTCTGGCAAGAACGCTGCCGAGAATCTGGAAGTCGCGTAAGCACTTCCCGCGTGGCTGCGACCTGGATCACCGGGGCGCGGGCATGCGCATGAAAAGGCCGGGCCTAAAAGCCCGGCCTTTTTGTTTTTCTAGCCCGTTTCAGACCTGCTACCGGAAGGAATACCCGATGACGACACCCCTTTATGGCGAATTCCTGCGTGTCACCCAGCCCGCCGCAAAGTCCCGGGCCGAGATCACCGACAGCACCGTCCGCACACTGCTTGCCGAAGAAGCCGGCCAACGCTTCGCCCAGCTCCAGAAGCTGAAGAAGGCGCGCCTGGCCATGGAAGCCAAGGCTGCAGCCGAAGCCAAACCGGTTGCGCCCAAAAAGCGTCGGGCACCCCAGCCGAAATTTGCCGGCTGAACCCTAGAGCAGGGCCTCAATCTCGTCGCGGATCGCCTCCGGCTTGTCGCCGGGGCCGAACCGCTTGACGATCCGGCCCTCGCGGTCGACCAGGAATTTGGTGAAATTCCACTTGATGGATTTTGACCCCATCAAGCCCTTCGCTTCGCTCTTGAGATAGTCATAGAGCGGGTGCGTACCGGGTCCGTTGACCTCGATCTTGGCGAACATCGGAAAGTTCACATCGTAGGTGAGCTTGCAGAAATTCGCGATCTCCGCCGCGTCGCCCGGCTCCTGCTTGCCGAACTGGTTGCAGGGGAAGCCGAGGACCGCGAGACCCTTGTCGGCCAGATCCTCGTGCAGCCTCTCCAGGCCCTCGTATTGCGGCGTGAAGCCGCATTTGCTGGCCGTATTGACGATCAGCATCACCTTGCCCTTGTAGTCCGCCAGTGACACCTCGTTGCCGGCGATGTCCGTGGCGGTGAAGTCATGGATCTGGCTCATTTCGGGCTCCTCGCTGATGATACCTCATACTTGGGCTGAACGCCGGACAGGACAAGGCGTTGTTTTACGCTAGTTTGCCGGCCAGCCTAATCGGCGCAGGCCAAGGTGGTAGCAAGGCAGGGAGGCAGATTCATGATCGATACATTGCAGGCCCGGATCGAGGCCCTCGAGATCCATGTCGCCCATCAGGACAAGACGGTGGAGGATCTCAACGCTGTGATCCTCGATCAGCGTGAAACGCTGGACCGGCTAACCCGCCGGGTCAACATCATGCTGACCCGCCTGGAAGAGCTGGAAGCCGCCGCGCCGGCGCCCGAGGTCAAGAAACCCCCGCACTACTGAGCGCGTCCGGTCTCCGCCAGGGCGTTGCGGACGGCCGGCATGATCCGGCGGCTGACCGGGACTTCGGTTCCGTTGCCCAGGACAAGCCGGCCGGTGCCGCTGGCTTCCCGCTCCAGGGCCGAGACGAACAGCGTGTTGACGATGTGGGAGCGATGGACGCGGAGAAAGGCGGGCGGCAGCTCGCTCTCGAGTCCCGCCAGCGTGCCGGTATAGAGCGTGATCGCCCCATCCTCGAAATGCAGCTCGACATAGTCGCCTGCCGCCTTGAGCTGCACGATCGCGTCGGTGGACACGTAATCGACCCGGCCGGCGCTCACCAGCTGGATCTGGGCCGGCGCCGATTTCTGTCGTGCCTGGGCGAGGGCGGTTTCCAGCTGGAGTGCCCGTCGGGTTTCAAGCCGCCGCTGCTGGCGTTCGCGAACGAGTGACTGCGCCTGCTGATAAAGCAGAAAGGCGAGCGCGCCGGCACTGGCCCAGAAATACCACCGGTTCAGGAAGAGCGAGCCGGAATAGAGCACGGCAATGAGGCAGGCGAGCATGAGGGCGCAGACCGAGCTGGCTCCGGGCTTGCGCTTGGCCATCCAGAAGGCGGATGCGCCCAGCCCGGCGACGATTGCCACCAGCAGAACGCCCGCCGTCTTGCCATCGAAGCCCGGTGTCACCGCAATGACCATGGCCATGACAAGGCCGACGAGGCTCAGGCGGGCGCACCGCGAACGCCAATCCAGGCTGGTGAAGCGCAGCAGAAGGACGGACAGCAGGCTGACGCTGAACCCGGCCGCACAGGCCGTAATCAGGACCAGCCGCAGATCGTGAAAGGGGTAGGGGTAGGCGACCAGGCCGCGCGCCGATTCGACGAGGAGCTGGATGCCGGCAAAGGCCGCGGCGGCCGCGAGGCAGGCCGAGGCTTCCCGGTCTTCATTGCGCCAGGCCAGGGCACCAAAGGCGACGAAGCCGACCAGAAAGACGCCGAAGGTTATCAGGCTGGGCCAGTAGACGGTGCTCATCAGGCGTGTGGGGTTCTCGTAGCGCCCCAGCATGATCGCCTGAATGGGCGAGGCCAGCCGAAGAAAACCATGCTGCGCCGACATCCGGATATCGACGGTATTGTCACCGCTGCGGAGGAGGGTATGCGGCACGAACAGGCTGGCATCGATCCGGCCGACTATCTCGCCGGCGCGGGTGTCCGCAGGTTGGCCGTTAGAGCCGATACGGCTGCCATTGATGAAGACCTCGCTCGACATTTTTCCCATGACGGTGAGGCCCAGGGGGCCGGCCTCTCCGCCGGGTGTCTGGGCAAGGGGCAGTCGCATCCGTACCCACACATGCCGGCCCTGTGGATCGACGTTGTGGATCGAGCGGGTCTCGCAGTCTGCCGCGGCGAAGTCCGGCGGCGCCGTGTCGCCATCACGGGCCGGGCAGACGCGAACCGGCTCGAAGGCGACATGCACGCTCGGCTGGGCCATGGCCGGCGCGAGCAGGACCAGTGAGGCCAGGGCGGTCAGGAGTGCGGAGCAAAGGCGGGCCGGCAGGGCGGGGTGAGTGGTCATGTCCGGCAGTTTAGCGGCAGGTCGGCAAATCGTCCCGCCGCTCAACGGTCGGTGACTGCCGTTGATCGAAAGCGGGGTGCGCAGAGGCCGCGTCACGGCTTTGCTGGGCGTGTGCCGGGGGGCACGTCAGAGCGGAGCCTGTTTCATGACACTGACCTCAATCGCCCGTGTCGGCCTGTTGGCCGGCAGCGTTTTTCTCTCGGTCCCGTGCGGGGTCGGCCTCGCACAGCGCGCCGGAGAAGAGCCCATCATCTTTACCGCCCAGAACGGTGAGACCGCCGATGCCTTCCGCGGTCAGTTCCTGGTACCCGAGAACCGCGCCGACCCGGACAGCCGGATGATCACCATCAGCTATGTCCGCTTTGCCGCGACCGGCCCACAGGCCGGGCCGCCAATCATCTATCTTGCCGGCGGGCCGGGCGGGTCCGGGTCCGGTACGGCGCAGGGACGCCGCTTCCCGCTCTTCATGGCGATGCGCGAGCACGGCGACGTCATTGCCTTCGATCAGCGCGGGACAGGCTCATCTGAGCGACCGCCGACCTGCGTCAGCAGCCAGGTGCCCGATCCAGCCCGGCCGACAAGCGATCTCGACGTCACCGCCAGCTATCGGGCGGCCCTGGATGAGTGTGTCGGCTTCTGGCAGGCCGAGGGAGTGGATCTGTTGGGCTATACAACGCGACAGAGCGTCGCCGACCTGTCAGACCTGCGGACGCATCTGGGAGCGGACAGCGTGGTGTTGTGGGGCATCTCCTATGGCAGTCATCTTGCGCTGGCCGCCCTCAATGAGCGACCTGACGAGATCGACCGGGTAATCATTGCCAGCGCCGAGGGACTGGATCAGACCGTCAAACTGCCGGCCCGGACGGACGCCTACATCGGCCGCCTGCAGGCGGCGGTGAATACTCAGCCCGAAGCACAGGCCCTCTATCCCGACATTGCCGGTCTGATGCGTCGGGTCCACGCCCGCCTCGAGGTCGAGCCGGTCTTGCTGGATGTTCCATCCAGCGATGGCAGCAGCCAGCCGCTCCTGCTTCAGCGTCCCCACCTGCAGCAGCTTTCATCGGCGCTGATTGCCGATCCGTCCAGCGCCGCCATGCTGCTCGACCTCTATGGTCGGCTGGATCAGGGCGATCCGTCGCTGGTTATCGCGCTGCTGAGCTATTTCGGTGGCGTCGGCGAGCCGGTCTCGCTGCGCGCCATGCCCACGGCCATGGACATGGCATCCGGCATCAGCGCCGAGCGGCGCGCCCTGTTCGACAGCCAGGCGCCGGACGGCCTGATAGGGCGCTATCTCAACTTCCCCATGCCACAGCTTGACAATGCTCTGCCCGGACTGGACCTCGGGCCCGACTTCCGGCGCGGCCCGGTCGGCGACACGCCGCTTCTCCTGCTGACCGGTACCCTGGACGGGCGAACCTATCCCGAGGGTCAGAGCGAGGCTGTCGCTGGCCTGACCGGCGTCACCCAGGTCATGGTCCGCAATGCCGGACATAATCTGTTCATGACGTCGCCGGAGGTCGCCGAGGTGATGGCCGACTTCATGCGCGGTGATCCGGTGCGTACCCGCGAGATCGTCGTGCCGCTGCCGGACTTCACCCATCATCCGATGCAGCGCTGATCCGGCGACGGGACGGATTGAGCAAGTGCGGGACCGCCTGCACTTGCCGTCCGGGCTAGACCGGCATCATGGTTGTCAACGAGGGAGAGAGACCATGATGCCGGAGAGCCGCGCGCGCCATGCCGAACGGATAGACCGCGTTCTTGCCCATATCGAGTGCGCCGATGAAGAAAGCGATCTGACGCTTGAACGCCTGTGTGCGGTGGCGGCCATGTCGCCCTACCACTTCCACCGCATCTTCCGCCTGATGACCGGCGAGACGCTTGCCGAGACCGTCCGGCGCGTGCGTCTCGCGCGCAGCCTGCCGGACCTGGCAGACAAGACCATCCCCATAACGGTCGCCGCCGGGACGTCCGGCTACGCGACCAGCCAGACCTATGGCCGCGCCCTGCGCGCAACGACCGGCGGCACGGCAAGCGATATCCGCGCCGGCAAGCCCGGCCTCATTGACGCCTTGCTGAGTCCCGCTGCGCTCGACCCCGCCGGCCTGTCGGCGTCGCCGCTTTCGATCGAGATTGTCTCCACCGCGCCGCTGCGCCTGTTGGCGATCCGCAATATCGGTGCCTATAGTGAACTCAACACCGTCTATGAGCGCCTTTTCGACAGTGTGTTCAGCCAGCATCCGATGGACGCCCTCGTAGGCATTTACGGGATCTGGCACGAGGATCCGCGCTTTGCCGATCCGGCCGGACTTCACTTTGATTGTGCGATCAGCGTCGGTGATCTGCCAGCTGTTGACGGCGTGGAGGTGATCGCCATCCCGGCAGGCCGCCATGCCCGGCTGCGTCATGTCGGAGACTATGACAGCCTGCATGTCTCCATCGATCGCCTCTATGCGGCAGCGATCGAACAAGGGGCCGGCGAGCTGGCCGACCGACCGCTTCGCGTCCACTATATCGATGACCCGGAAACTTGCCCTCCCGCGCAATGGCGTTCGGATATCTACCTGCCCTTGACGCCGGGCTGATGTCTGACATCGCCCGTGAAATAAATTGCATCGGTGCGCATCCAAACCGGGTCGCGGCGGCGACACAGGAGCGAAGGCCTGATGAGATGAGGGCCGATCCGGGATTGTTGGACAGGAGATCGATGCGATGACCGAGATTTTTCAGGGCTATTGGTGGCTGCTCTTCCCGCTGGGCTTCTTCATAGCCGCAGGCTGGGGCAGTTTCATGCGTTACAAGCGGACTCAGGCCAAAATTGATCTGCTCAAGGCCTATGCCGCCTCCGGCAAGGAGCCACCCGCAGACCTGATTGCCAGTCTCGATGGCGATCAGGATGATGATCACGAGCATGATGGCGGCCGCGGCCATCGCAGCGGTGGTGGCCAGGTCTTTCTGGTCTTCCTGTTTGCCGGCTTGTCGGCCGTCTTTGCCTATGCCGGCTGGTCAGGAATGCTCGGAGAGGATCAGCAATCGCTCTACTTCGTGGCCATGATACTGGGGGTGTTGAGCCTGGCCTTCCTGGCCTCCGGTATCGGCAGCCTGTTCAACCGCCGCGACCGGTGATGCCGGCGCCGCCAACGGACGCCGCGCTGGTCGCGGCGGCCCGTTCGGGCGATGACAGGGCCTATGCACGGATCGTCGACCGGTATCAGGGGGCGATCCGCGCCTTCCTGCGCCGCCTCTGCCCGTACGAGTCCGACGCTGACGATCTTGCCCAGGAGACGTTTCTGGCCGGCTGGACCGAGCTTCGCGGCCTGCGCGAGCCTGAGCGTCTAAAATCCTGGTTGTTCGCGATCGCCTGGCGCAAGGCGAAGGGGCAAGCCCGAACCATGGCCCGTACCCGTCAGCGCGACCATGACTGGCAGGCGATGCGTCCGGACAGTACCGACCCGCAGCCCGACCGGGCGCTGGCCCTGCAGCAG
Source organism: Maricaulis maris (assembly GCF_036322705.1). Classification (NCBI taxonomy): domain Bacteria; kingdom Pseudomonadati; phylum Pseudomonadota; class Alphaproteobacteria; order Maricaulales; family Maricaulaceae; genus Maricaulis; species Maricaulis maris. The sequence continues at coordinate 1,229,911 of NZ_AP027270.1, forward strand.
GCCCTGGCCCAGCTGGTGCCGGAGCAGCGGGCCGCTGTCTCGCTCTGCCTCGGCGAGGGCTGGAGCCATGGGGATGTGGCAAGTGTCTTGGCCTTGCCGCTGGGGACTGTAAAATCACACGTCTTGCGGGGCCGAGCGCGCCTCGCGCAAATCCTGGGAGTGGGTGATGGACAGGACTGATCCGCTTGCTGACTTCTTCGTAGCCGAGGCGGCTCCGTCGGTCGACCGCGCCTTTCGCGTCGGCGTGATGGAGAAGATTGCCCGACGTCGCCTGCGTATCGAATTGGTGCTGCGCCTGTGTGCCGGCCTTCTTCTCGTTATTGGGCTGGCCCTGATGGCACCGGCGGTTCAGGGTGTTGCCGAATTGCTGGGCCGGGACCTGGCGACGGTCTTGCCGGTTGTGGCGGTCGGGATCGGCACCGCCTCTCTAGGTCATGCCTGGCTGACCCGTCCGATTGCGCTGCCACGCCTGTTCTGAGGCCAGGGCCGACGCCGCCCTGTTTTCATCAGCCATGGGTCCATGAATCGTCTATAGTCGATCACAAGGTCGGGGAGGCTTTCATGATCCTGCTAAGTGTCGGACTGGTCCTGTTTCTGGGGGTGCACGCCCTGCGTCTTGTGCCGGGGCTGCGCGATCGGCTCCAGACAGCCTTGGGCGAGACGCCCTACAAGCTGGCCTATACCGCGGTCTCGCTGATCGGTTTCGCGCTGATCATCTGGGGCAAGATCCTCGCCCATCCGACGCCGCAGGTCTGGGCTGCTCCCGAGTGGGGGCGGACACTGGCGCTGTTCGCGGTTCCGCTGGGGATCATCCTGATCACGTCGGCTTACGCGCCCGGTCATATACGGCGCTGGGTCCGCCATCCGATGCTGGCCGGCGTGGTGGTCTGGTCCGGGGCCCATCTGCTGGCCAACGGCGAAGCCTCCGCCGTACTCCTGTTCGGCAGTTTCTTCGTCTGGTCGCTGGCCACATTCATTGCCGCTTGCCTGCGCGAGACTCCGCCGCCGATCGTCAAGGGCTGGGGCGGGGACCTGACGGCCATTGTCCTTGGCCTCATTGTAGCGCTCATCATATTGAAATATCATATGTATTTTTTCGGTGTCGCTGTGATCGGATAATGTCTGCATCCAAATCCGATCGACAATGCATCTTATCGACAAAGGCCGCATGGTGCGGCTCGAAACGGAGGTTGATATGGAAGCGGGCATTCTCGTTCCGATTAGTTTGTTCCTGATGGTGCTGGGCATCGTCTGGATCTCGGTGAACGCGTCGATGCAGAAGCGCAAGGCGACACTCAGAGTGGTCGAAGAAGCGATCCGCGCCGGTCAGACCATGACGCCGGACACGATCCAGGCGCTTGGCATGCCGAACAAGAACCACAATGCGGACCTCAAATCAGGTCTTGTGCTGCTTGCGGTCGCCGCGGCCTTTGTCGTCCTGGGCCTGATGCTCGGCTCGATGGACGCTGACGGGGAAATCACCCGGATCATGACGGCCGTTGCCAGCTTCCCGGGCTTTATCGGCCTGGTGCTCGTTGGCTTTGGTCTGATGGGCCGCAAAAAAGACGCGGACGCGTAGTCGGAGCGAACCGATGAAGGCGTCGGACGAAGAACTCACAGCCCTGGTGGTCGCCACGAAAAACCCGGCGGCCTTCGGGGAACTGGTCCGGCGCCATCAGGGCCTGGTGCGCGGCATGCTCCACCGGATGTGCCGCAACCACGCCCTGGCCGACGATCTCGCCCAGGATGCCTTTATCAAGGCCTATGAGAAGATCGGCAGTTTCAAGGGTACTGGGACATTCAAGTCCTGGCTGTGCTCGATCGCCTACACGCAATTCCTGATGTCGGCGCGCAAGCGCAAGGCGGCGGACCGGGTCCTGGAGAAATACCAGTCCGGGATGGAAGACAGCGAAGCGCCGCGTGACATGGGCAATGTGGTTGATCTCGACCGCGGGCTCGCCACATTGAAAGATGAAGAGCGGATCGCGGTCGTGTTATGTTATTCCTGCGGGATGTCGCATTCGGAAGCCGCTGAGGCGACCGGCATGCCGCTCGGCACGGTCAAGTCCCACGTCAATCGCGGGCGGGCCAAGTTACAGGCGTTCTTTATAGGCGCGGAGGTGATGGCGTCATGACGATGAATGATGCATTCGATGCCCGGCTCAAGGCCGCCTTCGCCGAGGCCGCCGAGCCGCTGGCCACAGAGACCGAGGCCGATGCCTTCTCGAATCGTGTGGTTCGGCAATTGTCCAATCCGGATCGCAAGCGCATTCTCATCCTTGGGGGTGCAGGGTCGACCGGCTCTGCGATCGCCGGCACCCAGCTGGAATCGATTCTCGGACAGATCCACATTCCGACGGATGGCCTGTTGGCCAATGTCGGCTTTCTGGTCAGTCCGGAAGTGATGGCCGCGGCTGCAATGGCCGTCGCCGTCGGCATGGTGGCGATGGTGCTGCCGCGTCGCATCGCCTGAGGCTTTTGCAGTGCAGCATGCTGCGCTAGGGTCCGCCTCCTGTCGACGCAAAGGCCCTGCCCATGTCTGCCCAAACCCGGACCCGCCGCATCACTGCGCCGGAAATTCGTGCCCGCAAGGGTGGTGAACCGCTGGTCTGCCTGACGGCCTATGACGCCCCGATGGCGCGTATCCTCGACCCGCATTGTGACCTGCTGCTTGTGGGCGACAGTGTCGGCATGGTCGTTCACGGGCTGGACAGCACGATCGGCGTCACGCTGGACATGATGATCCTGCACGGGCAGGCCGTCATGCGGGGGGCGAAAACGGCCCTGGTCGCCGTCGACATGCCGTTCGGCAGCTATGAGCAGTCGCCCGAACAGGCCTTCGCCAACGCCGCGCGCGTGATGGCTGAGACGGGCTGCCAGGCGATCAAGATCGAGAGCGGGACCTATGCCGCTGACACCATCCGCTTCATGGCGGCGCGCTCCATCCCGGTCATTGGCCATATCGGCTTGCGTCCCCAGGCGGCCCTGGCCGATGGCGGCTTCAAGGCGAAGGGGCGGACCGAGGCGGAACGCCAGCGCGTGATCGATGAGGCGGTCGCCACAGCGGATGCCGGGGCCTTCGCCATTGTCATCGAGGGTGTCGCCGAGGACCTGGCCCGCGAGATCACCGAGGCGGTCGCCGTGCCGACGATCGGTATCGGTGCCTCGGCGGCTTGCGACGGCCAGATCCTGGTCACCCAGGATATGCTGGGCGTGTTCGACTGGACCCCGAAATTCGTCAAACGCTACGACAATATGGCAGAGCGGACCGATGCGGCTGTGGCGCAATATGCCAGTGATGTCCGCGATCGCTCCTTTCCCTCCGAGCGCGAAGTCTACACGATGAAGCGATCCGACCGCTGACCTCTGTTGCCGCACGGGGGTAGTGGCGCTAGGGTCGGCCGCACATTGATTGAAATTACGGAGCCGCCTCCACGTGGTCGATATTTTTGAAGAAGTCGACGAAGAACTTCGCCGGGACAAGTATCAGGATCTGCTGCGTAAATGGGGCCCGTGGGCGCTAGGCGCGGCCTTGGCCATCATTGCCGGATCGGTTGCATGGCAGGGCTTCGACGCCTGGCAGACGGGGAGTCGCGAGACGGCCTCCGACGCCTTCGTTGCCGCGATGAACAATTACGAAGCCGGTGAGCTCGGTCTGGCTGCGGCCGGACTTGAGACGCTCGCCGGTGAGGGCACGCCGGGCTATGTTTCGCTGGCGCTGATCCAGCGCGGCAATGTCGCGCTTGATGAGGGTGATACCGCCGCAGCCGCAGGCTTCTTCGAGCAGGCAGCGGCACAGGCGACAGACCCGCTGCTCAAGGACATGGCCGAGATCCGCGCGGTCTGGGCCTCCTGGGACGAACTGTCCTTCTCCGATATCGATTTGCGTCTCAGCCGCATGGTGAACGGAGACGCGCCCTATCGTCATATCGCGCGCGAAACGATCGCCGCCGCCGCTCTGCGGGCCGACGAGCTGGAGCGCGCGCGGACCCAGTATCAGTTCCTCGCCTTTGCCAGCGACGCGCCGAGCGGTGTCCAGCGCCGGGCCCAGGAGGCGCTTGCGCTCATTGGCCAGCGCCTGGCGCTCGCGCCGGAAGCCGTGGCTCCCGAGGCCAGCCTGCCGGACGCAAGTGCCGATGAGACCGCCGCGACCGAGACCGAAGAAACCACTGAAGCCGGGGATGCAGGCAATGATTGATGTAAAGCGTATCCGCACCCTGCTGGGTGTGGCCCTGATTGCCCCGCTGGCAGCCTGTTCCACCGTTCCCAATCCGCTCGACCTGATCCCCGGGCGCGGTAATGGCGAGGACAATGAGCGCCTGAATGGCGATGCGCCGACCGATGGTCGCGTCTCCATCCTGAATTTCGAGCAGGGCCTCAGCCTCGATTCCGGCGACGCGGTTCATGTCGTTGATCTGCCGACCGCCTACGTCAACACGGTGTGGCCACAGCCCGGTGGCTATCCGACCAATGCGGTTCAGCACACCCAGGCCAGCGGTCCGCTGGACATTGCCTGGCGCCAGAGCTTTGGCAATGGCTCGGACAATGATCATCGCCTCAATGCGCGTCCTGTTATTGCCGGTGGCTTCATCTATGTGATTGATGCCCGCGGTGAAGTCGTTGCGATGAACGCCGATACGAGTGCCGTCGCCTGGCGTCACCGGATCGAGGCAACCCGGAATTATGACCGGATGTCGTTCGGCGGTGGTCTCGCCTTCGACGGTGGCCGGCTTTACGTCCATACCGGTCTGAATTTCTTTGTCGCTCTTGACGCGGCGAGCGGCAGCGAAATCTGGCGCTCTGAAACGCTGGTGCCGTTCCACGGTTCGCCGACGGTCGCCGATGGGCGCGTCTTCGTCTCGAGCGATGACAATGAGTTGCTGGCACTGGATGCCGCCACTGGTCAGGTCCAGTGGACCTATCAGGGCATCGTTGAATCCGCGCGCCTCCTGACGACACCGAGCCCGGCCGTGCTGGGCGATATTGTTGTCGCGCCGTTCGCATCGGGTGAACTGATTGCCCTGCGGGTCCAGAATGGTAACCCGATCTGGCAGGACAGCCTGACCCGTGCGGGTGGCCTGACCGCCATGTCCGAGATCAATGATGTCGCGGGCAGCCCGGTTGTCGTCGACAACACGGTCTATGCGATGAGCCATTCGGGCCTGCTGGCAGCGATCTCCCTGCGGACCGGCGAGCGCATCTGGAGCCAGCCGGCCGGGGGCCTGCATGCGCCCTGGGTGGCCGGCGATTTCCTCTTCCTGACCACCAGCGAAGCCGAGATCGTCTGCATCAATCGCCTCAATGGCGAGGTCTACTGGATCACCCAGCTTTCGCTGTTCGAGAATGCCCGCGAACGCAAGAACCGTCTGGCCTGGACCGGGCCGGTCATGGCCGGTGGCCGCTTGGTCGTGGCCTCCAGCCGCGGCGACATGGTGGTGCTCGATGCCTATACGGGCAACATCGTTTCTGAGCGTGATTTGCCGGGCGATGTGTTTGTCCCCCCTGTTATTGCCAATGAAACCGTATATGTCGTCACCGATGACGCGCGGATGATCGCGCTCCGCTAGGCGCAAACGCATGACTGCTCACTTACCCCGCATTGCCGTCGTAGGACGGCCGAATGTGGGAAAATCGACTCTTTTCAATCGGTTGGCCGGGAAGCCCCTGGCCATCGTCGATGACCGGCCGGGTGTGACCCGCGACCGAAGAGAGGCGCGTGGGCGATTGGGCGATCTGCCGCTCCTGCTGATTGATACCGCCGGATACGACGACAGCGAGAAAGACGGGCTGGATGCAGAGATGCGCACCCAGACCGAAATGGCGATCCACGATGCCGATATCTGCCTGCTGCTGATCGATGCACGGGCCGGTGTCACGCCGCTGGATGTCGTCTTCGCGGACGTCATTCGCCGCTCTGGCAAGCCGGTGATCCTCCTGGCCAACAAGTGCGAAGGCAAGGCTGGCGAGAGCGGCCTGATGGACGCGTTCGAACTCGGCATGGGGGAGCCGATCGCGTTCTCCGCCGCTCATGGTGCCGGTATCGGCGATCTTTACGATGCGGTGTTTACCGCGCTTGGGCCGATGGCCAAGGCGGCGCGCCGTATCCGTCAGGATGACAGCGACCCGCCGTTGCGGATCGCAGTGATTGGCCGACCCAATGCCGGCAAGTCGACCCTGATCAATACGCTGATCGGTGAGGAACGCCTGATCACGGGACCCGAGGCGGGTATCACTCGCGATGCGATTTCGGTCGACTGGGTCTGGGACGGCCGTCGTGTCCGTCTGCATGACACGGCCGGCCTGCGTCGCCGCGGCAAGGTCGCCGATCGTCTCGAGCGGATGAGCGCAGCGGATACGCTGCGCGCGGTGAAATTCGCCGAAGTCGTTCTCCTGATGATGGATTCCGGCCACCCGCTGGAGAAGCAGGACCTGCACCTGGCTGACATGGCTTACAAGGAAGGTCGTGCGGTCGCGATCGTGGTCTCGAAAATGGACCTCGTTCCGCATCGCGAAGCCTATCTCAAGGAAATCCGTGTCGAGTTCGAGCGCCTACTGCCGCAGATGACGGGCGCTCCGGTGATCCCGATTTCCGCGCTGAAGAAAAAGGGTCTCGATGCGATCATGCCGACCCTGGCCAAGCTCCATGAAAACTGGGACGCCAAGGTCAAGACGCGTGATCTCAATGACTGGCTGCACGAGATGACAGAGCGTCATCCGCCGCCCGCCGTCAATGGTCGCCGCATCAAGCCGCGCTACATCACCCAGACCAAGGGCCGTCCGCCGACCTTCGTGATGATGTGTTCGCGCGCCTCGGACCTGCCGGAGAGCTATAAGCGCTATCTGGTCAACGGCCTGCGCGAGGCCTTCGAGCTGCCCGGTGTTCCGATCCGCCTGATCGTCAAGGCGGGCAAGAACCCCTATGTCGAAGGTGATCGCGGCGGTACCGGTACGGGCGAGAAGACGGGCAAGCCGTCTCATCCCAATCGTACGCCAGGCCGCCCGAAGGGGCAGCGTCAGGCGACCGGCCGGGCTGCCGCCCGCAAACCCTGACGGGCCTTGCCTGTCAGGCTAGCCTTCGAATTTCACGATATCGCCATGGCGCGTGCAGTCGGCGCTGACCAGTTCGGCCAGCGTCGGCCACAGGGCTGACGGCTGCGACAGCGCGTTCGGATCCTCGCCCGGAAAGGCCTTGGCGCGCATCTGGGTGCGCAGGGCGCCGGGATAGACGATGTTGATCCGGAGCTTCTGATTGTTGACGTGCTCATGCGCCCAGCTTTGGACCAGGGCGTCGAGCCCGGCCTTGGACGCCGCATAGGGCCCCCAGAAGGCGCGCCGTGAGCTGGCGGCACCGGAGGAGATGAAGACGGCCCGACCGGCGTCAGAGGCCAGCAGGAGGGGCTCGAAGGCGCGGATCATGCGGGCCGGAGCCATCAGATTGACCCCGATCACTTCGTGCCAGGTTTTCGACTTCACCTGCGCGGCGGGAGTCAACACGCCCAGCGCGCCGGCATTGGCAACCAGGATGTCGAGCTTTTCCCAGCGTTCTGTGATGATTCCACCGAGCTTCTCGATCCCGTCCTGGCTCATCAGGTCCAGCGGCACGAGGGTGCAGCTTCCACCGGCCTTGGTGATCTCGTCATCGAGTTCTTCGAGGCCGCCTGTGGTGCGCGCCGTGGCGATGACATGGGCCCCGGCCCTGGCCAGTTCGAGTGCCATGGCGCGGCCAATACCGCGCGACGCCCCACTCACCAGAGCGAGGCGGCCTTTGAGATCTGTCTGGGTCATGCGTCCACCAGGAAGGAGAGCTGGAATTCCTTGGCCGAGAGATCACGATCATGATCGGCCAGAAGGGTCGGGTATTCGCCCGTGAAATAGTGATCCGCCAATTGCGGCGCCTCGTCATTGCGCGGTGCCCCGATCACGGCCTGGTAGAGGCCGTTGACGGTCAGGAAGCCGAGGCTGTCGGCTTCCAGCTTGGCGGCCATCTCGTCGACCGACATGTTGGCGGCGATGAGTTCGGCGCGGCCGGCCATGTCGATGCCGTAGAAGTCGGGGTGCTTGATCGGCGGGCAGGCAGAGCGGAAATGGACCTCGGCCGCTCCGGCTTCCCGCATCATGCGCACGATCTTCAGCGACGTCGTGCCGCGGACAATCGAATCGTCAATCAACAGGACGCGCTTGCCCCGCACGACAGCAGCATTGGCAGCGTGCTTGCGGCGCACGGACAGGTCGCGCCGGTCCTGGGTCGGCTGGATGAAGGTCCGCCCGACGAAGTGCGAGCGGATAATGCCCAGCTCGAAGGGAATGCCTGATGCTTCGGAAAAGCCGATCGCCGCCGGAACGCCGCTATCGGGCACCGGGATGATGACGTCGACATCGGCCGGGGTCTCGAGCGCCAGTTGGCGACCCATTTCCTTGCGGGCCTCGTAGACGCTGCGGCCTTCGATGACCGAGTCGGGGCGGGCGAAATAGATGTATTCGAAGGCGCAGATCTGGGCCTTGCGGGCCGGTGCAAAGCGCTCTGAGCGCAAGCCATCCTCGTTGACGACAACGGCTTCACCCGGCTCGATCTCGCGCACGAAACGCGCACCGACCATGTCCAGCGCACAGGTCTCGGAGGCAAAGATATAGGCATCGCCAAGGCGGCCCATCACCAGCGGGCGGATCCCGAACGGGTCTCGCGCCACGATCAGCCGGTCATTGACGCAGGCGACGAAAGCGAAGGCGCCCTGAACCTGCTTGAGCGCCGACAGCACGCGGCTGGTCAGCTTGTTCTTCTTCGACAGGGCAGCAAGGTGGAGCACCACTTCACTGTCGGAGGTCGACTGGAAAATCTGGCCGTGATTGACCAATTCCTCGCGCAGGACGCGGGCATTGGTCAGATTGCCATTGTGCGCCAGGGCAATGCCGCCGCCACGCACGTCGGCGAAGAGCGGCTGGACATTGCGCAGGACCGAGGCGCCTTGCGTGGAGTAGCGGGCATGGCCGATGGCGACCCGTCCGGGCAGGCGCTGCGGCATGTCTGGTGAGGTGAAATTCTCACCGACCAGACCGAGATAACGCTCAATATGAAAACGCGACCCGTCATGGGTCGCGATACCGCAGGCTTCCTGGCCTCGATGCTGGAGCGCGTGGAGGCCGAGCGCCGTCAGGATGGCAGCATCGTCGGCGCCATATACGGCGAAGACGCCGCATTCTTCCTGGGGGCGATCACTCTCTGGATCGTAGGTCAGTGTCGCGGGAATGGCGCTGTGGTCGCTCATCCATCGTCTTCCTGGTCATCCGTGGTCGAACCGATGAGGTCATCTAGGCGGTTTCGGTCCCGTCTGCCATAGGACGTGTCATTATTTCTTATTGTTTCTGCAATCGGGTCGCGCGCGCTACCGGGCAGGGGCGCGCTCGATCCGATTCGGGAACTCTCGGGCGCCAGCGTCTGCAGGGCTCGGGCGGTGGCGTTGACCAGCGGGTAGATGCGGGCCTCGCTGATGCTTGCGGGCGGTCGCCCGTTTTCCCCGAATGTCGCGGCCATGAAGATGACGCCGAGACCCAGCAGCACCAGACCACGGATCAGGCCAAAGGCGAATCCCAGCGTCCGGTCCACCACATTGACATCCTCACCCTTGGCCAGGCCGCGCGACAGTGAGCTCGTGACGAAGGTGACCGCCAGGTAGATGATGATGAAGACGACAGCGCCGATCGCCAGCGGGGCCAGCCAGTCCGGGTCGATCATGTCGCGCGCCGGTCCGATGAAGGCCGGCAAGGCCCAAAGCGTGGCCAGAGAGGCCGCCACGAAGGCTGTCACCGAAAGCGCTTCACGCACGAAGCCACGAACCAGCGCCAGAAGCCCTGATGCCAGAAGGATGGTCAGACCGATGCCGTCAAAGGCGGTCAGTGATGAGTCCATCGGCGCGACACTCCCTATTCGCCCGCCATTGCCCGGAGAGTCTGCACCAATTCGAGCGCCGTGGCCACGCCATCGACCCGGATCGGAGCGGTCTCGTCAGCTGCAGCCTGGGGGGCGATGGCCCGCGAGAAACCGAGTTTGGCGGCTTCCTTGAGGCGCGAATCACTGCGTCCGACCGGACGAACATCGCCGGAAAGACTGATTTCTCCGTAAACGACGCCATCTGCGGGCAGGGCGACATCCAGTGCCGACGAGACGATCGCGGCGGCGACGGCAAGATCGGCCGCCGGCTCAGTGATCTTCAGACCGCCGGCCACGTTGAGAAAGATGTCGCGGCCCGCCAGTTCCACGCAGCACCGTGCTTCCAGGACGGCAAGAACCATGGCCAGCCGGCCGCTGTCCCAACCGACTACGGCCCGACGGGGTGTGCCGAAGGCCGCCGGCGCCACCAGGGCCTGGATTTCCGACAGGACCGGACGCGTTCCCTCCATGCCGGCGAAGACGGCCGCGCCGGGCGTATCGCCGCCGCGACCATCGAGGAAGAGCGACGAGGGGTTCATGACTTCCGCCAGCCCCTTGTCGCCCATCTCGAACACACCGATCTCGTCGGTCGGCCCGAAGCGGTTCTTGACCGCGCGCAGGATGCGGAACTGGTGCGAGCGTTCGCCCTCGAAATAGAGCACGGCATCGACCATGTGTTCGACCACGCGCGGCCCGGCGATCTGACCATCCTTGGTGACATGGCCGACGAGAATAACGGTGCAATTGCTCTTCTTGGCGAAGCGGACCAGCTCCTGGGCGCAGGCCCGGACCTGGGCCACCGTACCGGGCGCCGCCGCAAGTTGATCCGACCAGACAGTCTGGATTGAATCGATGACGACAATGTCCGGCTTTTCTGCTTTCAGACCGTCAAGGATGTCGTTGAGCGCGGTTTCCGAGGCCAGCGAAACGGGCGCATCGGCGAGGCCAAGGCGTCGGGCCCGGCGCCGGACCTGATCGATGGCTTCCTCGCCCGAGACGTAGATGGCGCGGGCGTCGCTACGGGCGATCTGCGCCATCATCTGTAGGAGGAGCGTGGATTTGCCGATACCGGGATCACCGCCCACAAGGATGGCCGAACCGGGGACCAGCCCGCCGCCGCACACCCGGTCCAGCTCACTGATACCCGATTGCAGACGTGCCGGTTCGGGGCTCTCGGAACCGAGATCGACCAGGTTCAGCCGCGCCGAACGCCCGCGCCGTTTGGCGGCGGTTGCCTGCGTGCCAAGCGGTGCCGACGGCGTTTCCTCGACCAGCGTGTTCCACTGGCCGCAGGCATCACAGCGCCCGGCCCATTTGGACTGAACCCCGCCGCAGGATTGGCAGACATAAGTGTTTTCGACGCGTGCCATTGGCTTTGATTCCCTTGCTCGGACACATTCAACCCGTCAGGGGTGACAGAACAAGTCACCGGCCAGTGCAAAAGGCTGCGCAGACGTTTTTCTCAGGGGCGGTAATCGCGGTCGAAGCGGATGCCAAGGCGGACCAGAAACTCGTAGGGTATGGTCGCGGCGCTCTGGGCCATGTCCTCGATATCAGCCCCGAGGAAGCTGACCGGGTCTCCCGGCTTGAGGGGGGCGCGCACGGCATCAATGTCCACGCAGATCAGATCCATCGACACCCGGCCCAGGATCGGAACCCGGGCCTCGCCAATCCGGCCAAAGCCGCCATTGCCAAAAGCCCGCAGCAGGCCGTCAGCATAGCCGGCAGCAACGGTTGCGACCCGGCGCGGGCCGTCAACGGTCAGGCTGGCGCCATAGCCGACCGTGTCGCCGGCGCGCAGGGTGCGGATCTGCAGGATCGGCGCCTCGATCGAGACAACCGGCTCAAACGGTGAGGGCTGACCGACCGGTGGCATGCCGCCAAAAAGCGCGAGGCCGGGCCGCAGCACGTCATAGTGATAATCCGGCCCCAACACTGTTCCGGCCGAGTTGGAGAGGCTGGCCGGGATGGCGGGGAAGGCCCGGCGGATACGGTCAAAACGCTGCTGCTGACGCGCGTTGAGCGGATGGTCCGGGGCGTCAGCGCAGGCCAGATGGCTCATGATCTGGCGCAAATGGAGGCCGTCCAGACGTGTCGGATCGGCGATCAGCGCGTCGGTCTCGTCGGCATCGAGCCCGAGGCGGCTCATCCCGGTGTCGAAATGTAGCGCGAAGGGCAGATCGGGTGCCTGTTGCCGCAACGCCTCGAGCTGACCGAGGTCATTGATCACCGGAAACAGTGACAGCGTGCGCAGCTCATCCAGCTCGGACGGCCAGAAACCGTTGAAGACGAAGATGTCCGCCGGTCGCTCGCCGAGCGCTTCGCGGACCTCGCGGGCTTCCGATGTATGGGCCACATAGAAACAGCGGCAGCCGGCATCGGCGAGGGTCGGCACGACCTCGGCCGCGGCAAGGCCATAGCCATTGGCTTTGACAACCGCTCCGACATGCGCCGTCGGGGCCAGGGATTGCAGCGTGGCGTAATTGCGTCGGATGGCCCCGAGATCGATGATCAGTCGCGGAGCCGGTCGGGCAGCAGTGCCGCGGTCGGGCTGGTCAGGACGGGGTGTCGTCAAAACGCGTTTCCAGATCCGTAAATTTCGTCCGAGCGCCGTCGAACGCCATCTTTGCCGTCCCGATCGCACCGTGACGCTGCTTGCCGATGATCACTTCGGCGAGCTTCTCGATGCGACGGAACTCTTCCTCCCAGGCGAGGTATTCCGGTGTGTCCTCGCGCGGTTTCTCGCGTTCCTTGTAATAGGCTTCACGATAGACGAAGAGGACGACGTCGGCATCCTGCTCGATCGAGCCCGATTCCCGAAGGTCGGAGAGCTGCGGCTTCTTGTCCTCGCGGTTTTCCACCTGGCGCGAGAGCTGGGACAGGGCGATCACCGGTACCGACAATTCCTTGGCCAGGGCCTTGAGGTTCTGGGTGACCTCGGAGACCTCTTCCACGCGGCTTCCCCCCGAGCGGTTTTTCGAAGAGGTCACCAGCTGCAGATAGTCGACCACGATCAGATCAAGGCCATGCGTGCGCTTGAGACGGCGGGCGCGGGCGGCGAGGGCGGAGATAGGCAGGCCACCCGTGTCGTCGATATAGAGCGGCAGGCCCTGGATCTCGAGGCAGGCGTCGCGGATCTCCTCGTACTGGGTCGCGTCGATCGTGCCCTGGCGGATCATGTAGCCGGGAATGCCGGTGTAATCGGCGATCAGGCGGGTGGCGAGCTGTTCGGCTGACATTTCGAGCGAGTAGAAACCGACAACGCCGCCATTGATCGTCTTCTTGGTCCCGTCAGGCTGAATCTCGAACTGGTAGTTTCGCGCCACATCGAAGGCGATATTGGTGGCGAGCGCGGTTTTGCCCATCGACGGGCGTCCGGCGAGGATGATCAGGTCAGACGGGTGCATGCCGCCCAGCTTTTCGTCGAGTGACTTGAGGCCCGAGGAAATACCCGACAGGCCGCCATCGCGTTCATAGGCGGCCGCCGCGGTCTCGACGGATTCTGCGAGCGCCTGCTTGAAGGAGACAAAGCCGCGAGAGGCCGAGCCTTCTTCTGCCAGGTTGTAGAGCTGCTGCTCGATTTCCTGGATCAGCTCGCGCGCCTGAACCTCGACATCGGCGCTGGCGGCATTGGCGAGATCATTGCCGATCCGGATCAGCTCCCGGCGCAGCGCCAGTTCATAGATGATGCGGGCGTATTCAACCGCTGCATTCCCGGTCGCGGCGCCTTCCATGAGGACGGCGAGATAGGTGGTGCCGCCGATATCCTTCAGGCCGTCATCGCGGTCGAAAACCGTCTTCAGGACAACGGCATCGGCCAGCGAACCGCGGCCGATCAGATCGGTCGCGCTTTCAAAGATGCGGCCATGGACCGGATCATAGAAGTGCTCGGCCTTGAGCCAGTCGGCGACCCGGTGGAACATCTCGTTGTCATAGAGAAGCGCGCCCAGGAAGGCCTGTTCGGCATCAAGATTGTGCGGTGCCGAATCGAGCGTCTCGGTCTGGCGGTCATCTTCGTAAGGCAGGAGAGCAGTGGTCATGCCTTTGGGATACAGAAGGCACGCCGGGGATACACCCCCCTGAGACGGCCCGGGCCGTGATTGCCCACAGCTCTTTGGGCGGGCTGTGGACAAGTGTGGAAAACGGAGAGGCGGGAGCACAAATGAAAACGGGCCGGTCTCGCGACCGGCCCGTATCCGTTAAAAGCTGAGAAGTTACCCGTGCTTACGCGTCGGTCTCTTCGCTTTCCTCTTCGCCGGCACCGGCGTCTTCGGCAGCTTCGCGCTGGGCAGCCAGTTCCTGGCCTTCCTCGCTGGCTTCGAAGAGTTCGGCAGCCTGGGCGTCCGCGATGGCGCGATCTTCGTCAGCCTGGGCTGCGATCACGTCTTCGCCGGCGGCCTGGCGTTCGGCTTCGTCCTGCGAACGTGCGATGTTGATCGTCACGGTCACGGAAACGTCGGCGTGCAGCTTGATCTTCAGCTCGTGCAGGCCGAGCGTCTTGATCGGCGCGTTGAGGGCGATCTGCGAGCGGACAACCTTGGTGCCGCCTTCAGACACGATCTCGGCAATGTCACGCGAGGTGACCGAACCATAGAGCTGACCGCTTTCACCGGCCTGACGGATCATGACGAAGCTTTCGCCATCGATCGTCTTGCCAGCTTCAGCCGCTTCCGCTGCGCGTTCGGCATTGCGCTTCTCGAGGAGCTCACGCTCCACTTCAAAGCGCGCCATGTTGGCTTCGGTTGCACGCAGGGCCTTGCCTTGCGGCAGAAGGAAGTTGCGGGCAAAGCCGGGGCGCACGGACACGACGTCACCGATGACGCCGAGGTTTTCTACGCGTTCCAAGAGAACCAGTTTCATTGTCAGTTCTCCTTAATCGACCACATAGGGGAGCAGGGCCAGCTGGCGGGCGCGTTTGATCGCACGAGCCAGTTCACGCTGCTTTTTAGCCGAAACCGCGGTGATGCGGGACGGAACGATCTTGCCACGCTCGGACATGTAGCGAAGCAGGAGCTTGGGGTCCTTGAAATCGATCGCCGGTGCATTTTCACCGGAGAACGGGCAGACCTTGCGGCGACGCATGAACGGACGGCGCGCCGGCAGATTTGAAATATTGCCTGATGACATCGTACGTTCTCCTAGTTCCGCTCGCGACGACCGCGGCGATCATCCTTTTTGGTGAGGATGGCCGACGGCTCTTCGGTGTGGGCTTCAACGCGCAGGGTCATGTAGCGGATGACGTCTTCGGACAGACGCTGCAGACGCTCGAGTTCGTTGATCACGTCAGCTTCGGCATCAATGTCGATCAGGCCGTAATGACCCTTGCGCGACTTGTTGATGCGGTAGGCCAGGTTGCGAAGACCCCAGTATTCGATCTTGCCGGTCTTGCCGCCCTTTTCTTCGATCAGGGCTTTGGTCTCTTCAAGAAGAGATTCCATCTGCGCCGGAGAAACGTCCGGGCGCACGATGAAGATGTGCTCGTAAAGTGCCATGAAGGCTCCCTTCGATTACGGTTGCGGCGCATACCATGCCGAAGGGTCGGGCAGGTCTGCGGCGGCTCTTCAATCCAAGCCGGAACACCATGTCCCAACATCACGAACGGAAGACCGCAACCAAGCGAAGCGCGGGCATTACCGGAAACGGCCTGCATGTGCAAGCCGCATCCCCTCTTGCGCACGGGTAGGGACAGGGGCTAGTCAGCCAACACTTCAAATCTTCATGGGGGAGGGATCACCATGAAATTCGCTTTTGTCTTTCCCGGACAAGGCAGCCAGGCCGTCGGCATGGCGCAGGAACTGGCCGGAGAGTTCGCGGCGGCCAAGGCTGTGCTTGACGAAGTCGACGCCGCGCTCGGCCAGGACCTGTCCGGCCTGATGGCCAACGGCCCGATCGAAGAGCTTACCCTGACAGAGAATGCACAGCCGGCGCTGATGGCCGCCAGCCTCGCGGTCATGGCCGTCCTCAGGAGCGAATTTGACGTAGACGTCAACGCAGCCCAATTCGTCGCCGGACACAGTCTTGGTGAGTATTCGGCCCTGGCCGCAGCCGGCGCGCTGTCGATTTCGGATGCCGCAAAGCTGCTCAAACTGCGCGGCCTTGCCATGCAGAAGGCGGTCCCGGTCGGTGAGGGTACCATGGCGGCGCTTCTGGGCGCTGACGAGGAACTCGCTGCTGCCGCGGTCGCCGCCGGAGCCGCCGCCGGCGTGTGTGCGATTGCCAACGACAATGCGCCGGGCCAGATCGTGATCTCCGGCTCCACCGCGGCCATCGACGCCGCCATCGCAAAGGCCGCCGAGCTGGGCCTCAAGAAGGCCATGAAACTCCCTGTCTCCGCGCCCTTCCATTGTCCGATGATGCAGGCGGCCGCCGACGCCATGGCCGAGGCCCTCGGCGCCGCGACGATCAACACCCCGTCGGTCCCGGTCGTCGCCAATGTCAGCGCGCGCCCGACCGACGATGTCGAGACGATCCGCAAACAGCTCGTCGAGCAGGTCACCGGCCGGGTTCGCTGGCGCGAGAGCGTTCTGTGGATGGTCGAGGAGGCGGGCATCACCACCCTTGCCGAAGCGGGTTCAGGCAAGGTGCTGACGACCATGCTCAAGCGCACGACCAAGGACGCGTCCGGCGTGGCGCTCAATGCCGCGGCGGACATGGAAGCGTTCGCGGCCTCCCTGAAAGCGGAAGGCTAGAACCGTGAGCGAGGACGAGCCCCGGACCTATTCCAAGGAGGCGGTACTGAACCGTTTCCGGGCCGCGCGGAAGACGCGCGAGCGGGAATTGCTCTGGCTGGCCTATGCGCTGGATGTGGCAGCCCTGTTTGTCCTGATCGCGATGGGCTGGACCCTGGTCTCTATCCTCGTTTTCGTGGCTGCGCGGTTTGCCTCGAAGGTCCCCACACTGATCGGTTGGGGCTTCCTCGCTGCCTTGGCGGGTTTCATTCTGGCGCCGATGCTCTTTCAATTCATAGCGACTATCTAACCGGAGGGAATTCGGATGTTCGATCTCACAGGCAAGAATGCCCTCGTTACCGGTGCGACCGGTGGCCTTGGCAATGCGATTGCCCGCAAGCTGCACGCCCAGGGCGCCACGGTGGCGCTGTCGGGGACGCGGGAAAATGTGCTGCAGGAGCTGGCCGACGCGCTGGGCGAGCGCGCCCACGTCCTGCCTTGCAACCTGTCCGACGGCCCGGCGGTCGACGCCTTGCCCAAGCAGGCGGCGGAAGCCATGGGCTCGCTCGATATCCTCATCGCCAATGCCGGCATCACCAAGGACCAGCTCCTGATGCGCATGAAGGATGAGGACTGGGATACCGTTCTGAAGGTCAATCTGGAGAGCTATTTCCGCCTCTCGCGCGCCGCCCTGCGGGGCATGATGAAGGCGCGATGGGGCCGGATCGTTGGCATCACGTCCGTCGTCGGTGTGATGGGCAATCCCGGCCAGACCAATTACTGCGCCTCCAAGGCCGGCATGATCGGCTTTTCCAAATCGCTGGCCCAGGAAGTCGCAGCACGCGGTGTCACCGTGAACTGTGTCGCTCCGGGCTTCATCGCCTCGCCGATGACCGATGTCCTCACCGAGGACCAGCGCGCCACCATTCTGGCCAAGATTCCGGCCGGAGACCTGGGCAGTGGCGATGATATCGCCAACGCCGTCGTTTATCTCGCCAGTGCAGAAGCCGGGTATGTCACCGGGCAGACGCTGCACGTGAATGGCGGCATGGCGATGATTTAACGAGCAAACTTCCACCTGTGGGCAGCGTTTCCCATTCTGGTCTTGCCGGAGGAAACATGCTAACTGCCCGCGCATCTTGGGAATGGCTAATGTTTCGCCGCTTCCCGTCTTCTCCTGCACCGCTATATTGGCGCGGTGAATCACTATGAGGGTCTGAAATGTCTGACGTTCTCGAGCGCGTTACCAAAATTGTCATTGAACATCTCGATGTCGAGGCCGAAAAGGTCACCGACAAGGCGAGCTTTATCGACGATCT
Organism: Maricaulis maris; assembly: GCF_036322705.1. NCBI lineage: Bacteria > Pseudomonadati > Pseudomonadota > Alphaproteobacteria > Maricaulales > Maricaulaceae > Maricaulis > Maricaulis maris. The sequence continues at coordinate 1,247,823 of NZ_AP027270.1, forward strand.
GGGCGCCGACTCCCTGGATAATGTCGAACTCGTTATGGCGTTCGAAGAAGAATTCGACATCGAAATTCCGGATGACGCCGCCGAGCACATCCAGACGGTCGGTGACGCCGTGAAGTTCATCTCCGAGAAGGTGGGCTAACACCCCCTGATGCGCCGCGTTGTCGTCACCGGTATCGGGCTCGTCACGCCGCTGGGCTGCGGGCGGGAAGTCGTTTGGGAACGTCTTCTCGCCGGTCAGTCCGGGCTCGGCTTGATCGAGCATTTCGATACGTCGGACCTGTCCTGCCGTGTGGCCGGTCTGGTTCCACGCAAGGACGGACGTGGCGGAGGACGCGAGGGCGAGGCCGGGGTATTTGACCCCGACACCGTGATGAGCGTCCGTGATCAGCGCCGGATCGATGATTTCATCCTGTACGGGATAGCAGCCGCCGACGAGGCGATTGCGGACTCGGGATGGCAGCCCAGCTCCGAAGAGGACAGGCATCGCGCCGGCGTCATGATCGGATCGGGCATTGGTGGCCTTGAAACCACCTATGAGGCCTCGATCCTGTTGCACGAAAAGGGCCCCAGGCGGCTCTCCCCCTTTGTCATTCCCGGCATGCTGATCAACCTCGCCTCGGGCCAGGTCTCGATCCGCCATGGTCTGAAAGGCCCCAACCACGCGGTGGTGACGGCCTGTTCGACCGGCGCCCATGCCATTGGCGATGCGGCCCGACTGATTTCGCGCGGTGATGCCGACCTGATGGTCGCCGGCGGTGCGGAAGCGACGGTCTGCCGTCTCGGCATCGCCTCCTTCATCGCCTGCAAGGCGTTGTCCACGGCTTTCAATGACGCGCCGGAAAAGGCTTCCCGTCCCTATGACAGCGACCGCGATGGATTCGTCATGGGCGAGGGCGCCGGCGTTGTGGTGCTGGAAGAATACGAGCAAGCCAAGGCCCGCGGTGCGACGATCTATGCCGAGGTCAAAGGCTACGGCCTGTCCGGCGACGCCTATCACATCACCGCCCCGGCCGAGGACGGCGATGGCGGGTTCCGCTCGATGTCGGCGGCACTCAAGGATGCCGGCCTGACCCCGGCGGATATCGATTACGTCAATGCGCACGGAACCTCGACACCGCTCGGTGACGAGATCGAGCTGCGGGCCGTCGAGCGCCTGTTCGGCGATCACGCCAACGAGGTCGTCATGTCCTCAACGAAATCGGCCATTGGCCATCTGCTCGGAGCGGCAGGTGCGGTCGAGGCAATTTTCTCGATCCTCACCATCCGTGACGGGGTCTGTCCGCCAACGCTCAACCTTGACAATCCGTCGGTCGAGACGGCGATCGATTTGGCGCCGCACACGGCTGTAAAGCGGCCGGTGAGGGCAGCGCTGTCGAACTCCTTCGGATTCGGCGGCACCAATGCGTCCGTGGTATTTGTCGCGGCCGAGTAACGCGTTTTCGGGGATCAAGACATGAGTGACGCCGCTGCGCCCAAGGCCAAATCCGGTCTGGTCAAAATCCTTCTTTGGACCGTTGTTGTGCTGTTCGTGCTCGCGCTTGCCGCAGCGGGAGCGGTGTATGGTGGCTACAAGTGGATGCAGGCCGAGTTCGCGGCGCCGGGCCCTTCGGCTGAGGAGACCATCATTCTTCTGCCGCGCGGCGCCGGGCTGATCACGATTGCCAATCAGCTCGAGACCGAAGGCTTGATCCGCGATCGCCGGATCTTCCGGGCGGCGGTGACGCTGGACGGTGGCGAAGGCGTCCTGCGGGCCGGCGAATACCGGATTCCGGCTGGTGCCTCGATGGCCGAGATCTATGACCAATTGCGGGTCGGCCAGACGGTCCAGTACCCCGTCACCTTCGCCGAAGGCCTGACCAGCGCGATGATCGTCGACACGCTCGCCGCGTCCGACGTGCTGACCGGCGAGATCACTGAAATTCCCGCCGAGGGGACGCTTCTGCCGGAGACATACCTGGTCACGCGCGGGACGTCGCGTCAGGAGGTCCTTGATCGGATGGCGGCTGCCCAGACGGCGTTGCTGGATCGTTTGTGGGACGACCGCGCCGAGAACCTGCCCTTCGACACCCGCGAGGAAGCCATCATCCTGGCCTCTGTCGTCGAGAAGGAGACGGGCGTTGGTGCCGAACGTCCGGAAGTGGCGTCGGTCTTCGTCAACCGCCTGCGTCGCGGGATGCGGCTTGAGAGCGACCCGACCATCATCTACGGCATCAGCCGCGGTGTGGCGCTTGGGCGGGGGCTGCGTCGGTCTGAAATCGATAATGCCGAGAACGCCTGGAACACCTACCAGATCCCGCGCCTGCCACCGACGCCGATCGCCAACCCGGGAACCGAATCAATCGCTGCGGTGCTTAATCCGGCGGAGGGCACGGCGCTCTTCTTCGTGGCCGACGGCACGGGCGGGCATGCCTTCGCCGACACCTATGCCGAGCATCAGCGCAATGTTGCCAACTGGCGCCGGATTGAACGCCAGCGCCGCAACGGGGGCAATTGAGATGGGCGTCCTGTCAGGGATGACCGGATTCGCGCGTGTCGATGGGCGATCACCCGGCTGGACCTGGACCTGGGAGGCGCGCAGCGTCAACGGCAAGGGTCTGGAGGCGCGCTACCGCCTGCCGAATGGTTTCGAGCGTCTCGAGCCCAAGGCGCGGGACCTCGCCAAGGCGCGCTTCGCACGCGGCAATGTCAACGCCACCCTCAATCTGCGCCGTGAGAGCGAGGCATCGGGTGCTCAGATCGATATGGCGCGATTGCGCAGCCTGCTCGACCAGGCCGCGCCCTTGCTGGAGAGCGGTCAGGTCGCGCGACCGAGCCTCGATGGCCTGCTGGCGCTGCCGGGCATGATCGACAGCGAGCAGGTTGGCATCAGTGACGACATGACTGCGCTCGATACGGCCCTGCTGACGAGCCTTGGCGAGGCTCTGGATGCCCTGGTGTCGGCCCGCCGGGAAGAGGGCGCTGCTCTGTCCGCCGTTCTGACCGGCCATGTCGAGGACATCACCCGCCTGATCGGTGAGGCGGCCAGCCATTCTGCGACACGGACCGACGCCATCAAGGATCGCCTGTCTGCCAAATTTGCCGAATTGCTGCCCGAGGGGTTGGACGAGGATCGCCTGGCGACCGAAGCCGCCGTGCTGGCGGTGAAGATGGATGTCCGCGAGGAACTCGACCGGCTGCAGGCCCACATCGTCTCGGCGCGTGACCTGCTTGCCCAAGGCTCTCCGGTGGGCCGCAAGCTGGATTTCCTGTCACAGGAGTTTAATCGCGAGGCGAACACACTATGCTCGAAGTCCTCCGATTCTTCGCTGACCGCCATCGGGCTTTCGCTGAAGAACACGGTCGACCAGTTCAGGGAGCAAATACAGAATGTCGAGTGACGGCTATTCCGGAGCGATCTTTCGTGGTCGCCGCCGCGGCGTTCTGCTCGCGCTGTCCAGTCCTTCCGGTGCTGGCAAGACGACCCTGTCCAAACGCCTTCTGAGTCAGAACCCCGACGTGGTGCTCTCGGTCTCGGCCACGACGCGCAAGCCGCGCCCGGGCGAGGTCGATGGTCAGGACTACCACTTCATCTCGGTCGACGAATTCAAGAAGAAGATCGAGGACGACGAGTTCTTCGAGTGGGCCGAGGTTTTTGGTCGCTATTACGGGACGCCCAAAACACCGGTCATGGAGGCCGTCGAGGACGGTCGGGACGTGGTCTTCGACATCGACTGGCAAGGCGCCCAGGCGCTGGCGGCCGCGGCGCCGGACGATACCGTTCGGGTCTTCATCCTTCCGCCATCCATCGCGCTACTGGAAGACCGCCTGCGCAAGCGCGGCCAGGATACGCCGGAGATCATCAAGGGCCGCATGGCCCGCGCCAAGGACGAGATCTCGCACTGGCACGAATACGACTATGTGATCGTCAATGACGACTTCGCGCGCGCGCTGGAAAAGCTCAATGAGATACTCCACGCCGAGCGACTCAAGCGCTTGCGTCATCCATGGCTGGAAGAGTTTGTCGACGCGATCATGGATCAGTAGGGCTGATCGCGTGATAGCCTAGCTGCGGCTGGCCTCATAGGCCGCACGCCAAGTGCGGGCGAGTGTCTGAAATCCCTCGATATCAATCACCTCGGCCCGTGCGCCCGGATCGATCCTAGCTGCCTCAAGCAGCGCATCCGCGCTGGTGCCGGCTTGCCCGGCGGCCTGCGACAGACTGCGGCGCAGCGTCTTGCGACGTTGTCCGAAAGCCGAGGCGGTGATCCGCTCGAGCGCCACGACATCCTTGAACTGCTGCGCCTCGGGCAGGGGGTCGAGCACGACGACCGCCGATTCGACCTTGGGCGGCGGGGTGAAGGCGCGGGCCGGAATCTTCAGCGCCAGCCGGGCCGAGCACCGTGACTGCGAAATCACGGCGAGGCGGCCATAGGCCTTGTCACCCGGCGCAGCGACGACCCGGTCCGCTACCTCGCGCTGGAACATCAAGACCGCGCGGCGCCACCAGATCGGCTCGGCCTGCAACCATTTGATCAGCAATTGCGTGCCGACATTATAAGGCAGGTTGGACAGGATGACCTTGTCGCCCGGCCCGGTCAGCAGGGTCCGTTCATCGACAGCAAGCGCGTCGCCCCGTTCGACGGTCAGCCGGCCACCCGAGGCCAGATTGATTTCCTCCAGCGCGCCGAGGAATCGGGCGTCCATCTCCACAGCCAGCAGGGACGCTGCTCCCTCGGCCAGGATGGCCCGGGTCAGTCCGCCTGGCCCGGGGCCGACCTCGATCGCCTGGTCCCGACTCATGTCACCGGCCAGGCGGGCGATCTTGGCGGTCAGGTTGAGGTCGAGCAGGAAGTGCTGACCGAACGCCTTCTTGGCCCCGAGATCATGGCTGGTGATGACATCACGAAGCGGCGGCAGGTCGTCGAGGCTCATCGGCGGCACGCTGCGATCCGTGTGGCCTGATTGAGCGCGGCGAGCAGGCTGTCAGCCCTGGCGATACCCTGTCCGGCAATATTGAAGGCGGTGCCATGATCCGGCGAGGTGCGGACGATGGGCAGGCCGAGCGTGATGTTCACGCCGCCATGAAAATCGAGTGTCTTCACCGGGATCAGTCCCTGGTCATGATAGAGGCAGATGGCCGCATCATAGCCAGCCCGTGCCTCGGCATGGAAGAGCGTGTCGGGGGGCTGGGCATCGGTGATGTCGATCCCGTCCGCGCGCAGCCGTGCGGCGAGGGGGTTGAGCAGGGTCAGCTCCTCATCACCCAGCGCCCCGCCTTCGCCCGCATGCGGGTTGAGACCGGCGAGGGCCAGTCGCGGCCGGGCGATCCCGAAATCGCGGCGCAAGGCCGCGTCTGTCAGTCGCGCAATGGCGTCCACGCGGTCTGGCGTAATCAGGGTCAGCGCGCGGGCCAGCGGCTCATGGATGGTCACGAGAACCACGCGCAGTCCGCCACCGGCGAGCATCATGGCCGGACCTCGCGGACCGATGACCGGATGACCGGCGCACAGCTCAGCGAGAAATTCGGTATGGCCGGGAAAGCTGAAACCGGCCGCATACATCACCGATTTGGCGATTGGGGCGGTCACCAGAGCGCTGGCCTGCCCGTCGAGGCAAAGGCGGACACCGGTCTCTATGGCGGCCTTGATGCAGGCAGCGTGCGCGGCATCAGCTTGACCGGGGATACAATCAGAGCCGAGCGACACGCCGACGTCCAGGACGGGCAGACCCCGGGGCATCACGTCATCGGCGTCGGAGAGCGTTGCCAACTGCCGGGGCGGCGGTAGATCCTGTTGCTTGGCCGTGGTTGCAAAGGCTGCGACATCTCCCAGCGCCACAAAGGTACCGGCATCTGGCGCGGTACGCCAACTCTGCCAGGCCTTGAGGATGATCTCGGGGCCGATCCCGGCCGGATCACCCATCGACACGACGACGGGTGATGGACGGCTCATCAGTTTCGGATCTCGACCGTCGAGTCGCGGCGCAGGTCGCGCAGCCAGCGACGCGAGAGCAGCGACAATTGCTGGCCGCGAAGCTGGCCTTCCAGATCGTCACGTGTCGGAACGCCGGGGCCGGCGATGGCACGGTCACAGACGATCAGCGCCTGCAGGCCGACCGCCGATTGCAGGACGCCCGTATTCTCACCCTCATCGAGCGGCTGCAGGGCATCGCGGATGGCCGGAAGAACAGCGTCCGCGGCGATGCTGCCGAGCGGGGTATAGATTGCGCCGGCGATGCGACCGGACACGGCTTCCGCCTGGCTACAGGTCGGGTCGGCGGCCAGTTCGCGCGTCAGGTTGGCGCGCGTCGCGTCGGTGACGGCGCTGGTCGGGACCGTGATCTGGACAAGGTCATATTGCAGGGTCGTCGTGCCATCACGAGCGCCGACAAGGGCGATAACCATGAAGCCACCGGGAACCTCGATCGGGTTCGACAGGGCACCGCGGCCCCCGCTTTGCTCGTACTGGCCGCGCATCTGGGGCATGATCGCCGCGACTTCGGGCTGAAGCTGGCTAGCCGTAATCCAGCCGATATCACCACCATTGGCAGCCGAGGGCGCATCCGAGAACTGGCGCGCCAGCTCCGGGAAAGTCGCGCCTTGCTGCAGCTGGTTCATCACCGTGATGACGCGCTGGATGGTTTGCTCTTCCTGGCCCGGCCCGGCGACCTCGAACAGCATCTCGAAAATGCGATATTGCGGCTGCGACGCGCTGGCTGCGAGACGTTCGAGCGCCAGCTCAATCTGCTGCTCGGAGATCCGGATGCGCGAGCCATAGCGGCCATTGACGATGATCTGCCAGGCGATTTCCGCTTCCAGCTGGTGACGCAGGGTCGAAACATCGACACCGGAATTCTGCAGGTCCTGGATGATGACATCGACCGTGGTGCCGTTGCGATCAGCCAGATCAAGCAGCGAGTTTGTGATCTCGCCATCGGAGACTTCGATATCATACTCGGACGCGGCCTGGAGCTGCAGGTGTTCGTCGATCAGTCCCCGCAGGGCCTGGTCCTGGATCCGCGCCAGTGTTCCTTCATCAATCTGCGACATGCCGGTCGAAGCGATGATCAGGCGCATGCGGTTGCGCACATCGACCGTCGTGATCGGCTCGTCATTGACCAAGGCTGCAACGCCTTCTGTCGTCTGCGCGTGCGCACAGGCGCCCCACAACAGGGTGGCGGAGGCAAGCAGGGAAAGAACAATTCGTTTGGCGCAGGTCATCAGCAATCGCATGTTGGTTCGGCGCGGAACATTACCCAAACTCGGTCCCGGCGCAATCGCCGGACACTGTTGCGCGCGGGGTTGGATCAATCCGGTCCGAAACTTCCGAGCGTGAACAGGGTGATGCGGAACTGGATCGATTCCGACGGCCCGAGCTCGGATATTCCGAGATCCTCACGCTGGTAGACGATATCGAATTGCGAACAGTCGTCGCCATAGCGAAGACCCAGTTCCTGGCGACGCGTGATCTCGCGGTCGAGATCACGGGTTATCTCCCCGATGGCGCTCCAGTGCTGGGTCAGACCCACTTCGAAATCGCCGCGCAGCTCACGCTGTGCCCCGATGCGGGTCCCGGCATCATCACTGATATCGAGATAACGCACGGTTCCGCTGAACCGCTCGCCGGCATATCCGAAAGAGACGTCGAGCCGATTGGTATCGAGGCTGTCCGGATCGACCCGCGCCTGGACTTCGGCACTGAAACCGGCCAGGTCGATCTCACCGGCCACAACGTAATCGGAACTGTCTTCGGTCAGACCACTGGCCGGATTGAAGACGGCGACCCCATCAAGGCGTTCGCTCTGACCGACGAACAGGCGCGCGCGACCGTCATCGCCCCACATCGCCGTTGTTCGCAGGCCGTAGCTGATGCGCTCGCCCTCTTCCCAGATGTCATAGCCGGGCGCCCGGACGGGTTGGAACAGCAGGCTCTCGTCGAGATCAATGGCGAGGCTGTCCTCGTTGACGATGCGACCGGCATTGCGATTGTCGCTGGCCGAGATCACCGAGATGACCGGCTCCACAATCCAGTCCGTGGTCTCTCCACCGCGATAAAAGGGCCAGCTGATTTCCGTGCCGACGAGGCCGAGTGTCCGGGAGAGCCTGTCTGATACCGGGTCTGTCAGTGGATCAACAACCGGCAGGTCATCGAAGCTGTAGCTGTCGGCGCGTGCCAGCGCGAAGGGTTCGACCACGATCCCCGGTGAAGTGACCCAGCGTGTTCGCCAGTCGAGTTGGGCCGTCACGCGGTCATAGTCGGTCCCGACCTCGCGCCGCAGGACGGCTGCGCTCGCCTCGACATTGAGCCGGCCCCAGCCCTCGGGTGCATTGAACACGCGTTGATAATTCAGGACCGGAGCGAGCACGGGAATGATGTCGTCATCGGCATTGGTGCGCAGCGACTGGTAGGAGGCCGCCACGATCGATCCCGTCGAGTTTCGCGTCCGCCCGTCGAGGTAAATCTGGCTGACCAGCTGGCGGCTCAGCGAATTGAGCGGGGCGCCACGATCCTTGTCCGCCTCCGAGAAGTCGTACCGGCGCAGGTGCAGGTCGTCGGAGGTGCGCTGAACGCCGAAGCCCCAACGCCAATCCGGATTGATCGCCCATTCGCCACCGCCGAACAGATGCCAGCGCGCGTCCCGCTCGCCATAGCGTTCGCCATCGCTGTCGATCTCGAACTCGTCGGTATAGCTGCCTTCCAGCTCCATGAAGCCGGACCAGAAACGCTTGCGATACTCGCCATAGATCAACGGGTTGACGTTGGTCATCACGCGCGGCGCAATCACCATGTCCTGAGACGGCGAAATCGACCAGTAATAGGGTTGCTGGTAGACAAAGCCGAGGCGTGAGGACGCGCCGACCTTGGGGAAAAGGAAACCGGAATGGCGCTCGGATGACGGGTCTGCATGGGCAAAGACCGGTGAGTAGAGAACCGGGACACCGCCGATCTCCAGCCGTGCATCACGGTAGTAGATCATCTGCTCGTCGGCATCCTGCACGATTTCACGGGCGCGCAGGCGCCAGGTCGGCTCATGCGCGCCGTCTTCGCAGAGTTCGCAGGCGGTATAGTAGGCGTCATTGAGCTGGAGCGAGCCGTCTGCGCTGCGGATTGCGGCGGCAGCGGCCACTTGGCCATTGTTTTCCAGGAGGCTGGCAAAGCCGATGGCAACGCCGGCAGCGAGCTGGCTGTCGAGTTCAACCTCGTCGGCGTATTGCGGAAACGGGCCCTGACCCAGAATGATGACATGGCCGCGGGCGACAACGCGATTCTCGTCGGGGTGGTACTCGATCTCGTCGGCAAGCAGGGTGCGCGGGTCCTGGCGGACGCGCACATTGCCGCGGGCGATATAACCGGTCCCTCCGGCGATATCCTCGACGTGGTCGGCTTCCAGATAGATCGGCGCCTCGTCGACTTCAGCCCCCTGAGCGAGAACCGGTGCCGTGAAGGCGAGTGCTGATGTGCTCAGCAATACTGCCGCTAGGCGGCGTACATGCGACGCCATGCGCGTCACTCCCTCTGGTATCCCGGCCCCCGCAGGCGGGTCTTGATCATGACTAGCCGATGCCGGGGGCATCGTCCACGTCGTCAACCGTCTTCGGTCGAGGCAATATAGATCAGGGCGAGCAGGGCGGTCAGTGCCGGTGCCGACCAGGCCGCGGTGGCGGGCGGCAGGGCGCCGGAAACCCCGAATGAGCTCAGCATTTCCTGAAAGAAGAACATCACAAAGCCGGCAATGCCGCCTGCCATCGCAAAGGCGGCGGCGCCGCCCAACCTGTGCAGGCGCAAGGTCGCCGCCGCCGCAATCAGGGTTGAGGCCAACAAGGTGAGCGGAAGGGCCAGCAGGGCATGCAGGCGTAATTCATAACGCTGGGTCGCAAGTCCGGCTTCTCGGGCCGAGCTGATCAATCGCGGCAGATCCCAGAACGCCACGCCCTCGGCCGACCGGGCGCGTTCGAACAGGGCCTGCCGATTGATCGAGGTCGGCATGGTGATATCGCCGAGGTCGAGGCGTGAGGGGGTCGGCGTGCGTTCGACGGCGCCGGTCACCTCCCAGAAGCCGGACCGCAACTCCGCCGATTCGGCATCAATCCGGCGCTCCAGGCTGGGCGTGCCATCAGCAGCCTCGGCGAACTGGAAGAAGACCGGGTCCTGCAGCACCTGGCGGTCTTCCTCAAGCTGGGTCGCCGCAATCACGGTGAAGCCGTCGATATTGGTCTCGCGCAGCCAGACCGGCTGGGCTGCGCCCTCGACGCGTCGGACATTCATCAGGCTGTCGCGGCGTGCCTCGAATTCGGCATTCATATTGGCGGCCAACGGGTTGAGACCTGCCGCACCGATGATGCCAACCACGACCGCCAGCACCATGGGCGCCGTCAGGATGCGCCAGGCCGACATGCCGGATGCTCGCATCACGATCAGCTCGCTTGACCGGTTGAGGCGAAACAGCGAGGTCAGCGTGCCGAACAGGAAAACGAAGGGCAGGGTGCTCTCGAGCAGGGACGGTGCGCGCAGCATCGTCAGACCGAGAAGGTCAAGGGTCGAGACATCGACCCGCGTCCCGACCGCCCGCGACTGTTCGACGAAGTCGACCAGGATGATGACGGTGGCGATGGTCGCGAAGGCCAGCGCCAGTCCGCCAGCGGTCTGGCTTGCCATGTAACGATTGAGACGGCCGCCGATCATGCGCTCGCCCCGCTCGCCTTGATCTGCCGTGGTCGCGTACGGGCAGGCCAGTAGATGACAGCGATCGCGCCGATCATGCCGGCAATCGGGATAAGGTATTGGGCGACGTTCATCGCGGCATCATCGGCACTGGCCGACTGCATCGCGAAGCCGATCAGGCGCAGGGTGAGGCCGGCGCCGACCGCGATCATGACCCGGCGGCCATAGCCCATGCGGGAATGGTCACCGGCTAGAAAACAGGCGGCCGCGATCAGCGCAAAGGCAAGATTGTAGAGCGGCCCCGAGAGGCGATAATGCGCTTCCGCCCAGGCCCGTTCCGGCCCGCCGGTGCGGGCGATTTCGGCGGCTGACGGCCACAGGAGCTCGTGCAGGAAGCGGTCTGATTCCTTGAAGAACATAGCATCGGCCGGTCCGACAAACTCTCCGAGGTCGAACTCATAGCGATCGAAATTGGCGTAGTAGAGCTCGCCGGCGGCATCGATCTGCTGGAGATTGCCGTCGATAAGGACCATGGCGGAGCGATCACCCGAGCGGACCACCACGCCTTCGCGGGCCGAGTAGGTCGAGGCCCCGTCCTCGCCACGACTGTCGTGGATCAGGATGTCCTGCATGCGGCCGTCACGGCTGCGATCACGGGCATAAATAGTCACGCCCTGGCCGAGCTGGGAGAAGGCACCTGGCGTGACCAGGCTGGCAGCAACGTCGGATCTCAGCGTGTGCAATTCACGGCGCATCTCGCGGTAGGCGATCGGCTGGGCCAGCAGGTTCACCACAAGATTGGCCAGCAGCACATAGATGCCCAGCCGGATAACCGGTGAAAGCAGGCCGAACCGGCTCAGCCCGGCAGCCGAGGCAATCACCAGCTCGCTGTCCGAGGTCAACCGGTTGAGCGTGGACAGGACGGCGACAAAGAGCGCGATCGGAACCAGCAGCGCTGTCAGTTGGGGCAGGGCCAGCGCCGTTACCTTGACGAAGGTCAGCGCGGTCTCCGAATAGCCCGAAACAAGGTCGACATTCGACAGGCTCTGCGTCAGCAGCGCCAACCCGGCAAAGGCGGCGATGGCCGTGATGAACGGCCAGAGCAACTGATTGAAGAAATACCGTTGAAGGAGAATCATGGACCGGCTTGTGCTGCGCGTTCAGCCTTCTATCTCACGTCGTGATCGGATACCACTTCCGCGACACAAGTTTTCGGCGTCGGCTTCAGGCCCGTGACGCCGCGCACCACCAACCCACGCGACTGGATGAGAGGGAATACCATGAAAATCGAATTCGCTGCCGCTCCGAACGCTGCCGGCGCGATCGCCGTACCGGTCTATGAAGACGCCACGCTGTCGCCGGCTGCCGCCGCGCTCGACGCGGCATCCGGCGGCGCTGTAAAGCGCGCCATTGCGGCCTCGCGCTTTACCGGAAAACCCTCCCAGACCCTGGAAATCATGGCGCCGGCCGGCAGCGAAGCCAGCCGCGTTGTCCTGTTTGGTCTGGGTGCCAAGGACAAGCGCACCGCTTCGACACTGGAAAAGGCGGGCGCAGCCGTCGTTGCCAAGCTTCTGCTCAGCGGCGAGACACGCCTGTCGATCCAGTTTGACGGTGAAACCGATGCCGAGGGCGCAGCCCGGGCCGGTCTTGGCGCGCGTCTGGCGGCCTATCGTTATGACCAGTTCCGGACCAAGCTGAAAGACGACCAGAAGCCGTCCCTGAGCGAGCTCACTATTGCCGTCTCCGATGTTGACGGCGCGCGCAAGGCCTGGGCCGGCTGGGGTGCCGTGGCTGACGGTGTCGACCTCGCCCGCGAAGTGACCAACCTGCCGCCGAACATCCTCAACCCGGAAACCTATGCCAAGAAGATCGAGGGCATGGCCGAGTTCGGACTCGAGATCGAAGTCCTCGACGAGGTCCAGATGACCGAGTTGGGCATGGGCGCCCTTCTGGGTGTCGGCCAAGCGTCGGAATTCGAGAGCAAGATCGCCATCATGAAATGGAATGGCGGCAAGGCGGGCGAGAAGCCGCTCCTGTTCGTCGGCAAGGGCCTGACCTTTGACAGTGGTGGCATTTCGCTCAAGCCGGGTGCCGGCATGGACGAAATGCGGGGCGACATGGGTGGTTCGGCCGCTGTGGTCGGCCTGATGCGCGCACTCGCCGGTCGCAAGGCCAATGTCAATGCCATCGGTATTGTCGGCCTGGTCGAGAACATGCCCGACGGCAATGCCCAGCGTCCCGGCGACATCGTTACGGCGATGTCCGGCACGACGATCGAAATCCTCAACACCGATGCCGAAGGCCGTCTCGTTCTCGCTGACGTGCTCTGGTACGCGCAGGACCGGTTCGACCCCAAGCTGATCATCGACCTGGCGACCCTCACCGGCGCCATCCTGATCGGTCTCGGCAATACCCGCGCCGGCATTTTCTCGAACTCGGACGAGATCGCGGCCCAGCTGTCCTCGGCCGGTGACGCGTCCGACGAGCCGGTCTGGCGCCTGCCGCTCGGCCCGGATTACGAAAAGCACATCGAGACCAAGAATGCCGACATCAAGAATGTCGGTGAGGGTCGTCTCGCCGGCTCGATCTCGGCGGCCGAGTTCCTCAAATGCTTCGTCAATGACAAGCCCTGGTGCCATATCGACATCGCCGGTACGGCGATGGGCGGCATGAGCATGAAGGACGATCCGCGCCAGCCGAGCTGGGGCACGGGCTGGGGTGTGCGCATCCTCGACCGCTTCGTGCGCGACAATTACGAGGGCTAGGCCCTTGGCGTGATCAGGGCGGCCCCGAGTGGCCGCCCTTTTCATGTCGGGATAGGGTTTGGCGATGCGGGGGAGCAGGCATGAGCGGCGATCTCTGGTTTTACCATCTCGAGCGCTCCTCGCTGGACGAGGTTCTGCCCGAGCTTCTGGAAAAGACGCTGGCGCGTGGCTGGCGGGCCCTTGTTCGCTCGCCCGATGCCAAGCGTCGCGAGGCCATCGACCAGCTTTTGTGGACCTGGCGTGACGACAGCTTCCTGCCGCATGGCCAGGTGGAGGCCGGGTCGCCCGAGCGTCAGCCGGTGCTGATCGCCGAGGACGAAGCCAATCCGAACGGCGCGCAATGCCTCTTCCTGCTGGATGGCGCCGAGCCCGAAAAACCGTCATCCTTTGACCGCATGATCGTCATGTTTGACGGGCAGGACGAGGTGGCTGTGCAGGACGCACGGGCCTTGTGGAAGAAAGCCTCGGGGCGGGGCTGTACGGTCTCATACTGGCGCCAGTCGCCGGAAGGCCGATGGGAGAAGAAGGCATGACACGATTTTTGTTGATCGCTCTGGCGGGCCTCTCGGTCACCGCCTGTTCGACCGCCGGTCAGCTGATGGATGGCGGGCATCCCATCGATGGCGGCGACACGATGATGCCGGCGCCCGACTTTGCCGAGGACGGCATCGGGGACAACTCGGTTGATCCCGACGCGTTCTGCGGGGCCAATGCCATGGGGTATCTGGTCGGCCAGCGGGTCGGTGAGGTCGATCTGGACAGTCTGCATGGCCAGATCCGCCTGATCTATCCCGACACGCCGGTGACCCGCGACTATCGCCGCGAACGGCTCAATCTTGACCTCTCGGACGCCGGTGTCATCCTGCGCCCCTGGTGCGGTTGAGCGAGGCTGGTCAATGAATGTGCGTGTGATCCTTCTGGGCAGTGTCGTCCTCCTCGTCGCGGGCTGCGCCCTGACAAGCCGCGGTGGCCCGGCCTCCGGACCACAGGCCGCTGGTGAGCTGCCGCCGCTCGGCGCGGCCGAGGATGTCGCGGACAGTGCCGTGCGCGCGCCCATCACCGGCACGTGTGGCATGGAGAACCTGCAGCACTATGTCGGCCAGCCGCGCGTCAACGTCCCGCGCGGGGCAATGCCGGACGTCTATCGTGTCGTGGGGCCGAATTCGGCCGTGACAATGGATTACCGGGCCGAGCGGCTCACCATCCGGGTCAATGAGAGCGACATCGTCGAAAGCCTCGCCTGCGGCTGAGCCGGCGAGCTCAGCCCGCGAACAGGTGCTGTAGTCGCCCGACATGATGACGGGTGAGCGAGAGCGAGTGCGCGGCGAGCCAGTCGCTGACCGCGTGGGCGGTGCGGATCGCCGCCTCCGGACTCAGGATCGCCTCCTGATCGCCAGCCTCGAAGTCCGGGCTCTGGTGCGTGTCCGGGTCGGCCGGCATGACCCCGTCGACACGCAATCTGTCCGGGCTGTGAAAGCTGTTGTCATGACGCGAGGCCGATGGCTGCGGCGCGTGCGTCGCGCCGGCCTTGCGCACGGCGGGGGTGCGAGGCGCGGATGTCGGTTCGATCTTCATGATCGTGGACCGTTGTGCGGGACTTCCGAAACAAGGAAATTGCCGGACCACAAGGGTCCGGCAGGGGCCATGTCAGCCAGTTTGTGTGCCACCGGGCCAGCATCCATGTGGTGAATGACGCCCGGCAGCGCGCCTTCGGATCTCATTGATCCATCCACCTTGTTCCAGGATGCTCATATTATATGACCATAAGTGCGAAGGGTTTCTTAATGGGACGAACGGCAGGCGATTGTGCCGCAAGCCATTGAAACCTTGTCCGGTTAGCTCCGCTTCTGGCGCTACCCCGCCTGCGCCGCTTCCAGCTTTTCCTCGGCTTCCAGCCAATTCATCTCGGCCGTGTCGAGCAACTCCACCGCCTTGGCGCGCTTGATCTGGAGGTCGGTCGCGGTCTTGGGGTCTTTCTGGTAAAGGCCGGGGGCGGCGAGGGCGGTGTCGATGACGTTGATGACGCCGCGCAGGCGATCGGCTTCCTTTTCCCAGCGGGCAATCGTATCGCGCAGCGGTTTGAGGGCCTTGCGCTGATCGGCGGCGGAGCGGCGGGCAGCGGTCTTTTCGTCGGTGGCGGCGGTCTTCTTTTTCGTCCCGTCTTTCGGGGCACGGCCGAGCAGGGACTGGCGATAGGTCTCGATATCCTCGTCATAGGGTTTGACCGTGCCGTCGGCGACGACCCAGAGCCGGTCGACACAGCTCTCGATCAAATGCCGGTCGTGCGAGATCAGGACGACGGCGCCTTCATACTCATTGATCGCCTGGATGAGGGCGGCGCGGCTGTCCATGTCGAGGTGGTTGGTCGGCTCGTCGAGGATCAAGAGGTGCGGGCCTTCAAACGTGATCAGGTTGAAAAGCAGCCGCGCCTTCTCACCGCCTGACAGCGTGTCTGCGGGTGTCTCCTGGCGGTCACCGGGCAGGCCGAATGTGGCCAGCCGGGCCCGGCGCTGGGCCTCGGTCGCATCCGGCATCAGCTCGATGATGTGCTGGTAGGCCGACATGTCCGGCGACAGGCTGTCGATCTGGTGCTGCGCGAAATAGGCGATCTGCATCTTCTTGTGCTTGCGCAGATGCCCCTCGAGTGGATCGAGCCGGTCGCACAGCAGCTTGGCCATGGTCGACTTGCCGGCGCCATTGCGGCCGAGAATGCCGATCCGGTCCTCGGTATCGATATTGAGAGTGACGTCGCGCAGCACCGGCTTGCCGGGCGCATAGCCGGCCTGCAGGTCGACCATGCGCACAATGGGCGGTGCCATGCGGCGCTGCGGGCTGGGGAAGTTGAAGGGCGCCACCGGGTCCTCGACCTGGGTCGCCACGATCTGCATTTTCTCCAGCCGTTTGACCCGGGACTGGGCCTGTTTGGCCTTGGAGGCCTTGGCCTTGAAGCGGTCGACGAAGGATTGCAGGTGTCGTCGCTCGACCTCCTGCTTCTCGACCATCTTCATCTGCAGGCGCTGTTTTTCCGCCAGCGCCTTCTCGAAATCATCATAGCCGCCGTCCCAGACGGTCAGCTTGCCGTTCTTGAGGTGGGCAATCTTCTGCATGGCCCCGTTCAGCAGGTCGCGATCGTGGGAGATCACCAGCACGGCGCCGGGGAAGGTCTTGAGATAGCTCTGCAGCCACATCACGCCTTCCAGGTCGAGATAATTGGTCGGCTCGTCGAGCAGCAGCAGGTCGGGCCGGGCAAACAGGGTTGCTGCGAGGGCAACGCGCATGCGCCAGCCGCCGGAGAATTCCCGGCACGGACGGCGCTGTTCCTCGCCGGTAAAGCCCAGCCCGGCCAGGATAGAGCCGGCGCGGGCTTCCGCGGTATGGCTGTCGATGTCGGCGAGCCGGGTCTGGATCTCGGCAATGCGGTTGGGCTCGGTCGCGGTCTCCGCTTCCGCCAGCAGGGCGGCGCGTTCGTGATCGGCAGCCATGACGACATCAATCAGCGCGTCATCTCCGCCCGGCGCTTCCTGGGCGACCGATCCGACACGAACGCCTTTTTGCACGCGCGCCTCACCGCCTTCCGAAGCGATCTCGCCGCGGATCAGGCGGAACAGCGTCGATTTGCCGGTCCCGTTCCGTCCCACCAGACCCATCTTGGTCTTGGCCGGCAGGAAGAGGGTCGCCTGATCGAAGAGCATCCGCCCTTCAATGCGATAGGTGAGGTCATTGATGTGCAACATGGGAGAAGCCGCGTAGCGCGGCTTGTGGTGCCGCGCAAGCGCCGCTATAAGCCGCGCGAATCCACAGGCCGGGTGTGTGCCCGGACAATCACAGTTTCAGTCTCAAGGACTTCTCTCATGGCGATCCAACGCACCTTCTCCATCATCAAGCCTGACGCCACTGCCCGTAACCTCACCGGCGCCATCAACGCCAAGATCGAGGAAGCCGGTCTGCGCATCATCGCCCAGAAGCGCATCCATCTGTCGCGCGAGCAGGCCGAAGGTTTCTATGGCGTCCACAAGGAGCGTCCCTTCTTCAACGACCTCGTCACCTTCATGATTTCCGGCCCGGTCGTGGTCCAGGTTCTCGAAGGCGAAGATGCGATCGCCACCTACCGCAAGGTGATGGGTGCGACCAATCCGGAGCAGGCTGATGCCGGCACGATCCGCAAGGAATTCGCCGAGTCGATCGAAGCCAATTCGGTGCACGGTTCCGACGCGCCGGAAACCGCTGCCGAAGAAATCCCCTTCTTCTTCTCGGACGACGAAATCGTCGGCTAAACCGGGCGCGATACCAAGACAGGAAGGCCCGGCGCTTGCGTCGGGCCTTTTTCTTTGCCGGTTGTCCAAGTGGATCGGACTCAGGTCGGGCCCTTGAACTGCACCGAGGTCAGGCGCACCTGCAAGCCATGGCCGACGCGCCCGATAATCGCGGCGCCGCCGCGCCGGGCGAACGCTAATTCCCAAACCCCAATGGAGACGATGTGATGAAAATCCTGATGGTGCTGACCTCGCACGACAAGCTCGGTGACACGGGCGAGAAAACCGGCTTCTGGCTGGAAGAGTTTGCGGCGCCCTATTACGTCTTCAAGGATGCCGGTGCCGAGATCGTGCTGGCCTCGCCGGCCGGCGGCCAGCCACCGCTCGATCCCAAGAGCGACGCCGAGGACTCCCAGACCGAAGCCACCAAGCGCTTCAAGGCCGATGAGGCGTCCAACAAGGCCCTCGCCACGACCCACAAGCTGGCCGATATCACCACGGACGGGATTGACGCCATTTTCTACCCCGGTGGCCATGGGCCGCTCTGGGACCTCGCCGAGAACGCGGACAGCAAGCGCCTGATCGAGGCCTTTGCCGCTGCCGACCGTCCGGTCGGCGCGGTCTGTCATGCCCCCGCCGTCTTCCGGCACACCAAGGGCAGCGACGGCAAGCCGCTGGTCAGCGGCAAGCGGGTCACCGGCTTCACCAATAGCGAGGAAGCCGCGGTCGGACTGACCGATGTTGTCCCCTTCCTGGTCGAGGACATGCTCACCGAGAATGGCGGCCATTACGAAAAGGGCGATGACTGGGCCAGCTTCGTGCTTGTCGACGGCAAGCTGGTGACCGGCCAGAACCCGGCATCATCCGAAGCGGCCGCCGAAAAACTTCTCGGCCTGCTTTAGGTCATAAACTCATAAACGGGATTCCGTTTTTTGCCGAAGCCTGATTCAACCTCCTTGAGGAGGATTTGGATCATGGGCCGTCGTCGTTACGAACTGACCGATTTCGAGTGGTCGATCATCGAACCCTTGCTGCCGAACAAGCCACGCGGGGTGCCGCGCGTGGACGACCGCAAGGTGATCAACGGGATTTACTGGCGCCTGCGCACCGGCTCGCCCTGGGCGGAGATCCCCGAGCGCTACGGTCCGGCGACGACCTGCTACAACCGGTTCGTCCGATGGCGCAAGCTGGGTGTCTGGGATCGGATATTCGACGCGGTTACAGCCGCTTACGACGGCGACATCCAGATGATCGACAGCTCTTCGATCCGCGTTCACCAGCATGGGGCGAACGCAAAAAGGGGTCCGCACGCCGCCGCGAGAGACACCCCTGACACCCGATGCATGGGGCGCTCGCGAGGCGGGCTGACCACGAAAATCCATGCGCTTGTGGATGCCAACGGCCTACCCGTCGCCCTCAAGCTCACCCCCGGCCAGGCTCATGACGGACGCAGCGCCACCGACATGCTCGACGGCATCGGCGAAGGCCAGATCCTGCTGGCCGATCGGGCCTATGATTCCGACGCGTTGCGCGTCTCGCTCAAGGCCCGTGGCGCATGGGGATGCATCAAGCCGATGCCGAACCGCAAGAACATCCCCAGCTTCAGCGCCTTCCTTTACCGGCAGCGCAATCTCGTCGAGCGCTTCTTCAGCAAGATCAAACACTTCCGGGCCATCGCCACGCGCTTCGAAAAACACGCCGAGAACTATCTCGCCGCCGTCAAACTCGCCGCCATCCAAATCTGGCTTCGATTTTATGAGTCGGTGACCTAGTCTGAGCGAGGCCGGGGCGGGTATTTCTCCGCCCCGGCTGTCGGCCCGGCACCGTCCAGCCGCAGTGCTGCTGAACCAGCGCTTGCGCCACGGCGCGGGCACGAGGACCATGGTGCATCCCCAGACGCAGGAGCCCGCCATGACTGATCTCGCCCGCCTTGTTCAAGCCCTGCCCAAGGCCGAGCTGCACCTGCATCTGGAAGGCTCGCTCGAGCCCGAACTCATGTTCGAGTTGGCGCAGCGCAACGGGATCGAAATTCCCTACGCGTCGGTCGAGGACATCCGCGCGGCCTATGATTTCTCCAATCTCCAGGATTTTCTCGACGTCTATTATGTCGGCATGAATGTGCTGATTACCGAGGCTGACTTCTTTGATCTGACCTGGGCCTATCTAAAGCGCGTCCACGCCGAGAATGTCCGCCATGTCGAGATATTCTTCGATCCGCAGGGCCATACTGATCGCGGCATCGCCTTTGCCACGGTGGTCGACGGTATCACCCGCGCCCTCGATCAGGCGAAGGCCGAGCTGGGCATCACCTCAAAGCTGATCCTGTGTTTCCTGCGTCACCTCTCCGAGGAGGCGGCTTTCGAGACACTGGAAATGGCCAAACCGCATCTCGACCGGATTGACGGCGTCGGGCTGGACAGTTCCGAGCTGGGTCACCCGCCGTCCAAATTCCAGCGCGTCTTCGACGCTGCCGGTGACCTGGGCCTCAAGCGCGTGGCGCATGCCGGTGAGGAGGGGCCGCCGGACTACATCCACGAGGCGCTCGACCTCCTCAAGGTCGACCGGCTCGATCATGGCAATCGCGCCCTCGAGGACGGCACGCTGGTCGCTCGGCTGGGCCGCGAACAGATGACGCTGACCGTTTGCCCGCTGTCCAACCTGCGTCTGTGCGGCATTGCCCGGCTCGAGGACCATCCCTTGAAGCGGATGTTGTCATTGGGGCTGCGCGCCACCGTCAATTCCGACGATCCGGCCTATTTCGGCGGTTATGTGAATGACAATTATCTCCGCACGGCCGCGGCGATCGGCCTGACGGCTGATGAGATCATCGAACTGGCCAGGAACTCCTTCCTCGGGAGTTTCCTGCCTCAGGCGGAGATCGAGCGGCATCTCGCCGAAATTGATGCGGTCGTGGAAGCGCTGGCAGTCTAATCCTCGGCGCCCGGCTTGCGGCGCAGGGATTTGGTCTGCGATTTTTGCCCCTTGGCCGCCTTCACCCGTTTTATCGAGGCCAGCGACGGACGCGCTTTCTTGCGCGGTTTCGGGGCGATCAGCGCCTGCTCGATCAGCCGGCGCAGCCGATCGCGCGCGGCGGCGCGGTTGCGTTCGCGCTCGCGATGGGTGTCGGCGCGGATGACCAGGCCGCCCTCCTTGGTCATGCGCGATCCGGCGAGGCGCACCAGGCGTCGTTTGGCGGCTTCGGGCAGGCTTGTGTTGCCGGCAAGGTCAAACCGCAACTGGACGGCGCTCTCGGTCTTGTTGACATGCTGGCCGCCGGGACCGGAAGCGCGGATAAAACGCTCCTCGATTTCGGACTCGTCAATATCGAGGTCGTCGGAAATGCGCATGACCCCGCCCCATCCCGTCAGTCGTGCGGGTTCATCAGGAGTTCGGCGCCGAATTCGCGCACTTGCAGGCGGACCCGTTCTCCGGCGACGCGAGCCTTGCCGGAGCAGGCGAGGGCGACGCATTGGGCGTAGAGGGCGTGTTCGGCCTGCAGGACCCGGTTCGACAGCGTCTCCGCCGTGTCGCCCGGCAGCACCGGGACCGCGGCCTGGCCGATGATGGGCCCGTCATCCATCTCCGGACGGACATAGTGCACCGTGCAGCCGTGGATGCGCACACCGGCTTCAAGGGCCCGCTCATGCGTGTGCAGCCCCTTGAAGGCCGGCAGCAGGGACGGGTGGATATTGATCAGCAGGTCGCGCCAGCGTTCGGTAAACCAGGGCGTCAGAATGCGCATGAAGCCGGCGAGGCAGACGATTCGGGCGCCATACAGCTTGATCGTGGAATCGAGGGCTTCCTCGAAGGCCTCGCGATCGTCGAAATCACGATGATTGACGACCTCGGTCTCGATCCCGGCCGCACGGGCGATGTCGAGGCCGGCTGCATCGGGGTTATTGGACGCCACCAGCACGATCTCGGCCGGGAAGTCCTCGTCCTTCGCCGCCTCGATCAGGGCCTGCATGTTGGAGCCGCGCCCGGAGATGAGCACGGCGATCTTGGTCTTCGCCATCTGTGTGCCCCTCGCGTCAGGCCGGTTTGAGTTCGCCGATGATCATGGCGGTCTCACCGGTCAGCGCAAGCGCTTCCATCGCCGCATCGACATTGGCCGGCGCCACGGCGAGCAGCATGCCGATGCCGCAATTGAAGGTACGGTGCATCTCGTGCGCCTCGATCCCGCCGGTTTCGGCGAGCCACTGGAAGACCGGTGGCAGCGTCCAGGCGCTGTAGTCGATATGCGGGACCAGATGGTCCGGGGTCATGCGCGGCGGGTTTTCAACCAGTCCGCCGCCCGTGATGTGAGCGAGGCCGGTGAGCAAGTTGGACTTGATGAGCGGCAGGCAGGCCCGGACGTAGAGGCGCGTCGGCGCGAGGAAGGCCTCGCCGAGCGTCAGGCCCGGGGCGAAGGGGGCTTCATCCGACCAGTCCAGACCGGCCAGCTCGACAACTTTGCGGACCAGCGAAAACCCGTTCGAGTGGACACCGGAGGAGGCGAGGCCGATCAGGACATCGCCGGCGGCCATCTTGTCGTGGTCCGGCAGGAGGCGTCCGCGCTCGGCGGCACCAACGACGAAGCCGGCCAGGTCGAAGTCATCGCCCTCATACATGCCCGGCATTTCCGCCGTTTCGCCGCCGATCAGGGCACAGCCGCTGTCCTTGCAGCCGGCGGCAATGCCCGAAACGATGGCTTCGCCGCGCGCCGGGTCGAGTTTGGAGCAGGCCAGATAATCGAGGAAAAAGAGCGGCTCGGCGCCCTGGGCGAGGACGTCATTGACGCACATGGCGACCAGGTCGATGCCGACCGTGTCGACCTTGCCGGTCGCAATCGCCAGCTTGAGCTTGGTACCGACACCATCGGTCCCCGAGATCAGGATCGGATCCGTGTATCCGGCGGCCTTGAGGTCAAAGGCGCCGCCAAACCCGCCCAGATCGGCTGCCGCACCGGCCCGGCGCGTCATCGCGGCCAGTGGCTTGATGCGATCGACCAGGGCGTCGCCGGCGTCGATGGAGACGCCGCTCTCGGCATAGGTCAGCCCGTTCGGGCGATCTTGGTTTCCGGTTCCGGACATGCCGTTTCCTTACCTCTGTCAAAACAGGTCTGTAAAAACAGGCGCGGTGTATGTCGAAACACGCCCCGGACGCAAGCCGCGGGCTTCACGCCCGGCAGCGTGTGGTTATAGTGCGGGCCAAGACAAAGTTACAGGAGTCGTCCCCGTGCGTTTCATTCTCGCCGCGCTCTGCCTGAGCCTCGCCTGCCTGCCCGCAGCCCGGGCCGACGATCCCTATACGATCACCGGTGTCGCCATCGACGCCACGGCGGACAATGCGCTGCAAGCCCAGACGGCGGCCATGCGGCGCGGCCAGGCCGCCGCGGTCCGGCGCCTGATCGAACGCCTGACCCTAGCCGAGGACCGTGCCGGCACAGCACTCGAGCTGGAAGCCCACATGTCGGAGACCGGCGAAATGGTGTCCGGTCTGGGCCTCGATCCGGCGATTATCGCCGAGATGATCGCCGGCCTCGAAATTTCCGACGAGCAGCGCAGCGCGACCCGTTACCTCGCCCAGCTGGAGGTGACCTTCGATCCCCGTGCCGTCCGTCGCGTGAT
The DNA here is from genome assembly GCF_036322705.1 of Maricaulis maris. Lineage (NCBI taxonomy): Bacteria > Pseudomonadati > Pseudomonadota > Alphaproteobacteria > Maricaulales > Maricaulaceae > Maricaulis > Maricaulis maris. The sequence goes on from NZ_AP027270.1 coordinate 1,271,090, forward strand.
GGCGGCCTATGGCGTGCCTTATGTCGAATCGCAGTCGCGCCCGCTCCTGGTGCTTCCCGTGTTCGAGGGCGAGACCGGTTTCAGCCTGTGGGAGAACAATCCCTGGCGTGCCGCGTGGTCCGGACAGGAGTTTGGTCATTCTCTGACGCCGGTCATCGTGCCGAGCCGACGCGGCAATAGCGCACCGGTACCGATTACCGCGCGTCAGGCCCTGCAACTCGACCCGGAAGCCCTCACCAATACGGCGCTGATGTATGGCATCAACCGGATCGTGGTGTTGCGGGCTGGCGAGCGCGATGGTGTCCGCCGGCTTGGTGGCTATCTGGTGGAAATCGATCCGTCCGGTGAAATCCTGACCGATACCTGGGGCCCCGAGGTCGTTTATGGCGGCTGGAGCGATGCCGCGCAGATGTTTGTCACCGATCGCGAGGACGACTGGAAGCGGCGCTCGGTTGTGCGCGATCTGGAAACCCGCTCGCTGCGCGTAACCGTGCTGTATGGCGGTCTGGCGGAATGGCACAGTCTGCAGGAAGCCCTCAGCCGGGCCTCGCTGGTCGAGAGCGCCCAGCTCGATGCGCTGTCTCGCGACGGGGCCCGCATGACCGTGGATTATCGCGGTGCGTTCGAACAGCTGGTCTCCGAGCTTGCCGAACGGGGAGCGACGCTGGAAGAACACCCGCGACTGGGGTGGGTGGTCCTGTCCGCCCGCTGAGACGCGCGACAGCAAACATGATGGCAATGACACCGCAAATGGCGCTGGACCTGCCGGCGCGTCGGGATTTCAGCGAGGCCGCCTTTATTGCCGGCGCGTCGAATGCGGCGGCGCGTGAGCTGTTGGCCCGGCCCTCTGAATGGCCGCGCAATGTCATGGCGCTGATCGGACCGGAAGGCGTCGGCAAGTCGCATCTCGCCGCGATCTGGGCCGAGCGGAGCCACGCCGTCACCATTCCCGCGCTGGTGCTGGCCAGCCACCTCGCGGCGCTCGGTCCGAACCAGGCGCTGGTCATCGAGGATGTCGATCAGGGTGTCGATGAAGACGCCCTGTTTCATGTCTTCAACCGGGCCGCCGAGGGCGATATTTCGGCCCTGCTCCTGACCGCCCGGACCTTGCCGGCGCAATGGTCGGTCAGCCTGCCGGATCTGGTGTCCCGATTGCGCGCGCTCGAGCATGTGGACCTGCACGAAGCCGATGACGGGCTGCTGACCCGGATCATGGAAAAACAATTGGCAGACCGGGGCGCACCGGTCCGTCCGGGCGTGATAGACTATCTTCTGCCGCGCATGGAGCGATCCGTCGCCGCGGTGCGCCTGCTCGCCGAACGCATGGACAAGCTGGCGCTTGTGAAAAAGACCCCGATCACCCGCGCGGTCGCGCGCGAGGTGCTGGACAGCTGGACTGAAACCGGAGACGCCGCATGAATGCCCCCGTCGGCGAATTTGCCGAAACCGAGACGCTGATGGACTCGCCCAAGCGCTTCCTCAATCGTGAGCTGTCCTGGGTGCGCTTCAACCTGCGTGTGCTGGCGGAAGCCGCGAACCCGAACCATCCGGTGTTCGAGCGCCTGCGTTTCCTGTCAATCTCGGCCAGCAATCTCGACGAGTTCTACATGGTCCGCGTCGCCGGCCTGCGGGCCCAGATGCACAATGGCGTGACCGCGACCAGCATTGACGGGCTGACCCCGGCCGAGCAGCTCGAGCAGATCCATGCGCTCGCTGGCGAATTGATGCTCAGGCAGCAGACGCTGTGGCGCGCCCTGCGCACCGAGATCGGCAAGGCGGGGGTCAAGGTTCTTGAACCCAAGCAGGTCTCCCAGACCGACGAGGCCTGGTTGCGCGGTGACTTCCTCAAGCACACACTCCCGGTGATCACGCCGCTGGCGATTGACCCGGCTCACCCCTTTCCCTTCATCCCCAATCTCGGCTTTGCGCTCGCCCTGCAGCTGCGCCGGAAGGGGACAGGCAAGCTGATGAATGCACTCATACCGCTGCCCAGCGGCGTGAAACGCTTCGTCGAATTGCCGGCGCGACCGGCGCGCGGCGGCGGCCGCCCGGACCGACGTTTCATGACGCTGGAGAGTGTCCTGACCATGTTCGTCGATACGCTCTTTCCCGGGCACGAAGTGGTCGGCAAGGGCAGTTTCCGGGTCATCCGCGACAGCGATATCGAGGTCGAGGAAGAATCCGAAGACCTGATGCTGGAGTTCGAGAACCTGCTCAAGCAGCGCCGTCGCGGTGTCGTGGTGCGCCTGACGATGGATGACGGCATGTCGCCGGCCTTGCGCGACCTGATCGTCCAGCACCTGCATGCGGGGCCGGAGGACACGGTACCGGTCAATGGGATTCTCGGCCTGGCGCAGGTCAGCCAGCTGATCCCGGACGACCGCGCAGAGCACAAGTTCACGCCTTATGAGCCGCGCTATCCCGAGCGTATTCGCGAGCACCGGGGTGATTGTTTCGCGGCGATCCGCGAGAAGGACATCATCGTCCACCACCCCTATGAGAGTTTTGATGTGGTGGTCGAGTTCCTGCGCCAGGCCGCTGCCGATCCGGACGTCGTCGCGATCAAGCAGACGCTTTACCGGACCTCCAAGGACAGCCCGATTGTCGCGGCGCTGATCGAGGCCGCCGAGAGCGGCAAGAACGTGACCGCGCTGGTCGAGCTGAAAGCGCGCTTTGACGAGGAGGCCAACCTGAAATGGGCCCGCGACCTCGAGCGCGCCGGCGTCCAGGTCGTTTATGGCTTCATTGAATACAAGACCCACGCGAAGATCTCTTTGATCGTCCGTCGCGAAGGCGCCGAACTGCGGACCTATGCGCATTTCGGGACCGGCAATTACCATCCGATCACGGCACGGATTTATACCGACCTCTCGCTCTTCACTGCGGACCCGGCTTTCGGACGCGACGCCGGACGCGTGTTCAACTACGTCACCGGCTACGCCCGGCCGGACAATCTGGAACGTCTGGCGGTCTCGCCGATCGGCATGAAGGAAGCCATCCTCGCCCATATCGAGCAGGAGATCTCCAATGCCCGCGAGGGCTTGCCGGCAGCGGTCTGGGCCAAGCTCAATTCCCTGGTCCATCCCGAGATCATCGACGCGCTCTATCGCGCCAGCCAGGCTGGCGTTCGGGTCGAACTCGTCGTGCGCGGCATCTGCTGCCTGCGTCCGGGCATTCCCGGCCTGTCGGACAATATCCGGGTGAAATCGATCGTCGGGCGCTTCCTCGAGCATTCGCGCATTGTCTGTTTTGCCAATGGCAAGGCGATGCCGTCGCCTGCAGCCAAGGTCTATATCTCGTCGGCCGACTGGATGCCGCGCAATCTCGACCGCCGGGTCGAGCATCTCTGCCCGATCCAGAATCCGACCGTGCACCGTCAGGTGCTCGACCAGATCATGGTCGCCAACCTCAATGATACCGACCAGTCCTGGTACATGGACGGCGAGGGCGATTATCGCCGCGTGGACACGGCCAATGTCGACAAGCCGTTCAGCGCGCATGCCTATTTCATGACCAATCCCTCATTGTCAGGGCGCGGTCATGCGTTGAAGAACGACCAGCCGCCCGTCCTCACCGACAGTACAGGCTGATCTGGATTGACCCATCCGCTGACATCCTCCGACTTCCTGGCCGAACAGGCCATCCACCGCGATATCGCGGTCATTGATGTCGGCTCGAACTCGGTCCGTCTGGTGCATTTCCGGGTCGAGGGTCGCTCGCTCTGGCCGATCTTCAACGAGAAGGTGATGGCCGGTCTGGGGCGCGGCGTGCATGACACCGGCAAGCTGCACCCCGAGGGCCGCGAGATCGCCTTGCGCGCGCTCAAGCGTTTCCAGCGACTGCTCGACGCCAAGGGGGTGAGCGACCGCCATGTCGTGGCCACCGCTGCGGTCCGCAATGCCAGTGACGGGCCGGACTTCATCGAGGCTGTCGCCGAGCGAACCGGTCTCGTGGTCCGTGTGCTGTCGGGGGCGGACGAAGCGCGCCTGTCGGCGATGGGTGTCGGCGCCGGCATCCCCGACGCGGACGGGCTGATGGGGGATCTCGGTGGCTCCAGCCTCGAGCTGACCGGGCTGGATGGCGGCTTGCCGGCGCGCGGCGTCTCGACCTCCCTCGGCCCGCAGGAAATGCTGGGCGATGGTCCGATGGATGAGGCCAGCCTGGTCGCATCGATCGACGCCCAGCTCCTCGCGACCGGCCAGCTGACCGGGCAGGGCGGCCGCTTCTACGCCGTCGGCGGCGCCTGGCGGGCACTCGGCCAGCTCGCCTTCGCGCGCTTTGGCTATCCCTTGAATGTGGTGCACGAATTTGCCCTGACTGCAGCCCGCGCCGATGAGTTGGCCCGGCTTGCCCAAAGGCTCAGCCCGGCCTCGCTGCGCGGAACGGCGGGTGTCTCCTCGCGCCGGGTCGCGACCTTGCCCTATGCCGCACTCCTGCTCCGCCGGATCATGCATCATGGCCGCTTCGACAAGCTGGTCTTCTCGGCCTATGGGGTGCGTGAGGGGGTACTGGCCGCCGGTCTGCCGCCGGCGCTGCTGGCGCTGGATCCGTTGATTGCCGGGGCCGAGGCGATGGCCCGGCCCAATGCCCCGACGCCCGATTTCGGCCGCGCGCTTGCGCGCTGGCTGGTGCCGGCCTTCGGCGCGCTCGAGACAGCCTTCGGCGAGGCGCGTGACAGTGCCCTGCATGAAGCGGCGACGCGTCTGACCGATCTGGGAGCGCGTCATCATCCCGATCATCGTGCCGACCTGGCCCGCGATGTCGTGCTCTACGCCCCCTTTGCCGGCATCGCCCATGCCGAACGGGTCTTCCTCGCTGCGGCCATTCATTACCGCTATGGCGGTCGCCGCGCGCGCCTGGAAGACGATCCCATCTTTCATCTGATCAGCGAGGATCAGCACAACCTCGCCCAGATGCTGGGCCTGTCACTGCGCCTCGGCGCCAAGCTCTCGGGACGCTCACCGGCCCTGCTGGACCGCTACACGCTGAGCGTCGAGGCCGATGTCATCCGGCTGGAAGTCGATGAAAGTGTGCGCGACCTCTATGTCGAGCGCTCGGTTTCGCTGCTCGACCAGCTCGCCGCCGCCGTCGGGCGGACGGGTGAGGTAGTCTATGTGACGGGGCAGAAATAGCCGGGGCAGAGTAATAACCGAAATACCCGGGACAAAATACCCCGAAATACCCGGGACAGGCACCGTTTCCGGCACGATCGGTTCGCCGCGCCTCACAGGAGCGGGCACGCCTGTTGATTGTGTCGTTTCCGCTCTTTTTTCCGCTTTATCCCCCGCTCCACAAACCTTGTCCGCATCCCCTCCACCCCACGCGATAATGCCTGCGGTCTTCGGGACGGGAGGCACTAAACGACCGACCCCATCTACCTGGCGCATTGGAAACGGGCTGGAGATAGTCCGGGAAAACTTCGCGAGCGGGATGCCGCGGACACCACACACACCGCAGACCCACCAACCGGACACCCCCGGTGTTCACCGGCATCCCGCTCCCTCCCACCCCTTCGGCGCAACAGCGTGCGGAGAGCAAAAGCCGTGGGCGCGCTGGCAGGCGGGCGAGACAAGGGTCGGGACCGGATTAATGGTTGCCGGGCCGGTCGACGCCGACCGGAGCAGGGATGTGACCCGGATACGGCGACCTCTCGGCAAGCGGTTTTTGGATAGGTGAGCGCCTGAGGCGCACGAGTTAAGGGGCACTCGTGAAAAACGGTACGTGTCCCCGATTTTTCGGCCAGTAATAACGGGCCCGATAGTAGTAGAGCTCGCTCTCCGGGTCGTAGCGGCGGCCGGTATAGCGGAAGGGGTTGCCGGAGGTGTTGAGCGGCGCTTCGACGCCATAGGGCGTGTAGACATAGCGGTCGGTCAGGGCGCCCGCCTGGTTGGCCAGAGCGATCACCGAGCCCAGCCGGTTGGCGTGGTAGTAGAAGCGGGCCGTGGCCGCGCCGGTGGACGGATTGGTGACGATCATCGCCTCGCGCCGATCGACACCGGATCACAAAAAGGAGGGGCCGGGCACATAGCGCACCAGGTATTGCCCAGCGCTGTTGATCTCGCCGATTTCCATCCCGCCCGCATGCACGAAGCCGGTCCAGGCCGTGCCATTGTTGAGCGTTCGCGACAGGCGCCGACCGATGACGTCATAGCCATAGCTGATGGTCTGACCGGACTGGACGATCCCGGTAAGACGATTGCGCGGAAACGGCGGGACAGGCATAATTCACCTGTCGCGGCACAAGCACACCGCGCAAGCCCCACCTTAACCGCTGGCTGACCAACGATGCCGGGGCCACTTCGCGCGCGGAGCGGCTCTTTCCGGACGGATTGCTTGACCGATCCGACGGGCCTCGGCCTCAGCCCTTGGTCTCGACCACTACGACCTTGCCGTCCTTCAGGGCCAGCGCCACGTCGCCGCGCTTGAGCTTGAGCGCGGGCTCGCCAAAGACCTCCCGGCGCCAGCCTGACATCGCTTCGACATCGGCCTTGTCGTCGGCAGCGATCTTTTCCAGGTCGGCGGCGTTGGCGATCAGGCGCGGTGCCACGCCCTTTTCGTCGGCGACCAGCTTCAGGAAGACCTTGAGCAACTCGACCGTCGGGCCGAGGCCCTGGGGCGGCGGGGCCGGCTTCTCGACCTTCGGGGCGTAAGCCTCCGGATCGGCCATGGCCTCGCCCATCTTGTCGAACAGGCGACGTGCGGCGCTGGAGCGTTCGAAGCCCTTGGGCACGGCGCGCAGCCCGGTCAGCTGTTCCGGCGTGGTCGGGGCGACGCCCGCGATCTCGTAGAGCGCGTCGTCCTTCATCACCCGCTGCCGCGGCATGTCGCGCGTCTGGGCCTCGGTCTCGCGCCAGGACGCAGCAGCCCGCAGGGCGGCGACCCATTTCGGCGTGGTCTTGCGCAGCTTCAGGCGGCGCCAGCTTTCTTCCGGGTCGAGCTGGTAGGTCGACGGACTGGTGAGCGTCTTCATCTCCTCGGCCAGCCATTCGGTGCGGCCCTTCTTTTCGAGGCGCTCGACCATGATCGGATAGAGGTCCCGGAGATGGGTGACGTCGGCGATGGCGTATTTGGTCTGCGCGTCGGAGAGCGGACGGCGCGACCAGTCGGTGAAGCGCGGGCCCTTGTCGATCGGGCGGTTGAGCAAGGTGCGCACGAGGGCGTCATAGGCGATGGAATCGCCCAGACCGAGCGCCATGGCCGCGACCTGGCTGTCGAACATCGGATGCGGGATCAGGCTGTCGCCACCCTTGTGGAAGAAGATTTCCAGGTCCTGGCGCGCCGCGTGGAAGACCTTGATGATCCGCTCGTCCGCCATCAGCTCCCAGAACGGCTCCATGTCGAGGCCTTCGGCGAGCGGGTCGATGATGACCTCGGTGTCTCCGGCTGCGGCCTGGATCAGACAGAGCTGCGGCCAGTAGACCGTCTCCCGCATGAACTCGGTATCTACCGCGACATAGGGATGCTGCAGGAGGGCGTCGCAGGCCGCTTCGAGGGCCTCAGTCGTCGTAATCATTGTCATGAAGCGGCCCTTTAGCGCGGACCGCGGCCTTTGGCTATCGTTTGGGCCAGCCGGGCGACGCTTTCCCGGCTGGCCGATGCAATCAGGGCTCAGGCCCGATGGCTTAGCCCTTTGCGCCGCGCCGCAGATTGAGGCGCCAGAGGATGAACAGCACGGCGAGACCCGAGACGAAGGCGATCATCAGGAAGGCCATCTGGATCGGCAGCTGCAGCAGGGCGATCCCGGCGAGGGAGAACTGGCCCAGCGTCGCCGTTGCCGCATTCATGATCCCGCCGGCGGCCAGCAGGCGTCCGCGCAGCTCGGCCGGCGCCCGGCGCTGGGCCATGGCCTGCAGCGGCACCACGAACAGGCCGGCCGAGACTGCTGCGAGGCCGAGATCCACCAGGATTCGCCAGTTGGCCTTGTCGGCCAGGAAGACGTCTGCGGCGATCAGGGTCGCGCCCTCCGGCACCAGTGGATTGGACCAGGTGGTCAGGGCGACATCGGTCGTGAACACGACCAGGCCGATCGCACCGGTGATCGAGAAGGGCAGGGCGTCTCCCTTGCCCGACAGGGCACCGCAGAGCAGGGCGCCGATCGCGGCGCCGATGGTGAACAGGGCGCTGAACAGCAGGACCACCGTCTCGTCCGCGCCCAGCACGGAGGCGGTGAAGACCGGCATCAGCGTGATGATGGAGGCCGCCAGCATCCAGAACCAGGCAGCGCCGAGCAGCGGCCGCAGGACCTGCGGCGCCCTGAAGGCGTAGGCGAGCACACGGAACGTCTCGCCGATGAAATTGATCGTCAGCGGCATGTCCGGGCGGGCCGCCCTGGCCTCGGGCAATTGCCGGCTGGCGAGCCAGCCCAGGACGGCCATCACGACCAGGCCAAGGCCGACCAGTTCGGGGCCGAAGGGGCGCATCACGAGCCAGGTGCCCAGTCCGATCCCGACCAGCACCGACACGTTCAAAAGGCCCGACATCATCGCATTGGCAGGGACCAGTTCATGGTCTGCCAGAAGGGTCGGCAGGGCGGAGTTCTTGGCCGGGGTGAAGAAGGCCGACTGGGCGCCCATCAGGAAGAGCGCGACCATCAGCAGCAGCGGTTCCTCAAGGAAGAAACCAAGGGCGACGATCAGCATCAGCCAGATCTCGGCAAACTTCGCAAAGCGCATGATCCGGGTGCGGTCGAACTTGTCGGCCATGCGTCCGGCGACCGCCGAGAACAGGAAGATCGGCACGGTGAAGAGCGAGGCTGCGATCGGCACCATCATGGCGCGCTCGATATCGAACAGGGTCAGCCCGCCATAGGTCACCAGTGTGACCAGGGAATAGCGGAAGAAGTTGTCATTGAAGGCGCCGAGCGACTGGGCGAGCAGAAGCGGCAGGAAGCGGCGCTGGGTGATCAGCTGGGCAGCAATCTTGGCACTCATGACACGGTCTCCGTGGCGGCTTGGCCCTCGGCCTCGAGGGCGCGGGTCCGGGTTTCAATGGTGATTTTCAGGCGCGGCAGGAAATCATCGCGCGGCAGGCCGGGCGGGATCGGGTCGAGGAATTCGACTACGGCCGGGCCGGGGAATTTCCGCCACTGGTTCTGCGGCCAACGCAGGCCGGTATTGGTGGCGACCGGGATCACGGTCCGGCCGAGGGTCTCGTACATGAGGTGGACGCCCTTGCGGTAGCGATAGCTCTCGCCGACCGGGGGCAGGCGGCCTTCCGGGTAGATGAGGAGTGGCCGCGGATCGTCGGCGGCGCGCTCAATGGCGTCCTGAAGCGCGCCCTGGGCCCCGCTGAGGCCGGGCGAGTTGACCATGGTGGCACCGGAGGCAGCGACAATGCGTCCAACCAGCGGGAAGCTCTGGATCTCGTTGCCGATCACGAAATTGGTATCGCCGAGGATCGCCATCATCAAAAAGCCGTCGGCCCAGGATTGGTGTTTTGCCGCAATGATCACCGGCAGGCCGGTCGGGATTGTCCCGCGGACCTCGACCGGGGCGCCGAGCACGTGATGCATCAGGCCGCGAATGGTCCTGCAGGCTGTCCGCATGACGGTGCGGACGCCGCCTTGCCAGCCGGCAAGGGCGACCAGCCAGGCGAGTACGGCGAAGAGCGCGAGAACCGGCCAGAACACCAGGTTGAAGGTAAATGAACGCATCGGATCCTCCCCGGATCGTGGCCCTGTCTGCGTCTTACGCGCAGATGACCGCTGGTCGTGTCGGACCGTGCGACGGTTTGGCGACCGGCGCAAACTCCGCTTCCAACTCCCGCGAGCGGGTTTCGACACGGGCCTCAAGCTCGCTCAGGGCTGCGTCGCGGTCCTCGCCGGGCGCGATCGGGTCAAGGAATTCGATCACGGCCGTGCCAGCGAATTTGTGCCAAGTCTGTTGCGGCCAGAAATGACCCAGATTGGTCGCCACCGGGACGATCGGCCGATCAAGCGCGCGGGCCATGTGCCAGACGCCGGAGCGATAGCGCATGCCGGTGCCGACCGCGGTGAGATGGCCTTCCGGATAAATCAGCACCGGACGCGGGCGTCCTTCGCCCTGCGAGCGCACAATGCCGGCCATCAGGCTGTCGCGGGCCTCGCTGCCGCCCTGGTTGGACAGGACAATCGCGCCACAGCGTTTCAGAACCCAGCCAATCAGCGGGAATTTCAGCATGTGGTCGCCGCACACGAAATTGACGTCGCCGCACTTGGCCATCATCACGATGCCATCGCCCCAGGACTGGTGCTTGGCGCCGATCACCACCGGCTGGTTCTTCGGCGGCGTGCCGCGGACCTCGACCTTGATGCCGCAGATCCAGCGCATCAGATGGACGGTAAGCCGTGCATAGGAGCGCAGGCCATGCATCAGCACGGTGCGGCCGGGGACCAGGGCGAGGATCGCGCAGATCACGGCGTAGATGCCGGACAGGGACCAATAAGCGATATTGAAGATAAAGGAGCGCATGGCGGTCTTCCTTGTCGGTTGAGAGGCTTTGTCGGTGCGTCTAGGAGCGCAGCACGGCCATGATGGCGCGGGTGAACTCTGCGATATGAGCCGAGAGCGGGCACGCGATACGGCCGTAAAGGCTGTACTCGGCGGCCTGCATCACCACGCCCAGCGCCATCGCCGAGCGCAGCTCCGGATCACCGTTCGGGATATCGCCGCGCTGCATGGCCTGGGCGATACAATCCGTCATCAGGTCGGAGGGATCGGCACCACCATCACCGGACGCCGAAATGAAGGCGTTGCGGTGGGTCAGGTGGTAGGTGAATTGCGCCGGGTCCTGGTCGGCGAGGGTGCAATAGGCGGTGACCAGCGCCGTGGCGATCTGCTCCAGCGAGGCGTCCGGCTTGAGATGGCTGGCGACCATGTCGAGGAGCTTCTTGTGAATCGCCTCGAACATCAGTCGGGCGAGGGCGTCCTTGGATTTGAAGTGGCGGTACATGGCGCCGTCTGAAATCGTACAGGCCTCCGCGATCTGCTTGATCGAGACGCCGTCGACGCCGTGGCGGGCAAACAGCTCCAGCGCCGCGCGCTCGATCCGAGCCTTGGTCGTGCCGGTCCGGGCGGTCACGCCGATATTGGGATCAGACCCGTCAAAAATGTCGTCGCGCAGCATTCCGGTCATTTCTTGTCCCCTCCAGGGCGTGAGTGAATGGTTATTTACATCTCCATTAGCGGATCGGATTGCGCGGCGCAAGTGAATAGTTACTTACATCCGCGGGAAGTGACCGGTCGCGACATGACGACGTGCTGTCGGGGAGGAGTCTGGTCGGGTGCACGGTGGCGGATAGGCCGACGCGAAGGGGGCCGGACACGCGGCGGCAATCGTCTGAAAACGCGTGCCGAATGCCGGTTGGCCTCGCCAGGCAGGCGAACTCGGGCCGTCATTTAGCGAATAATTTATTATTACCCGGTAGCGTCTCTGTACCGAACGGCATTCGAGATCGACCGAAAACAGGTTGGCTGCGCCGGTCCGGTGGTGGACTGCAGAAGCGTGGGGGAGCCAAGAAATGGCGACGATCAACACCAATTCAGGTGCCATGGTGGCACTTCAAAGTCTGAACAAGACCAATCGTGACCTGGAAACGGTCCAGGCGCGGATCAATACCGGACTGGCGGTCGGGTCCGCCAAGGACAATGGCGGTGTCTTCGCCATCGCCCAGTCCATGCGCGCCGACGTCCGCGGCTATAGTGCCGTGGCGCAATCGCTCGACCTCTCGGCCTCGACAGTCGATGTCGCTCTGGCGGGCGGCGAGGCCATCTCGGACCTGCTTGTGGAGCTGAAGGAAAAGGCTTTGGCCGGCTCCGACAATTCACTCGACCAGGCGTCGCGGGATGCCCTGAACGAGGACTTCAAGGCGCTACGCGACCAGATCGGCAAGATTGTCGAAACCGCTGAGTTCAACGGCACCAACCTCATCAACGGGTCGAAATCCCAGATCTCCGGTCTCGCCAATGCCAATGGCTCATCGACCATCACGATTGGTGCCGAGGACTTGTCCCTGGGCGGCGCGGTTGTGTCGGCGACGGCGTCCTTCGCCTCTGCCGGGGATGCCGCGACGCTGGTCGGTACGATCGAAACGGCGCTCGACAATCTCAATGCCTCTCTCGCGCGCCTCGGCACGGGGTCAAAGGCGCTCGGCATTCACAAGGCCTTTGTCGGCAAGCTTTCCGATGCGCTGGAAAAGGGGATCGGCAATCTCGTTGATGCCGACCTCGCCAAGGAAAGCGCCAATCTCCAGGCCCTTCAGGTCAAGCAGGAGCTTGGCGTCCGCGCGCTTTCAATCGCCAATGCCTCGCCGGCAACGATATTGGGCTATTTCCGCTAGGAAACGGGCCGGGGAATGGCGGGGTTGTGACCGGCGTCGGGGGTGCTGGCGGGCTCCGGTCATTTTTGCGTCGTTTCGCGATCAGGGCTTGCCAAGCGCCTCAAGATGGCAGACGTTTGGCTTGTGAACGTTGTTCACTAAAGCGCAGCGCATAACAAGAATGCTGCACGGACACATGATTGGTCGCACCTGGGGAGGTTACGCACCATGGCATCGCTTCGCGATCTCTATCCCATGCCGGATATCGACAAGCATTGGTCGATTCCGGAGCAATTCAACGCCACATTCGATTTCGAGTATGACGATGGACGGTCCACGCTCATGCACTTGTACCAGAAGGGCAAGGACATGCAGTGGGATGCGGTGAACCGCATCGACTGGTCGCTTGAGCTCGATGCCGAGAACCCGATGCAGCTTCCCGACGAGGGGATTGCCCTGCACGGCTCGCCGATGTGGGAGAAGATGACGAAGAAGGAAAAGATCGAATTCCGTCGTCACGCCCAGGCCTGGAACATCTCGCAATTCATGCAGGGTGAGCAGGCCGCCCTGATCTGTGCCGCCAAGATCGTCGAGTCGGTGCCGGATCTGGACGCCAAATTCTACGCCGCGACCCAGGTCATGGACGAGGCCCGCCATGTCGAGGCCTACAAGAACCTGATGAAGAAGTTCGGTGTCGCCTATCCGATGACCGAACCGCTTCGCCAACTGGTCGACCAAGCGCTGCGCGACAGCCGCTGGGACTTCACCTATCTGGCCATGCAGGTCGTCATCGAAGGTCTGGCCCTGGCCGCCTTCGGCACGATCCGCGACCTTGCCCAGAACCCGCTGGCCAAGATGGTCAATGCCTATGTGATGGAAGACGAAGCGCGCCACGTTGCCTTCGGTCGCCTGTCCCTGCGTGACTATTATCCGCATCTGACCGATGCCGAGCGCGCCGAGCGCGAGGAATTCCTCGTCGAGGCCTGCTACCACATGCGCGACCGTTTCCAGGCCCGCGAAGTCTATGAAGTCATGGGCTTGCCGGTCGAGGAATGCGTCGAGTGGGCGGAAAACTCGGAAATGAACAAGCTGTTCCGCACCCTCCTGTTCCAGCGCATCGTGCCGGTTGTGAAGGATATCGGGCTTTGGGGGCCGAAGATCCAGAAAGCCTATGCCGACATGGGCGTGCTGCACTATGCCGACCAGGATCTCGATGCCCTGGCCAAGCAGGACGAGGACATCGCCAAGGATCTCGACATGCGTCACGGTGATGTGCGGACGGCTTATGTCCACGCCGTCGCTGGCGCCGCCGAATAGGCGAAACGGACACAATTGATCCCGGACCAGGGGCTCCGCGATGCGGGGCCCCTTTTTTTGGGGTCAGGCAAAGTCGTTTAGGTCCATCGAGCCATGCAGAAAAGCGAAGATATCAACGCCGCCATCCCTCGCTCGGTAGAAAACAACATGGGCCTTGTGTTTGAATGACCGGAAGCCTGCCGCGATCTCGTCGCGTTGCCGGACCGCGTCGGGAAATTCCGCCAGCCATCGCAAGCGGGCGCCCAGACTGTGAAGATAGCTGGCGCATCGCGCCATGCCCCATCTCCGCTTAGTATAGTCTGCAATGTCCGCGAGGTCGGCGCCGACCCGCCCGCTTGATAATCGCCTCGATATCATAGTCCTCGACGAAATCGGCGCGCTCGGCGTCGCTCATGCCTTGGCGGACATGGTTTTGCAGGGCGTCCAGTCGTTTGCCGCGATCTTCCAGCTCGCGAAGGCCAGCGCGCACGATTTCACTGACGGTTCCGTAGCGGCCGCTTTCGATTTCCTGACGGATATAGGCTTCCCAATGTGGGCCCAGTGTCAGGCTGGTGGATGCCATAGCGACGCTCCTGTATATTCAAAATGAATATAGTGAGGACGTGTCAACGCGACCCGTAAAAAGAAGCGCAGCGGCGCTCTTCGATCCATAAATCGCTTGTCAGCACGCGGGCCGCATCCGTTTCTTCAGGTCAAGGGCGCCGCAGGCGCGCTTCGCGGACAAGTCCCTTGAGCTGAAGAAACGGATGCGGCTTTCTCTCGGCAAGCGATTTATGGATGGCCTCGCGCGGCGCGCCCTCAGTCGAGTTGTGTCGGCGGGCTCGCAGCAGGTATTAATCGGTCGCCACGTGGCGCTCCTCCTCAGCTCTCCCCGAACGCATAGGGCGATGCGCGAAGCTGGTGCGGGTCCATCGTCAGCTTGCGGTTGAGGGGCGGGAAGGCGCGCTGGGCGCAATCCTCCCGCTCACACAGGCGGCAGGCGAGCCCGATCGGTGCCGGGCTGACATCGCCCATGCCGTCGGCATGGATAATCTTGCCGGCATTGTCCCAGTCGCACCCCAGGGCGATGGCGTGCAGGACAGGCGGCTGGCCGCTCGGGCCGGGTGTCGACTGGCCGCGGGCCAGGGACAGCATGCGGGTGCCATCCGGCAGTTCGAAGGCCTGGGCGAGGATGCGGTCGGGCAGGCGCAGCGCGTCATAGAGATTCCATTTCGGACAGCCGCCGCCGGCGCGGGCGAAGGGCATGATGCCGCCACCGAAGCGTTTGGAGACATTGCCCGCCGCATCGACCCGGATCATGAAGAAGGGCAGGCCGCGCGCGCCCGGGCGCTGCAGCGTGGTCAGCCGGTGACAGACCTGTTCATGGCTGGCCTCGAAGCGGCGCTGAAGCAGGTCGAGATCGTAGCGGCGGGTCTCGGCGGCCTTGAGGAAGGCGTCATAAGGCATCTGCACCGCGCCGGCGAAATAATTGGCGAGGCCGATACGCAGCAGACGGCGGCCTTCAGGACTTGGCAGATCGATCTCGTCACACAGCCTGTCCAGCAGTTCGGCCTGTTCCAGCGATGCCAGAACGACAGCCATGTGAAATCCGCGCGAGGCCGGGGCCAGCGTCTCGGACAGGAGCAGGCGCCGCCCGTGGAAGTCCAGCCGGCGGCGCGCGCCGGCCATCACATCCTCGTCCAGCACGCGGACAGTGAAGCCGTGCTGCTCCTGCAGATAGGCCGCCAGCGCCTGGTCCCGGTTGCGACTGCGCAGGCCGGCGCGCTCGCTCAGCGCGTCGGCGGCCTCCTCAAGCTCGGGGAAGTGGTTGTGATGGGCGTCGATCGCATTGCGCACCGATTCCAGCACCGCACCCGGACCGCCCGTCGTCGCGCCAGAGCCTGAGACCCGGGTCGCGAGGTCGGCCGTTGCGTTCGACATCTCGCGATAGGACTGGAACAGGCGGGTCAGGGCTTCGGCGGCGCGCGGCTGGCTGTCGGCCAGTTCATTGAGTTCCATCCGGTCCAGCTCCAGCCCGGCCAGGACCGGGTCGGCGGCCGCTTCGGTGAGGTCGGCGATCAGCTGCCGGTCGCTTTCATTGGCAAAGCTTCGCACATCGACATCAAAGGCTTCGGCGAGTGCGAGCAATACGCGGGCCGTGACCGGCCGCTGGTTGCGTTCGAGCAGGTTGAGGTAGCTGGCGGACAGGCCGAGCGCTTCGGCCGCTTCAGACTGGGTCAGTCCGCGTTCACGACGCAGTCGGCGCAGTCGGGCACCGGCAAATATCTTTTCGAAGGCCTGATTGTCGCTCATTGTCTGTGCCAAAATTTACAACGTGACACACATACAATGTAATTATCATACACACAAACCTCTTTATAGGAAAAGCCTGATCGACACGCTCTGTTCCGTTTGACAGTTTGGCGTCAACGCAACTCAAGCCAAACCGGCAGTGCCGGCACGGAGTAATGACATGACGACTTTCGCTGACCTGGTCCCCAACACAGCTGCTGACCGCTTCGACGGTATCAATCGCCCCTACACCCCGGAAGATGTGCTCAAGCTGCGTGGCTCGATCACGATCAGCCAGACCCTGGCCGAGCGTGGTGCGACAAAGCTGTGGGATCTGCTCAAGACCGAGCCCTACATCAATGCGCTCGGCGCGCTGTCGGGCAACCAGGCCATGCAGATGGTCCGCGCCGGTCTGAAAGCCATCTATCTCTCTGGCTGGCAGGTTGCGGCCGATGCCAATACCGCCGGAACCATGTATCCGGACCAGTCACTCTATCCGGCCAACTCGGCCCCGGAGCTGGCCAAGAAGATCAACCGCGCCCTGCAACGCGCCGACCAGATCGAAGTCAGCGAAACGGGTAAGGCCAGCCGTGACTGGTTCGCTCCGATCGTTGCCGACGCCGAGGCCGGCTTCGGTGGGACTCTGAACTGCTTCGAGATCATGAAGGCCTTTATCGAGGCAGGCGCTGCCGGCGTTCACTTCGAAGACCAGGTTGCGGCCGAGAAGAAGTGTGGTCACTTGGGCGGCAAGGTCCTGATCCCGACCAGCGGTCACATGCGCAATCTCGCTGCCGCCCGTCTGGCGGCTGACGTGATGGGTGTGTCGACGATCACCGTCGCCCGCACCGATGCGGAATCCGCCAATCTGATCAATTCGGACATTGACGAGCGCGACCATGAGTTCATCGATTTCGAGGCCGGTCGCACCCCGGAGGGCTTCTTCCGCCTGAAGAGCGGTGTCGGGGTTGACCACTGCATCAAGCGCGGCCTGGCCTATGCCGAGATCGCCGACCTCCTGTGGTGGGAAACCTCCAAGCCGAACCTGGACGAAGCGCGCCGCTTCGCCGAGGCGATCCAAAAGAAATATCCCGGCAAGATGATGGCCTATAACTGCTCGCCGTCCTTCAACTGGGAAGCCAATCTCGACAAGGCGACCATCGAAACCTACCAGCGCGAGCTCGGTGCGATGGGCTACAAGTTCCAGTTCGTGACCCTGGCTGGCTTCCACAGTCTGAACCACTCCATGTTCGAGCTGGCCCGTGGCTACAAGGCGCGTGGCATGGGAGCCTATTCCGAGTTGCAACAGGCGGAGTTCGCGTCCGAGACCGATGGCTACACCGCCACCCGTCACCAGCGCGAAGTCGGCACCGGCTATTTCGACAAGGTCTCGCTGGCGATCTCCGGCGGCACGTCCTCTACGACCGCAATGGGCGAGTCGACGGAATCCGCTCAGTTCGCGGCTGAATAACACCCCATTCTCACGTTCCTTTGCCGGGGTGCTGTCCACCGGACGCACCCCGGTTTTGTCTCCATTTACAGGAGCCTTACATGTCTCTCATTGCCCCATCCGGCGTCGAAGTCCTGGGCCATCTCGAGCCCGGCTATCGCGATATCCTCAGCCACGAGGCGCTCGAATTCCTGGCCGGTCTGCACCGTCGCTTCGAAAAGCGTCGCCAGTCCCTGCTGCGCTACCGCAAGGAGCGTCAGGCCGAACTCGACCAGGGTGCGCTGCTGATGTACCCGCACGAGACCGCCGACATCCGCGCCGGTGAGTGGAAGGTCCGTCCGGCTCCCGCCGACCTGCAGGACCGCCGGGTCGAGATTACCGGTCCGGTCGACCGCAAGATGGTGGTCAACGCGCTCAATTCCGGCGCCAAATGCTTCATGGCCGACTTCGAGGACGCAACCTCGCCGCTATGGTCCAACCTGCTTGAGGGCCAGATCAATCTGCGCGATGCCAATCTGCGCCAGATCGATTTCACTGACCCGAAGAACAACAAGCGTTACCAGGTCAAGGACGCCGCCGCCGTGTTGATCGTCCGGCCGCGGGGCTGGCACCTCGATGAGCGCCATGTCCATATCAACGGGCAGGCCCTGTCGGGTTCGCTGTTCGATTTCGGCCTCTATGTCTTCCACAACCACGCATCCCTGAAGGAACGCGGCACGGCGCCGTATTTCTACCTTCCCAAGCTGGAAAGCCGTCTTGAAGCCCGTTTGTGGAGCCTGGTCTTCCAGCATGCCGAAGACGAGCTGGGCCTTGAGCGCGGCACGCTGCGCGCCACGGTGCTGATCGAAACCTTGCCGGCGGCCTTCGAGCTGGACGAGATCCTGTACGAGCTGAAAGACCATATCGTCGGTCTCAATTGCGGCCGCTGGGATTACATTTTCAGCTATATCAAACGCCTCAAGTCCCGCCCGGACCATGTTCTGCCGGATCGTTCTGCCGTGACGATGAGCGTGCCTTTCATGGCAGCCTACTCACGTCGGGTGGTGGCGGTCTGTCACCGTCGGGGCGCCCACGCCATGGGCGGCATGTCGGCCTTTATCCCGGTCAAGAATGACCCCGAAGCCAATGCTGCGGCGACCGAGAAAGTCCGTGAGGACAAGCTGCGCGAAGTGAAGAACGGCCATGACGGCACCTGGGTCGCGCACCCGGACCTGGTTCCGGTCGCGATGGAGGTCTTCAACCAGCACATGAAGGGCCCGAACCAGCTTGAGCGCCCGGCCGATCCGCACGAGCGCCCGGTCACCACGCAGCAATTGCTGGAGGCCCCGGCGGGTGACATCACCGACGCGGGTGTCGACGACAATATCGACGTGGCCATCCGTTATATCGCCGCCTGGCTTGGTGGACGCGGGGCGGTCCCGATCCGCAATCTGATGGAAGATGCCGCGACAGCGGAAATCGCGCGGGCCCAGCTGTGGCAGTGGCGGACCTTTGACAAGTCGACAAAGGAGGGCACCGCGTTGACCGCGGCAATGCTCGGCAACCGGATCGAGGACATCTGCTCGTCCATTCAGGATGAAGTTCCTGACCAGGCCGAGCTGTGCGATCGCATCCGGGCCGCAGGCGACATTCTCGCCGAGCTGGTGCTGTCGACAGAGTTCGCGGAATTCCTGACCTTGCCGGCCTATGACCGGCTGACTGCCGACCTCACAGCACCGATGAAGCTGATGGAGTTTGAGGACTAGGCAGGCTTGAGCTGATGACGGTTGGTCGTCTCAGGCGCGGGGCTCGGGCAAGGTCGAAACGACCGGCCCGGGCCCCGCAACCATTCTAGCCCGTGACAGCGGGCGCGCCCGGCATCCGGTAGCCGCACAGATCGGCCAGTTTCCAGCCCGTCGCGGTCTGTTCGAAGCGGCAGGTCATGTAGTCGCCGCGATACGTGCCATAAGGCAGTGGCGCGTCGAGAAGCGGGGTTTCCGGTGCCGGCGCGACCCGGTCGTAGGCCCGCTGCGGGTAGACCAGGATCTGGCGTGACGCCTCGCTGGCCGGAAAGCCCGGATCGTCGAACACGCAAAGCGGCGGCTGGCTGAGCATGCCGATGACCGTGCCACGCGTATTGCCGTCACTGCCCCAGACATGGCTGCGCAGCATCGGGTCGCGGGAGATAAAGGCATTGCGCAGTGCGCCGGGAGCCAGTGTATCAGCGACGGCGGTCTCGTTGTGGCTGATAATGGCGGAGAAAGCCGCCATTTCGTGCGCCTGTGGAGCCCGGCACATCGGCACGGTCTCGGTGGCGCAGGCCGATAGGCCGATCACGGATGTGGTGGCGACGAGGGCAAGGACACGTTTCATCGGTTTTTCCGGTTTGCGATCAGGTCGTCGACGACGCCCGGGTCGGCCAATGTAGACGTGTCGCCCAGATTGCCAAACTCGTTCTCGGCAATTTTTCGCAGGATACGGCGCATGATCTTGCCCGACCGGGTCTTGGGCAATGAGGGGGCGAACTGGATCAGGTCCGGCGTCGCAACCGGTCCGATTTCCTGGCGCACCCAGGCCTTCAGCGCAGCGACGTCTTCCTCGGCGGGATCGCGTCCCCCCATCAGGGTCACATAGCAGTAGATGCCCTGGCCCTTGACGTCATGCGGATAGCCGACGACGGCGGCCTCGGCCACATCATCATGGGCGACAAGGGCGCTTTCGATCTCGGCGGTTCCGAGGCGGTGGCCGGAGACGTTGAGCACGTCATCCACGCGTCCGGTGATCCACCAGTAGCCGTCCGCGTCCCGGCGGGCGCCGTCGCCGGTGAAGTAATAGCCGGGATAAGTCGAGAAGTAGGTCTCGAAAAAGCGCTGGTGATCGCCGTAGACCGTGCGCATCTGCCCCGGCCAGGACCGGCAGATGACGAGATTGCCGCTCTCCGGCCCGGTATCGGCAAGGCGCTGGCCCTCGGCATCCATCAGCGCCGGCTCGACCCCGAACATCGGTGTGGTCGCCGAGCCCGGCTTGAGCGCGGTGGCACCGGGAAGGGGGGTGATCAGGGCGCCGCCGGTCTCCGTCTGCCACCAGGTATCGACGATCGGGCAGCGGCCATCGCCGACCACGGTGTGATACCAGTTCCAGGCTTCCGGATTGATCGGTTCGCCGACGCTGCCCAAAAGGCGCAGTGAGGCCCGGGAGTGCTTCTTCACTGGTTCGTCCCCTTCGCGCATCAGGGCGCGGATGGCGGTCGGGGCCGTATAGAACGTGTTGACCTGGTGCTTGTCGACAACCTGCCAGAGGCGATCCGGACCCGGCCAGGTCGGCACCCCTTCGAACATCAGCGTGGTCGCGCCATTGGCGAGGGGTCCATAGACGATGTAGGTGTGACCGGTGACCCAGCCGACATCGGCGGTGCACCAGTAAATCTCGCCGCGCTTGTAGTCGAAGACGTATTCATGCGTCATCGAGGCCCAGACCATATAGCCGCCCGTGGTGTGCAGCACGCCCTTCGGCTGACCGGTCGAGCCGGACGTATAGAGGATGAAAAGCGGGTCCTCGGCTTTCATGTGCGTGGGTGGACAGTCCGGACTGGCCGCGTCGACCAGGCTCTCATAGGCGACATCGCGGCGGTCATCCCAGCCAACATCGCCGCCGGTGCGCCGGACCATGATAACTTTCTCGACGCCGCCGACGCTGTGCACGGCCTTGTCGACATTGTCCTTGAGCGGGATCGGTTTGCCGCCGCGCAGGCCTTCATCGGCGGTGATCACGAAGCGGCTACCGCAATCGGTGATCCGGCCGGCCAGCGCGTCCGGTGAAAAGCCGCCGAACACGACCGAGTGAACGGCACCGATGCGGGCGCAGGCCAGCATCGCATAGGCGGCTTCGGGGATCATCGGCATGTAAAGCGTGACCCGGTCGCCCTTGTTGACCCCCAGTGATTTCAGCCCGTTTGCGAGGCGGCAAACATGCTCGTGCAGCTCACCATAGGTGATCCGGGCATCGACCGACGGATCATCGCCCTCCCAGATGATCGCGACGTCGTCGGCGCGCTCGGGCAGGTGGCGATCGATGCAATTGGCGCAGGCGTTCAGTGTGCCGTCGGCAAACCAGCGAATATGCAGATTGTCCTTCGCCCAGCTGACATCGGAGATCTCGGTGAAGGGCTCGATCCAGTCGATACGCTTGGCTTCCTCGCGCCAGAAGGCGTCCGGATCCTCGATCGATTGCCGGTACATTGCGGCGTAGCGCTCTGCATCGATGCCGGCCGCGGCAGCGCGTTCGTCGGAAACCGGGAAGATGGCATCGGGATCGGTATGAGACATGGCGGGCTCCGTGGCGTCTCGGCAGGATTTGCGTTGAACGATAACGATTCAGCTCCGTGAGGCAATCATAGCCCAAGCATCGCCTGCGCGAAGGTTCTTACGCCTCTGCAATCCCTTCGGCCCGCAGCGTGGTCTGTGGGTCGAGGGTGCGCATGGCGGCGTAGTGGGACAGGAAAACCTCGCCCGTCAGTTCATCGAAGAAGCCGGCCTCGATCAGCTTGTCGGCGATCGGCCCCTTGACCTCGGAGAGATGGAGGCGGACGCCGGCATCATTGAGGCGGTCATTGATCACGCGCAGGCTGCCCAGTGCACTGGCATCGACGAAATTGACGGCCGTGAAAAGCAGCACCAGATCGGTCGGACGGCTCTCCCGCGCGATGATCTGGCTGGCGAGGTCTTCAAGGAAGCGGGCATTCGCGAAATACAGCGCTTCATCGATCCGCAAGGCGACGACATGCGGTGAGCAGACGACCTGATGGCGATGGATATTGCGGAAATGGTGCGAGTTGGGGACCTGCCCGACCTCGGCCCAGTGTGGGCGCATGGTGCGTTGCAGAACCAGGCCGACCGACAGCGTCACGCCGAGGGTCAGGCCGACCTCGACGCCGAGGAAGAGTACGCCGGTCAGCGTCAGGAAGGCGGCTGCACCGTCGGCATGGGAGTATTTCCACGCGTGCCAGGCATCCTGAAAATTCGCCATTCGCCAGATCGCCGCGAGAATGGTGGCAGCAAGGGCGGCCTTTGGCAGGTGATAGAAGATCGGCGTCAGGAAGGCGGCGACCAGAAGGATGATGACGGCGGTTAAAACGCCGGCGATCGGAGTCTCGGCACCCGCCGATTCATTGACGACCGAGCGCGCAAATCCGCCGGTGACGGGATAGCCGCCGGTGAAGGCTGAGGCCGCATTGGCCGCGCCCAGCCCCAGTAGCTCACGGTTCGGGTTGATGGTCTCGCGCCGGCGCGCGGCCAGCGACTGGCCCACGGAGACACTTTCCACGAAACCGACCAGCGAGATCAGCGCTGCGGGGCCGATCAGGGCCCGCCAGATCTCCAGCGGCACAAGCGGAAAGGCGAGGGGCGGCAGGCCCGATGGCAGCGCACCGACAATAGCCAGTCCGGCCCGCTCGTGCAGGCCAAAGCCCCAGGCAGAAAGCGCGGTCACGGCGACCAGCATGGCCGGGGCGGCGCGCGTGATCGCAGTGATGCTCCCCGCGTTGAGGCCCAGTCGCTTGAGCGCCGTCGGTAGCAGCGAGCGGGCGCTGAGCAGAAAGGCGAGGCTGGCCAGTCCAACGGTCAGGGCTGTGTAATTGATACCTTCGAAATTACGGATCAGTGAGACCAGCAGTTCAGGGACGGTGGCGCCGTGCATGTCCGTGCCGATGAAATGGCGCAGCTGGCTTCCGATGATGAGGATGGTCGAGGCGGTGATGAATGCCTCGATGACCGGGCGCGAGAGGAAGTTCGCGACGCTGCCTAGCCGGAACAGGCCGAACAGCAGAAGGAAGGCGCTCGACAGCAGCGCGAGGGCGCCGGCCGCGGCCATGATCTGCGCGGTGTCGGTCAGGCCCAGCGAGCCGATCGCTGCCGCGGTCATCAGCGAGACCACCGCAACCGGTCCCACGGCGAGCACCCGGCTCGATCCGAACAGGGCATAGGCGACAAGCGGGGCGATCGAGGCGTAAAGCCCGGCTTGCGGCGGCAATCCGGCGAGCAGGGCGTAGGCCAAGCTTTGCGGGATGAGCAGGATCGCGGTGACGAGGCTGGCCAGTCCATCCTGCGCCAGCAGTTTGCGGTTGTAGCCGTTCAGCCATTCCAGTCCAGGCAGGACGCGTTGCAGGACGTCCATCGGATCAGATCGCGTCCAAGGGAAGCTTGAGATAGCGGCGGCCGTTGGGGGAGGGCGGCGGCAAATTTCCGGCCCGCATATTGACCTGGACCGACGGCAGGATCAGGCGCGGCATGGACAGCTCCGCATCGCGCGCCGTTCGCATCGCTACGAACTCATCCTCGCTGATACCGTCATGGACATGGATATTGCGGGCTTTTTGTTCGCCGACCGTGGTTTCCCAGGCGAAGTGATCGCGGCCAGGCGCCTTGTAGTCGTGACACATGAAGAGGCGGGTGTCGTCGGGCAGAGCAAAAATGCGCTGGATCGAGCGGTAAAGCGTGCGCGCGTCGCCGCCGGGAAAGTCACAGCGCGCCGTGCCGAAATCCGGCATGAAAAGTGTATCGCCAACGAAGGCTGTGTCGCCGAGATGATAGACCATGCAGGCGGGGGTGTGTCCCGGCGTGTAAATCGCCTCGGCGTCTATCGATCCGATCGAGAAGCGCTCGCCATCCTCGAACAGGTGCCCGAATTGTGACCCGTCACGGGCGAAGTCCTGGCCGGCGTCGAAGAGATCGCCGAACACGGCCTGGACATGCGTGACGTGGGAACCGATCCCGATCTTGCCGCCGGTCTCGCGCGCCAGGTAAGGCGCTGCGGACAGGTGATCCGCATGGACATGGGTTTCAAGCACCCAGTCGACGCCGAGGTCCTCACGACGGACATGATCGAGCAGGATATCGGCCGACCGGGTCGAGGTCCGTCCGGAGGCGGCGTCGAAGTCGAGCACACTATCGATGATGGCGGCGCGCTTGGTTGGGGGATCCGACACGATATAGCTCACGGTGAAGGTGTCAGCGTCAAAAAAGGCCTCGATCAGGGGCGTCCGGGTCTTGGTCGTGAGGGTCATGGGATCGGCCTTTCAATTGCCCAAACAGGATCTGCCGAAACAGTCACATAATATATTTGCAAAACTATGCAAGTGCGATTATATGCGTCCCGACGGCCCGGATCCGGGCATTGGCTATCAATGGAACATGACTATGACAGAGCACAAGGATTTTGACCCCGCCGAGGTACAGGCAGGCCTTGAGGCCGGACGGTATCTTCTCGTGGATGTCCGCGAACCGGGCGAGTTTGCCGAGGAACGCATCCCCGGCGCCCTGCTGGCCCCGCTGTCGTGCTTCAGACCGGAGCATCTTCCCCGGGGCGATGATCGCGAGATCATCCTGCACTGCAAGTCCGGCGGGCGCTCTGGCCGGGCCCTGCAGATGTGTCGCGACGCCGGCGTGCCGGTCGCCGGACACGTCAAGGGCGGGATCCTCAACTGGAAGTCTGCCAAGTTGACGACCGAGCGGGCCGAGGATGCCCCGACCGGGATGACCATCCAGCAGGCGGTCATGGCCATGGCCTCGGCGCTTGTGCTGGTGTCCATCGCCCTGTCGCTGGCGTTCTCGCCGGTCTGGTTGATGCTCGGCGCCGGGGTGAGCGCCATGTTGCTGCAGGCGAGCTTCACCGGCTTCTGTCCGGCGAGTTCTGTCTTCGCCAAACTCGGCTTTCGCCCGGCCTAAACGCTGACCGTGGGTGTGAGCGTCTCGCCCGGCGCGCAATAGGTCGCGTAGAGGGCTGACATCACTGACTCGATCCGTCGATCGGCCAGGCCATAATAGATGGTCTGGCCGTTTCGCCGTGTCGTCACGAGCCCCTTGTTGCGCAGGATGGCGAGTTGTTGCGACATCGCCTGGTCGCGCATGCCCAGAGCTTCGGCGAGCTCGCCGACCGAACGCTCTTTCTCCATCATCGCGCACAGCGCCAGCAGTCGGCTGGGGTGGGCGAGGGTCTTCATGAGATCGGCGACGATCTCCGCCATCGGCTGCATGTCATCGTACTGCATGGGGCGACCTGATAATTGCAATTCTCTGCAAGTATATAGAGGTGACCGCTGAAAGCGCAATCCGGCCCGCGGGAGCCGATAGCTGGCCGCTTCCGTGCCGTTAACTGCATCTCGCCTGAATTCGGCATTGTGTTAGCGCGCTAACACGTTATATCGGCGGTCAAGGAGTTCGTGCCATGACCGACACTGTCCAGACCCGCCCGGATGGGCCCACCGATCTCACCGCCCTGAGCCAGGCGCTCCTCGCCTTGCGGGATGCTGGCGAGGCGGAGCGGTTCCTGCGCGATTTGCTGACGCCGGGTGAGATGAAGACGCTGACCGAACGCTGGCGCGTCGCTGGTCTGCTCAATGAGGGCGGTCATTCCTATCGCGAGATCTCCGAAATGACCGGCGCCAGCACTACCACGGTGACCCGTGTTGCGCGCTTTCTCAGCCAGGAGCCCTGGCAGGGCTACCGTACCATTCTCAACCGTCTCAAGGAGAACGGATCGTGACAACCCGTTTGCGTATTGCCGTCCAGAGCAAGGGCCGTCTGGCCGAAGGGGGCATGGACCTCCTCAAGCGTTGTGGCCTTCGTTTCGCCTATGGCCGCGACAAGCTTCACCAGCGTGCCGAGAACATGCCGGTTGATCTGATGCTGGTGCGGGATGACGATATTCCGAACTTCGTCGGTAGCGGGGCCTGTGACTACGGCATTGTTGGCGAGAATGTTCTGGCCGAGGAGCAGGCGGCCGGTGGTCGCGCACGCGAGCTCGAAGTCGCGCTGCGTCTCGGCTTTGCGGGCTGCACGCTGAAAATGGCAGCGCCCGAGGATGGCCCGATCCGCAGTGTCGCGGATCTGGCTAGCAAGGCCATCGCGACCTCTTACCCGGCGCTGACCGCGCAATTCCTGAAGGACCGCGGCATTGAGGCCGAGATCGTCGAGATGCGCGGCTCGGTTGAAGTGGCGCCGCGCCTGCGCATCGCCGATGCGATCTGTGACCTCGTCTCCTCCGGCGCCACGCTGCAAGCCAATGGCCTGAAGGCGTTCGAGACCGTCCTCAAAAGCGAGGCGGTGCTGATCCGGCGCAAGGCCGACCGTGATCCCGGCTCCGACGGGATCGCCAATATCCTGATGCGCCGCGCCCAGGGCGTGATCGCTTCCTCGCAAACCAAATACATCATGCTCAACGCGCCGACCGACCGGCTCGATGCGATCCGCGCGCTTTTGCCGGGAGCCGACGCCCCGACCATTGCCAAGGTCGCCGGTCGTGATGACGTCGTCGCCGTCCATGCGGTTTGTCGGGAACGTGTGTTCTGGGAAACACTTGAAGCTCTGGAAAAGGAAGGCGCGCGCGCCATTCTTGTCCTGCCGATCGAAAAAATGCTCGCCTGAGGCCAAAGCCATGCTGGACATTTTCAACTGGACTGATGCGTCACCGGACGTGCGGGCAAGCGCGCTCGCGCGTCCGTCGACCTCGGGCACCGCCGACGCCGCAGCCCGCGACATTGTTGATGCCATCCGCGACCAGGGCGAGGCGGCCGTGCGGGCCTACGCCCAGCGTCTCGACGGCTATGCGCCCGCCGATTTCCGGGTGCCGGCTGCGACCATCGCCGCGGCCCGCGCCGCGCTTGATCCGGTCGACGCGGAAGCGATCAAGGCCGCTGCGGACGCTGTGCGCCGCTTTCACATTCAGCAAGGCTATCGCAATTACGCGGTTGAGACCTGGCCGGGCGTAACCGCCTCGCGGCGGGCAACGCCGGTGGACACGGCGGCGCTTTATGTTCCGGCCGGATCGGCTCCGCTGGTCTCGTCCCTGATCATGCTCGCCGTTCCCGCCCAGTTGGCCGGCGTGCCCCGGATCGTCGTGGTCGCGCCGCCGAGCGGGGCCGGCGGCGTCAACCCGGCGCTGCTCGCTGCAGCGGATCTGCTCGGTCTCGATGAGGTCTATGCAATCGGCGGCGCCCAGGCCGTGGCGGCGCTCTCGATCGGCGCGGCGGGGCTGCCCAAGGCCGACAAGATCTTTGGACCGGGCAATGCCTATGTTGCGGCGGCCAAGGCCTATGTCAGCAGTCTGCCGGGTGGTCCTGCAGTCGACCTGCCGGCCGGGCCGAGCGAAGTCATGGTGATCGCCGACGGCGAGGCCGACCCTGACCTCGTGGCCAGCGATCTGTTGAGCCAGGCGGAGCACGACCCGTCGGCCCAGGTCATGCTGGTCTGTTTCGATATTGCCACTGCCGAGCGTGTCACCGCGTCGGTCGAGCGGCTGCTGGCGGACCTGTTGCGTGCCGACATCGCTCGCAAGGCCCTGGCGGCGTCGCGGATCCTGGTCTGCGGCTCGGTCGATGAGGCCATCGACATTGCCAATACGTACGCCGCCGAGCACCTGATCCTGCAGGCCGAGGCGGCCGATCGGCTGCTGGCAGGCGTGCGTCACGCCGGCTCGATCTTCGTCGGGGCCTGGACCCCGGAAGCCGCCGGGGATTACGCCGCGGGTCCCAACCACACCCTGCCAACCGCCGGGGCTGCGAAAGCCTATGGCGGCGTCGCGGTAGAGAGTTTCCAGAAGACAACCACCATCCTGCGCGCCAGCCAGCAAGGCGCGGCTGCGATCGCACCGACGGTCGAGCGTCTCGCGGCGCTGGAACAGCTCGATGCGCACGCGCTGGCCATGCGTCTGCGTCGCGAGAAGGCCGAAGCGGCCGAGATCGCCGAGCAGGCCGGTCCGCGCGCAGGCAGCAAGCGTCGCAAGACCAAGGAAACGGACGTCACGGTGACGGTCAATCTGGATCGCGACGGGCCGATCCGGATCGCCACGGGTATTGGCTATTTCGATCACATGCTTGACCAGATCGCCGGTCATGGCGGCTTTGCCCTGGATGTCGCCGTCGAGGGCGATTTGGAGATTGATGGTCACCACACCATCGAGGATGTCTGCCTGACCTTTGGCGAGGCCTTGCGCGACGCCCTCGGCGACAAGCGCGGCCTCGGCCGTTTCGGTTTCGAGCTGCCCATGGATGAGAGCAGGGCGGCGGTCTGGATCGATTTGTCGGGACGTCCCTTTGTCAAGTTCGAGGGCAAGATCCCGGGCGAGAGCGTCGGCGACTTCCCGGTCGAGATGACGGCCCACTGTTTCCGCTCGATCGCGGAGAGCCTTGGCGCGGCCATCCACGTCAAGGTCGAGGGCGAGAATGCCCACCATATGGTCGAGAGCTGCTTCAAGGCCTTCGGCCGGGCGTTGCGTCAGGCCTTGCGTGTCGAGGGCGATGCGATGCCGTCGACCAAGGGCATGCTGGCATGACCATTGCGCTGATTGATACCGGCTGCGCCAACCTGGCCTCGGTCCGGTTTGCGCTGGAACGGGCCGGTCTGGACTATCAGGTCGTTACCCGGCCGGATGAGACCGGCGGGTGTGATCGCCTGATCCTGCCCGGGGTCGGCGCCGCCGGTCCCGCCATGGCGCGCCTGCGCAAGCTGGGCTGGGATGTCGCGTTGAAAGACGAGACGCGGCCCGTGCTGGGTATTTGCCTCGGCATGCAGATGCTGTTCGAGCGCTCGGCCGAGGGCGATGTGGCGTGTCTCGGTCTGATCCCTGGCCGGATCGAAAAATTGCCGACCCCGACCGATGGTGTCTGGCCCCATATGGGTTGGAACGCACTGGAATTCGGCGATCCTGAAGACCCGCTCCTGGCCGGTCTGGAAGCGGGCGCCTACGTCTATTTCGTGCACGGGTTTTACGCCCCGCCGGGTCCGGCCACCCGCGCCAGCTCCACCTACGGAACCGGGATTTCGGCAGTGGTGCGGCATGGCAATATTGCCGGCTGCCAGTTTCACCCGGAACGCTCGGGTGCGACGGGCGCCCGTATTCTGACCAATTTTGCAAAGGGTTCGGCATGATCC
Source organism: Maricaulis maris (assembly GCF_036322705.1). Lineage (NCBI taxonomy): Bacteria > Pseudomonadati > Pseudomonadota > Alphaproteobacteria > Maricaulales > Maricaulaceae > Maricaulis > Maricaulis maris. The sequence goes on from NZ_AP027270.1 coordinate 1,300,323, forward strand.
TTTATCCGGCGATTGACCTTCTGGACGGGCGTGTTGTGCGGCTCCACAAGGGCGAGTTTGACGCCGTCACCGATTATGGTGACGATCCGCGCGCGGTCGCAGAGCAGTTCGGCGAGGCCGGAGCCGTCTGGGTCCATGTCGTTGACCTCAGCGGGGCCCGCGACGGAGCGCGTCGCCAGGGCGAGATCATCCGCTCGATCTGCGAGACCGGACTGCGCGTGCAGACCGGTGGCGGCGTGCGTAACTCCGAAGACATCGAGGAACTGCTCGCTGCCGGCGTGGAGCGTGTCATTATCGGCTCGCTCGCCGTAACCGACCCCAAGCGCGTGTCCGGCTGGCTGCAGCATTATGGCGGTGACCACATCACCCTGGCGCTTGATGTCCGACAGATTGCCGGTCGCTATCGTCCGGCCCTTAAGGGGTGGACCGACACCAGCGACACAACATTGGAAGACGTCATCGTCAGGTATGAGGGCAAGGGCCTAGCCCATGCCCTGGTGACCGATATTGGCCGCGATGGTGATCTGTCCGGTCCCAATATCGCGCTCTACAAACGCCTTGCGGCCGACTATCCGTCAATCAACTGGCAGGCCTCTGGCGGGGTCTCCTCGCTCGACGACCTGCGCGCGGCCCGCGAAGCCGGCGCGGCGGGCGCGATTACGGGCAAGGCGCTTTATGAGGGCCGATTCACGATCGGGGAGGCCGTGGCATGCTTGCGCGACGCATAATTCCCTGTCTCGACGTGCGCGACGGCCGGGTGGTCAAGGGCGTCCGCTTCCGCGATCACGAGGATGTCGGCGATATTGTCGATCTGGCCCGCCGATATGCCCGCGAGGGGGCGGATGAGCTGGTCTTCTACGACATTGCCGCCAGTGCCCGCGGGCGCACGGTCGAGCCGGAATGGGTCAGCGCCGTGGCGCGCGAGCTCGATATTCCCTTCTGCGTCGCTGGCGGTATCCGGTCGGTCGACGATGCCCGGGCGCGCCTGTTTGCGGGGGCCGACAAGATCTCGGTCAACACGCCGGCACTGGAGGATCCCGCGATCATCGACCGGCTCGCTGCCGAGTTCGGCAGTCAATGTGTTGTCCTTGGCGTCGACAGCCGGATCATCGAAGGCGCCTGGCGGGTCCACCAGTACACCGGTGACCCGGACAAGACGGTGATCGGTCACCGGCGGACGCTGGACTGGATTGCCGAGGGTGTCGATCGCGGCGCGGGTGAGGTCGTGCTCAACTGCATGGATCAGGACGGAGTGCGCGACGGCTATGATATCGAGCAGCTCGAAGCGGCGCGGGCGGTGTGTTCCACACCTTTGATTGCGTCGGGCGGGGCCGGACGGAAAGAGCACTTCAAATCCGTCTTCGAACTTGCCAAGGTCGATGGTGCGCTGGCCGCCAGCGTGTTTCACAAGGGGGTCATCGAGATCGGGCAATTGAAGTCCTGGCTTGGTGGTGAAGGAATCAGGGTCAGACCATGATGGATGCAAAAACGCTCGACTGGAAAAAGGGCGATGGCCTGATCCCGGCGATCGTCCAGGATGTGGCGACACGCCAGGTCCTGATGCTGGGCTACATGAATGCCGAGGCATTGGCGGCGACACTCGAGACCGGCAAGGTCCACTTCTTCTCGCGCTCCAAGCAGCGCCTGTGGAAGAAGGGCGAGACCTCCGGCAATACGTTCAAGCTGGTCAATCTGTCGGCGGATTGCGACAGCGATGCGCTGCTGGTCGAGGTCAAACCAAAAGGGGCGGCCTGTCATACCGGGACGGTGAGCTGCTTTGGCGATGATCCGGGGCCGGGGCTCGGCTTTCTGGCCCATCTGCGCGCGATCATCCGCAAGCGCAAGAAGGACAAGACCAAGGGCTCCTATGTCGGCTCCCTGATGGCCAAGGCGCCGAAGCGCCCGGCCCAGAAGGTTGGCGAGGAGGGCGTTGAAGTTGCCATGGCAGCGGTGTCCGAGAGCAAGGAAGCGCTGACAGGGGAGGCCGCCGATCTATTGTTCCACCTGATGGTGCTTCTGGAGTCGCGCGATCTCAGCCTCGAGGATGTGGTCGACGTTCTGCGCAAGCGTCACGCCATCCGCGCATCCAAGCCGGTCTGATGGGGTCTCAGCTGCGCCTGTCTGCCGGCCAGGCCGCGGGGCTTGCCGTTGTCTTGCTTGGTACTCCGGCCTTGGGGGCCCAGCTCGATAGCGCCGCTGCGGACGTTGTCGTCGTCACTGGCGAGCGTTCGGGCGAAGCGGTCAGCGATACGGTGCTGCCAGTCACCCGGATCGATCAGGCCGCAATCATCGAGATCGGCGCCCAGCATCCCGCCGAGCTGCTGTCGCGGGCGCCCGGTGTCATGCTCAATCGTGGCAATGGCGCCGAGCATCTAACGGCGATCCGGTCTCCGGTCCTTGCGGGTGGTGCCGGTGCCGGGTCCTTTCTTTATCTCGAGGACGGCATCCCGCTGCGGGCGGCCGGTTTTGCCAATGTAAACGGCCTGTTCGAGAGCTTGTCCAACCTGGCCGGCGGCATCGAAGTCGTTCGGGGGCCGGGATCGGCCCTGCAGGGTTCCAATGCGCTGCATGGCGTCATCAACTTTCTGACCCCGGCGCCGGATCAGACCGCGACCCTTGTCGAAGCCGAGCTGGGTTCATTCGGTCGTGCCCGTGGGCAACTGCGTGCAAGTCGCGCCGGTGAGAGGACGTCAGCGCTCATCGCGATCGCGGGGCAACATGAGGATGGCTGGCGCGCCGAGGCCGGGCTGGACCGTGTCGAGGCGCTGGTCCGGCTTGACGGTGAAACGCCCCGGTTTGACTGGCGGGCGACAGCCTCGATGGTCACGCTCAACCAGGAAACGGCCGGCTATGTCGGCGGGTTCGAGGCCTATCGGGATCTCGCCTTGGCGCGCTCCAACAATGACCCCGAGGCTTTCCGCGATGCCATGGCCCTGCGCATGGCACTGGCATTGAGCGGGACAACCGGGAGCGGCCGCAGCTGGCAGGTGACACCTTATCTGCGCGCCAACGAGATGGACTTCCTGATGCACTTTGTGCCGTCCGAGGCACTCGAGGAAAGTAATCATGCCAGCGCGGGCATCCAGGCCTCCGTCCGGACCCTGACCGATTGGGGCAGCTATACGCTGGGCACCGACCTGGAACGCACCCGGGGCGCGCTGCGCGAGACCCAGAGCCGGCCGACGATCTTCTCCTTCGTGCAGGGCGATCACTACGACTATTCCGTCCGGTCCGATGTGGCCGCGCTCTACGGCCAGACACGCTGGCAGCTCTTGGACAGTTTCCGCCTGCAGGCCGGCTTGCGGCTGGAACATGTGACCTATGACTATGACAATGCGCTCGCCGACAATGCTGTCGGGCGTTTCCTTCGCGTTGCCGATCGCGAGGACAGCTATGACCTTGTGCTGCCGCATCTCGGTGCCAGCTGGCAGCTGGACGCCGACAGTGCTGTCATTGCGCGTCTCGCCCGCGGCGCGCGGGCGCCGCAGACTACAGAGCTTTACCGGCTGCAGCCCGGACAGGTTATCGAGGGCATCGAGCCGGAAACGCTCGACAGTCTGGAAATTGGTTATCGCCGCGATGCCGGAGGTCCGGTCAGCTATTCGGTGACCGCCTTTGCCATGCAAAAGCGCAATGTCTTCTTCCGCGATGCCGACGGCTTCAACGTCACCGACGGGCGAACCCGGCATCACGGGGTCGAACTGACGCTGGACTATGCGGTGTCGCCGAAGTTGACCCTCGCAGTCGCGGGCAGCTGGTCCGAGCACAGCTATGACTTTGATCAGCCGGTGACGACGCCGAGTGAGGTGATCCGCTCCGGCGCGCGCATCGATACCGCGCCGGACTGGCTCTGGAATGCCCGGCTCAACTGGGTGCCGTCGGACAGCTTCACGGGTTCGCTGGAATGGGTCTATGTCGGCAGCTATTATACCGACGCGGCAAACCTCAACCGATATGACGGACATGATCTCGTCAATCTGCGCGCTCGCTATCGTATTGCTGACGGGGTTGAAGTCTTCGGCGCGGTGCGCAACCTGCTCGATACACGCTATGCCGAGCGGGCTGATTTCGCCTTCGGAAATGATCGCTATTTTCCGGGTGAGGAGCGCGGGGTGAGTGTCGGGATACGGGTGCGCCGCTAGGCGCTGAAAGCGGGGAGACGGGCATGCTTCAGTCAACAATGGGCCACCTGACCGGGCTGGCCGCCGCCCTTGTACTGGGCGCGGGCGCGCTGGCACAGGACTACGTCCCGGCACGCGGTGATGCGGACTGGGAGCGACGCGAGCCGTCCAGCCTCGGCCTTGATCCAGTCGCCCTTCAATCCGCGATCAATTTCGCCATCGCCAACGAGACCGCCCCGCGTGAGGGCTGGGAAGGCGTTGATGTGCGCGACCTTTCCGTCATGGTCCCGCTGACCTGGGCCTTCGAGCCGTTTTCCAGCCCGGTCGGTGAGCTGCGCCCGCGCGGTGGACCGGCCGGCATCATCCTGCGCGATGGCTATATCGTCGCCGAGTGGGGTGATCTCGAGCGGGTCGATATGACCTTCTCGATCTCCAAGACCTTCCTGTCCCACACCGTCGGCCTTGCGGTCGAGGATGGTCTCATCGCGGATGTGAACGCGCCGGTGTCGGCCTCGGTTGAGGATCCGCTCTTCCATACCGATCACAACAGGCCGATCACTTGGGACCAGATGCTGCGTCAGACGTCGGGCTGGTGGGGCACGCTGTGGGACAAACCGGCCTGGGCGGACCGTCCGGCGCGGGACAATCCGGCCCGCGATCTCGTCGCCGGTCCGCCGGTTCCCGGGAGTGCCTGGGAGTATAATGATGTACGCGTGAATGCGCTGGCGCTGGCCGCGCTTCATGTCTGGCAGCGGCCGCTGCCCGAGGTTCTCGCCGAACGCATCATGGACCCGATCGGATCATCCGGGACATGGGAATGGCAGGGCTATGAGAACAGCCATGTCACGATCAATGGCGAGACCATGTGGTCAGTTTCCGGCGGTGGTCACTGGGGCGGCGGCATGATGCTGTCAGCCTACGACCAGGCGCGCTTTGGCCTGCTCGGCCTGCGTCGCGGCAATTGGTGTGGCACGCAATTGCTGTCGCAAGACTGGTATGACGCGTCGTTGACCCCGACCGATGTGATGCCGTCCTACGGCTACATGAATTTCTTTCTGAACTCGCCCGGTGACGATGCCGCCGCGATCAATGTGGCGAGCGCGCCGGCCAGCAGTTTCGCCTATCTCGGAGCCGGGGCGAACATGATCTATATCGATCCCGAGCACGATATCGTCGCGGTCGTCCGCTGGATCGAAGCGTCCGAGCGCGGGGCCTTTATCGACCATCTGATGGCGGCAATCCGCGAGGACTGACGCCATCAGAGATGGTGATGGCGCGGGCTCAGTCCGGCTGGCGTTCGCAGCGAAGGGTCGCGGCGATGCGGTCGCCCGCAGGCGCGATCGAGAGATAGATCGCATTGGATCCGGCGGTGTCGATGGCGGCACCGTCATTGTCATAAGCCGAGCCTGCGGACAGGGCTGCGTCCACGGCGTCGAGTGTAACGTCGTACTGGTCGTAATCCGCGATCGGGCAATCGATAAAACGGTCAAACTGCCCGAAGACCTGGCGCAGGCGCATGATGTTCTGGGCGTCAGACGGCGCATCCATGGTCAGGTCGAAGGCCGGGTCAGTGCAATAATCCGCGCTCAGCGTAACCACGGTGCCATCGGGGAAGGCGCCGCGCTCGGCCCGGCCGGACGGCTCACTGCGCACGATTTCGACATTGCGAAGGCGCGTCTCGGCGAGATTGAAGCTGTAGGTGGAGTGATCGGTGCAGCCGTCCGAGGCGAGGGCGGTCACCGCCACGAGTGCAAAAAGGTCAATCATCCGATATCCGGTCCCTGTTCTGAACGCCCGCCGCGAATCGGTCGGGCGGGGATAGTTTGACGGCAAGGCGCGGGCCCTGTCACTCAGTCTCGTCGCAGCCCGCCCGAGCTGAAGCGTTCGCTCATCACATGCCGGTCACCGGGATGGGTCAGGCGCGCAAGGGTGACCACGTCGCTACCCTGGAAGGTGCGGCGCTCCAGAACGAGGCAGGCCGCTCCGGCGTTGATCGCAAGGCAGTCGGCGAGCGCCTTGTCCGCATTGACCGCCGACACGGTGTGTTCGGCCTCGGTCCATGGCGTCTTGCGGAGCAGCCAGCCGCCCGGTCCCTCACCAGAGAAATCGGCCTGACCGGCGTCCGGCAGAAGCGCGAGATTGATCCAGCGCTCCTCAAACTCGATGACATCACCATCGGCCGTATGCAGGCAGCGGATGTGCTGAACGCGCGCGCCGGGCAGAAGCCGCATCTGGCGGGCGACCTCATCGCTGGCGGGTACGGTCTGGCTGTCGAGGCAGCGATAGCCATATTGTTGACCGCGGGCCGGGATGGCGCTCGCCATGTCGACAATCTTGAGCAGGGCCGTCGGCGTTTCGGGCTGGGCAACGAAGCTGCCGGCGCGGCGCTTGCGGACGACCAGGCCGTCCTCGGTCAGCGTTCTCAAAGCCCGGCTGACGGTCATGCGGGCGGTTCCGAAATGGTCGCACAGCTCGGCCTCCGACGGCAGCCGGAAGCCCGGCTCCCAGCTCCCGCTGCGGATCTGCCCGAGAATGGCCAAGCGGATCTGGTCGTAGACCGGACCTTCCCCATCCAGCTTCAGCGCGTCTCGCCAGTCCGTCATGACGTCCATCCGTCCATGATCCCTTTCAACGCCCTCCCATAGGCCTGCTCCACCGCGCTGCGGACCAGGGACCGTCCGTCGTGAACCCGCGCCACGCCGCCGACGTAAACACTTCGCACCTGGCGGGCATCGCCGGCGAAGATCCAGCTGTCCAGCAGCGTGTCGCCCCGGCGTTCCGCAAGAACGGGATTGCGGGTGTCCAGCTCGACGAGGTCGGCGCGAGAGCCCACCGCCAACTGTCCCATGGCTTGCCCCAGCGCTTGCGCCCCGCCCGCCGAGCAGGCGTCAAACAGGGTGCGGCCGGTGCTCGATCCGGCCTGACCGAGAAGGTTGCGTTCGCGCCGTGTCAGTCGCTGGCCGTATTCGAGCAGGCGCAGTTCTTCTGCCAGGTCGATACGGATATGGCTGTCCGATCCGATGCCGATCCGTCCAATGGCGGCCAGATAGTCAATGGCCGGGAAGAGGCCGTCGCCGAGGCTGGCCTCGGTCAGCGGGCACAGGCCTGCGACCGCTCCGGAGCGAGCCAGGGTGTGTGTCTCCTCTGCATCCATATGGGTCGCATGGACCAGACACCATCGGGAATCCACCGGCTGATGGTCGAACAGGTACCGCACCGGGCGCTGACCGGTCGCGGCGAGACAGGCATCCACCTCGGCGGTCTGTTCAGCGATATGGATATGCACCGGTCCGGCCTCGGCCAGCGGCAGGATCTCGGTGATGTCGGCCATCGATGCCGCCCGCAGTGAGTGCGGCGCGATACCGATGCGGGCTTGGGGCAGCTGTGCAGCGTGATGACGGGCACGATCAACCAGCCGCCCGTAGAGCTCCGGATCAGCGAGGAAGCGTCGCTGTCCTGGTGTGGCAGGGGTCTCGTTGAACCCGGAATGGCGATAGAAGACCGGCATCAGGGTGAGGGCGATGCCCGTTGTTTCCGCCGCCGCACAGATGCGCCCGGCCATCTCGCCGATATCGTCATAAAGGCCCCCGTCAGGGGCGTGGTGGAGATAGTGGAACTCGCCGACCGCGGTAAAGCCGGCTTCGAGCATCTCGACCTGGACCATGGCTGCAATCGCTTGAACCACGTCCGGGTCGAGACGGTCGAGGAAGCGGTACATGACCTCGCGCCAGGACCAGAAACTGTCGGTGCCCGGACCGCGCTTTTCCGACAGGCCTGCCATGGCGCGCTGGAAGGCGTGCGAGTGAAGATTGGCCATGCCGGGAATAACGCAGCCGAGTCTGTGGTCCCCGGGACCGGCGGACTGGCCGGGCTGCAACTGCGTGATCAGGCCGTCCGCGCCGACCGTGAGGCGAACATTCTCGGCCCAGCCATCGGGCAGCAGGGCCTGCGCGAGATGAAAGTCAGCGGACACAGCGTCTCCCGGCTGGACAGACTCGAAAACCGGGACTTATTGTATAGACAAATATGCGCTTGCAAAGACCCGCCAGGAGCTTGACCGCATGCAGTTTGATCGACTTCTCACCGAGGCCCGTCTGGCGACCCTGGGCGCTGGCGATGACGGGTATGGCGTGATCGAGAAGGCCGCTCTGGGCATAAAGGACGGTCGCATCGCCTGGATCGGTCCCATGGACCGGGTGCCGGGCGAGGCGCGAGCGGTGGAGCGTCTTGCCAGCCGCTGGGTCACGCCGGCGCTGATAGATTGTCACACCCATCTCGTCTTTGCCGGTGACCGGTCGGACGAATTTGAGCGGCGTCTCGGTGGCGAAAGCTATGAGAGTATCGCGCGCTCGGGTGGCGGCATTGCGCGCACGGTCGAGGCCACCCGGGGTGCCGGGGCGGCCGAGCTCGCCGCGAGCGCCCTGACGCGGCTCGACGCACTGGCCCAGGAAGGCGTCGGCACGGTTGAAATCAAGTCGGGATATGGCCTGACGCTCGATAGCGAGCGGACCATGCTGCGGGCCGCTCGTGGTGTGGCCCGGGCGTCCGGCATGCGGGTGTCAGCCACGCTTCTCGCTGCCCATGCCGTGCCCCCGGAATTCATTGGCGAAAGCGGGCGTTATATCGATGAAATCTGTATTCCGTTGATCCGCGAAGCGGCCCGTGAGGGGCTGGCGGATGCGGTGGATGCCTATTGCGAGGGTATCGGCTTTTCGCCGGAGGAGACGCGGCGCCTCTTCATCGCGGCCAAGGCCGCCGGCCTGCCGGTCAAACTCCATGCCGATCAGCTGTCTGATACCGGCGGCGCGAGGCTGGTCGCGGAGTTCGGCGGCCTGTCGGCAGACCATATCGAGTACAGCAATGCCGACGGGATCGCGGCAATGGCGAAGGCCGGCACGGTGGGTGTTCTCCTGCCGGGCGCCTTCTATTCGATTGGCGAGACCCGGAAGCCGCCTGTGGCCGAGATGCGTGCCGCCGGCGTCCGGATGGCGGTCGCAACCGACGCCAATCCCGGCACCTCGCCCATGGTCTCTCTGCTCACTGCGGCCAACATGGCCTGCCGGCTCTTTGGCCTGACCGTGCCGGAAGCTTTTGCGGGCATGACCCGCAACGCCGCGGCGGCTCTGGGCCTGCAGGACGAGATCGGTACGCTGGAAGTCGGCAAAGCGGCCGATCTCGCCATCTGGGACGTCGAACGACCGGCAGAAATCATCCAATGGATCGGACGCCGGCCGCTGCATGGCCGCATCCTCGCAGGAGAGTGGCAGTGAGTGTTGTGGTGATCAAACCGGGCGCCATGGCGCTGGCCGACTGGGCGCAGATCTGGCGCGGAGCGGCGATCCGTATCGACCCCGACGCCCGCGCCGGTGTCGACGCCGCCGCCGCGACGGTCGACCGGCTTATTGCCTCGGGTGCCGCCGTCTATGGCCTCAATACCGGTTTCGGAAAACTGGCCCAGACCCGCATTGCAGATGAGGAACTGGCGACCTTGCAGGAACGTTTGGTCCTGTCGCATGCCGCCGGGATCGGCGAACCGCTCGAAGCGCGCATTGTGCGCCTGATCATGGCGCTCAAACTGGCCAGCCTCGGGCGCGGCGCGTCGGGTATCCGCTGGTCGACGATCGAAGCCATTCAGGCCCTGCTTGATGCCGACCTTCTGCCGGTGATCCCGTCCCAGGGCTCGGTCGGGGCGTCCGGGGACCTCGCGCCGCTCGCGCACATGTCGGCGGTGCTCATCGGTGCCGGTGAAGCGACCCTTGAGGGCGTACGCATGCCCGCTGATGCCGCCCTCGCGAAAGCCGGGCTCAAGCCGGTCCGGCTCGGCCCCAAGGAGGGGCTGGCGCTGCTCAATGGCACCCAGACTTCGACCGCCCTGGCCCTGGCCGGCCTGTTCGAAGTCGAGACGGGGTTCCAGGCAGCCCTGGTTTCTGGCGCATTGAGCGTCGACGCCGCCAAGGGCTCGGTCGCGCCGTTCGATCCGCGCATCCACGCCTTGCGCGGTCACCCCGGCCAGATCGATGTCGCTGCCAGCCTGCGCGACCTGCTCGGCGGGTCCGGCATACTGGCCAGCCATCAGGGTTGCGAGAAGATCCAGGATCCCTACTGCCTGCGCTGCCAGCCGCAGGTCATGGGAGCCGTCCTTGACCTCCTGCGCCAGGCTGGCGCCGTGCTCGAACGTGAAGCCAATGCGGTGACTGACAATCCGCTCATTTTCACCGATACCGACGAAGCCATTTCCGGCGGCAATTTCCACGCCGAGCCGGTCGCCTTCGCCGCCGACCAGATTGCCATGGCTGCTTGTGAAATCGGTTCGATCAGCGAGCGCCGGATTGCGCTCCTCACCGACCCGGCGGTCAGCGGCCTGCCGGCCTTCCTGACGCCCAATCCGGGGATCAATTCCGGCTTCATGATCGCCCATGTCACCGCCGCGGCGCTGGTTTCGGAGAACAAGCAGAAAGCCTATCCGGCCTCGGTCGACAGCATTCCCACCAGTGCCAACCAGGAAGACCATGTCTCGATGGCGACGCACGGCGCCTTCCGACTGCTGAAGATGGCGCAGAACCTTCATGCCGTCATCGGCATCGAGCTGCTGTGCGGCGCGCAGGGTACGGACTTCCATGTCGGCCTGACATCCTCGCCCGCGCTCGAAAGCGCCAAGACCCTGTTGCGCAAGACGGTTCCCGCCTATGGCGATGATCGCTACTTTGCCACCGATATCGCAAGCGCACGCGATCTGGTGACGGGCAGGGGGCTTGTTGCGGTGGCGGGCGCGCTTCCCGGGATTGCCTGATGACTGTTTTCCTCCAGACGCGCGGAACTTCGCCCCTGGTCGTCTCCATGCCCCATTCGGGGACCTTCCTTCCGGACGGTCTGGGCGACCGGCTGACCGATGAGGCCCGGGGGTTGCCGGATACGGACTGGCACGTGCCGGAGCTCTACAATTTTCTTGGCGAGCTGGGGGCCAGTTCGATCCGGGCGACCCATTCTCGCTATGTCGTCGACCTCAATCGCGATCCGACCGGATCCTCGCTCTATCCCGGTCAGGCGACGACCGAGCTGGTCCCGACCACGCTGTTTGACGGTCGTCCCGTTTACAAGCCGGGCGAGGAACCGGACGAGGCCGAGATCGAGCAGCGTCGCACTGATTATTTCGATCCCTATCACCGCGCGCTGACCGAACTTCTGGTCAAGACCCGGATGGAGCACGGATTTGCACTTTTGTGGGACGCCCACTCGATCGCCGATGAGGTGCCGCGGCTGTTTGACGGTGTGTTGCCCGACCTCAATCTGGGCACGCATGGCGGCGAGAGCTGTGACCGCACGATCGAGCGCTGGGCGGTCAAGGCGATGATGGATCACGAGGAATACGCCTCGATCGTCAATGGCCGCTTCAAGGGCGGCTGGATCACCCGCGCCTATGGCCGTCCCAGCCAGAACATTCATGCCGTGCAGATGGAGCTGGCGATGTCGGCCTATGCCGATGAGGGCCTGCCGTGGACCTACAATGAGGCGAAGGCGGACACGCTTCGCAAGGCGCTGAAAGACGTGATGAAAGCCGCACTTGATGCGGCCCGAAGTCTGTATTCCGGAGAGGTGAAGTAGTGACCCAGACCCGCCGCGACAATTCCCGCATCATCCGCGCCAAGCATGGCAGCGAGCTCGACGCGACCCATTGGGCCGCCGAGGCGCCGTTGCGCATGCTGATGAATAATCTCGACCCTGAAGTGGCCGAGAAGCCGGAAGAGCTGGTTGTCTATGGCGGGATTGGCCGGGCGGCGCGCGACTGGGAAAGCTATGACCGCATCGTCGCGACCCTGAAACGCCTCAAGGAAGACGAGACGCTTCTGGTCCAGTCCGGCAAGCCGGTCGGTGTGTTCCGCACCCATCGCGATGCACCGCGCGTGCTGATCGCCAATTCCAATCTCGTGCCCAACTGGGCCAATTGGGACCATTTCCGCGAGCTCGATAAGAAGGGTCTGATGATGTACGGCCAGATGACGGCCGGCTCCTGGATCTATATCGGCTCCCAGGGCATCGTTCAGGGTACGTACGAGACCTTCGTCGAGGCCGGTCGCCAGCATTATGACGGCGATCTCACCGGCAAGTGGATCCTCACCGGTGGCCTGGGTGGCATGGGCGGCGCCCAGCCGCTTGCCGCGACCATGGCCGGCGCCTCCATGCTGGCGGTGGAGTGTCAGCCGAGCCGGATCGAGATGCGCCTTAAGACCGGCTATCTCGACAAGAGCGCGGACAATCTCGACGACGCTCTGGCCATGATCGACGAAGCCTGCGCCCGGGGTGAGGCGGTTTCGGTCGGCCTGCTGGGAAATGCCGCAGAGATTTTCCCGGAACTGGTTCGCCGCGGCGTGAAGCCGGACATGGTCACTGACCAGACCTCGGCCCACGACCCGGTCAATGGCTATCTGCCCGCCGGCTGGAGCCTCGCCGAATGGGATGACAAGCGCGAGAGCGATCCCGCCACCGTCGAAGCGGCCGCCAAGGCCTCCATGGCGACACAGGTCAAGGCGATGCTGGCTTTCTGGGAGCAGGGCATCCCGACGCTCGATTACGGCAATAATATCCGCCAGATGGCCCAGGATATGGGCGTCGAGAACGCGTTTGATTTCCCCGGCTTCGTGCCGGCCTATATCCGCCCCTTGTTCTGCCGCGGCATTGGTCCTTTCCGCTGGGCGGCGCTGTCGGGTGATCCCGAAGACATCTACAAGACCGACGCCAAGGTGAAGGAACTCATCCCGGACAATCCGCATCTTCACCGCTGGCTCGACATGGCGCGCGAGCGCATCCATTTCCAGGGCCTGCCGGCGCGCATCTGCTGGGTCGGTCTGGGCGAGCGCCACAAGCTGGGCCTCGCCTTCAACGAGATGGTCCGCACCGGCGAGCTCTCCGCCCCGGTCGTGATCGGCCGCGACCATCTCGACTCAGGCTCGGTCGCCAGCCCCAATCGGGAGACCGAAGCGATGATGGACGGCTCCGACGCCGTCGCCGACTGGCCCTTGCTGAACGCGCTCCTCAACACCGCCTCCGGCGCGACCTGGGTCTCGCTGCACCATGGCGGCGGCGTCGGCATGGGCTATTCGCTCCATTCCGGCCAGGTCGTCCTCGCCGACGGCACCCCGGAAGCCGCCGAGCGCGTGGGCCGCGTCTTGTGGAATGATCCGGGCACGGGCGTGATGCGTCATGCGGATGCGGGGTATGAGATCGCCAAGGACTGCGCGCGCGAGCAGGGGCTGGATTTGCCGAGCGTTTAGCGGCTTTCCTCCCCACCTTGTGAGGAGGTGTCCCGCAGGGACGGAGGGGCGGCCTAGCCGTTTGTCCTCGCTGCGCTCGGCCCCATCGACCCGCTGCTCTCATTTTTCCCGGAAGCGCGTCAGCGCTATCCGGCACCGACGGGATACTCATCGCTTGTGAAGACGCGCAGTCGGTCCCGGCTCTGCAACCGGCTTTTGCCGGATTTCGGCCGGGAAAAATGAGCGTTGCTTGGCCCAGGGAAGCCCATCTTTTTGTCATCCCGGCCGGATAGCCTGCAAAAGCAGGCTGGAGAGCCGGGACCTATAGGCCCGGTGTTTATAAGTCCCGGCTCTGCGCCCCGCCTTCGCGGGGCAGAAGCCCGCGCCCGCGAAAGCGGGTGGCCGGGATGACAAGCCAGAGGCAGGGCAATAGAAGGTGGTCAACACACACTCACCCTTGGGAGCCCTCCATGTCCGACGCCTTCTTCGCCGACCTCAAAGCCGAGCTTGCCCAGATCGAGGCGGATGGTCTCTACAAGCGCGAGCGGATCATCACGTCGGAGCAGTTCTCCGAGATCGATGTGACGGCGGACGGGGTGTCCAGCCATGTGATCAATTTTTGCGCCAATAATTATCTCGGCCTGGCCAACCGGCCGGAACTGGTCGAGGCGGCGAAGGCGACGCTCGACAGTCATGGCTTCGGTGTCGCCTCGGTGCGCTTCATCTGCGGCACCCAGGATCTGCACAAGCAGCTGGAAGCCAAGATCGCGGCTTTCACCGGCTGCGAGGACGCCATCCTCTATGCCGCTGCCTTTGACGCCAATGGCGGTGTGTTCGAGCCGCTTCTGGGGCCGGAGGATGCGATCATCTCGGACGCGCTCAACCATGCCTCGATCATTGATGGCGTGCGCCTGTGCAAGGCGAAACGCTATCGCTACGCCAATTCCGACATGGCCGACCTCGAGACCCAGCTCAAACAGGCGCGGGCTGATGGCGCGCGGCATATCCTGATTGTCACCGATGGTGTGTTCTCGATGGACGGCTATATCGCCGACCTCCAATCCATCGTGAAACTGGCCAAGCAGTATGACGCGCTGACCATGGTCGATGATTGTCACGCCCATGGCTTCATGGGCGCCAAGGGGCGCGGCACGCCCGAGCATTGCGGCGTTCTGGGCGAGATCGACATCATTACCGGCACGCTGGGCAAGGCGCTGGGCGGGGCGATGGGTGGCTTCACCGCGGCGCGCAAGGAGATCATCGACATGCTGCGCCAGCGATCGCGGCCCTATCTGTTCTCCAACTCGCTGGCGCCCGCCATTGTCGGCGCCTCGCTGAAAGCGCTCGACATGGTCGCCGAGGGCGATGCGCTGCGTACCCGCCTGTTCGACAATGCCAAACGCTTCCGCAAGGGGATGAGCGAAGCCGGCTTCGATCTCCTGCCCGGCGAGCACCCGATCATCCCGGTCATGCTGGGCGACGCCAAGCTGGCCCAGCAGATGGCGTCAAAGCTGATGGAGGAGGGCGTCTATGTGATCGGCTTCTTCTTCCCGGTCGTGCCCAAGGGCAAGGCCCGCATCCGCACCCAGATGTCCGCCGCCCATACGCCCGAGCAGATAGACCGCGCGGTTGCGGCGTTCACGAAGGTGGGCAAGGAGCTGGGCGTTATCTGACCGGAACACCGGGAGCCCCTTTTGGGGGGACGGGCGTCTTCCGGGTCTCGCTATCTGATCGATCGCTTTCCTGTAGAGTCACGATGTATGGATTCGCCTTCCCGGCGAATTTTGCATCCGTTTGAACGCTAGGGGGCATCCAACGGGTATCGGGACACAAGGGGACTGATATGACAGAGACACGCCAGGTGCAGGCCAGCAGCGCGCGAGCGCAGGACGAGATGCTGCCCTTCCTGAACAATTTCCACGACATTTTCACCACGATCGGTGTGGTGATCCTATTGGCTGGACTGGGCGTTGGCGCCGGCCAGGTGATGACCGGGCTGGGCCTGGAAGAAGGCGAGCAGGGTTGGCAGAATGCGCTGATGGCGCTGGTTGGCGGTATCGGGCTGTTTGCCTGGTTGCTGTCGGCCCTGCTGGTCGGCAAGCAAAGGCGCATCCTTCCCGGTATCGTTCTGGCAACCGTGTTCGGGATCGCGACCGGTGTGGTCCTGCTCTGGGGATATGCCCAATTCCTCGTTCACGGTGCCGGCCTCGACGAGGCGGCACTTGAGCGAACCTTCGACGGCGTCGACGGGATGGCCTTTGGCCGTGAGGCGGTCGCCCTGGTGCTGGCCCAGCTCCCGATCACGATCCGGGTCATGCCGGTCATTGCCGGTCTAGCCTTCCTGCTGCCGGTGACGGCTTATTATCTCAGTTTCCGTCTGCCCTTCGCAGGTGGTCTGATGGGTTTGGGTGTGGTCCTGACCGCGGTGATGACCCTGCTGGTCGTTGATCCCTACCTGGTGGTCATCAATGCGCCGGCGATCAATGTCATGGTGGGCCTGGCCCTGCTGCTCGGCGGCATCCTGTTCGACATGCGCGATCCGGGCCGCGAGACGCGTCTGTCAGGCACCGCCTTCTGGCTGCACTTCTTTGCAGCCCCGATCCTTCTGGGGGCTGTCCTGAATGTGACGCAGATCGGCTGGACCTTGCAGGAAAGCGATTTCGCCGATCCGCAATCGGTCAACCTGTTTGCGGCCATGGCCAGCGACAGCGCCGAAGCCTTCCGGTTGGCGGTCACGGCCCTGGTCGTGATCGGCCTGTTCGCCCTGGTTTCGCTGCTGATCAATCGCCGCGCCCTGATCGTCTCGGGACTGGTCACGGCGGGCGTGTCGATCGGTGCGATTGTCAATGCCTCCGATCTCGGTGCCGGAGCGGTGGTTGCCGTGACCTTGCTGGTTCTCGGCGGCGTGGTCGTGCTGCTGGGGGCCGCCTGGAACCCGGTTCGCCGCCTTCTGCTGCTGCCGATCCCGCAGGCGGGACCCTTGGCACGCATCTTCCCGCCGGTCAGTGCCGTCGAGGGCTGAGGCGTTCGGCAAGACGCACAAAAAGCCGCCGGGTGAGGCTCACCCGGCGGCTTTCTTGTGTATAGCGGCGGTGTCGCCGGTCAGGGCTGATCGAGCATGATTTCGCTGTCGAGAACGATGAACTCGGCCGGGCGGAGTGGCGCGAAGCCCAGCTGGACGCGGACCCGACCCTGATCGAGATCGTCCTGGGTCATGGTGGAGCCGAGGCCACACTGCACGAAATAGGACTGGCTTGGTGTCGCGCCCATAAACGCGCCCTCGCGGTACAGGCCGTTGAGGAAGTCGCCCAGTTGTGTGCGGATCGCCTGCCACAGCGACGGGACGTTGGGCTCGGCCTCGACCCAGTCGAGCAGGCGCGGCAGGCTGCCTTCGATCCAGCGCGCCAGGCGGCGAACGGAGATGTAACGGTATTCCGGATCGGTTGAGAGGGTCCGCGCGCCCCAGATCAGCGTGTCGTTGGTCGGGCTGGTCCAGATCGGGTTGACGTGGGCCGCAGTCATCGCACCAACATCGGTCTGGGACAGCGCGCGGGCACTGTAGCCGACCAGGCCAGCACTCATTCCGGCCGGTGCTTTCCAGACACCCGCGGTACTGGTCATTGCCATGATCTGTCCCATCACGGCAGGCCCTGGCGGGATCAGTGCGCCAGTCTGATCGCGGAGCCAGGGGGCGTAGGCAATGGCGTCCGGGTCATCAATCGCGAGCTCCCGGCGCCATAGCGCATAGTCCGGATGGCTGTCAGGGGCGTCGATCACCAGCGTCGCATAGTTTGACCGCGCGGACCGCAAGCCGCGCGCATAGAGGCCAGACCGGGCCGCTGGATCGTCGGCCAGATGGCGGCCGGCGTCGACAAGGTGGAGCAGGGTGAAATCCCCGGCGTCGGCCGCATCCAGGGCGTCGAGCGCTCGCATGTAGTCTGGCCGGCCCGACGCGTCGGGCGCAGCCTGGACGAGGAGGCATCGACCGCCACCCTGACGGTTGTAGGGCGTGGTCACCCCTGATGCGAGATCGAAGCGCGGATCCAGTTCTGACGGGGTGTCCAACGTCTGGAGGGCACCGCTTGGCAGGTCCGTCGACAATGGGCCGACAAAGACCGCGGTATCGAGGGCACGGGGCGGTGTGCCGGTAAACCTCGCGCGCTCCTGGACATAGACCCCCGGCGCGAGTGTCGGCGACAAGCGTCTCTGTGCCGATGCGACACCGGTCGAGGATGCCATGAGACTGGCCGAGGCGGCGCTCGCTGACAGAAGAAGTTGGCGTCGGTTCATGCTCGGATATCCCCTCGAAGCCAGGTCACGGGTGACCGGATGTCATCATGGCGCATTTACCCGACGTCGTCGCGGGACAATCATGAAGCGAGTCGGAGGTCCGGCCAGAAGGAGCGTGCCGCCATGGGTTTCGAGACGGACGTGATCATTGTTGGCGCCGGAGCCGTCGGTCTGGCGACCGGGCGGGCCTTTGCGCGACGCGGTTTCGAGACCATCGTGCTGGAAGCGGGTTCGATGATCGGGCAGGGCGTGTCCTCGCGCAATTCCGAGGTGATCCATGGCGGGCTCTACTATCCGACAGGATCGCTGAAAGCCCGGCTCTGCGTGGCAGGACGCCGTCTGCTCTATGCTTTCCTCGAAAAGCATCACGTGCCGTACAGCAAGTGCGGCAAGCTGGTGGTTGCCACGGAACCCCACGAGATCGAGCGCCTCGATGCCATTCTCGACCAGGCGCAGGCCAACCAGGTTGAGGGCATGCGACGGCTCAGCGCGGCTGAATCACGCGCCCTCGAACCGGAACTGAAGGTCGAGGCGGCCCTTCTTTCGCAGGAGAGCGGGGTGATGGACAGTCATGCCTATATGGACGCGCTGGCGGGTGAAATCTCCGCTCATGGCGGTGCAATCGCCATCAACACGCCCTTCGCCGGTGCGGCGCCGCGCTCCGGCGGGGGTTTTGTGGTGCGTACCGGCGGCGAGCATGCGACCGAGGTCACGACACGCTATCTGGTCATTGCCGCAGGGCTGGGCGCCCAGTCGGCGGCGGCAGCGATCGAGGGGCTACCGGCAGCGCATGTCCCCAAACTCCACTTTGGCAAGGGTGTCTATTTCACCATGGCGGGCAAGGCGCCGTTCTCCCATCTCGTCTATCCGCTGCCGATCCCGGGCGCGCTCGGGACGCATTATCGCCGTGATCTTGGCGGACAGGCGCGCTTTGGTCCGGACCTCGCCTTCGTCAACAGCGAGGACTACACGGTCGACCCGGCGCGAGCCGAGGCGTTCTACGCGACGATCCGCCGGTTCTGGCCGACGCTTGCGGAGGGCGCGCTTGTGCCCGACTATGCCGGCATCCGCCCCAAGCTGCACGGTCCTGGCCAGCCGCAGCCCGATTTCCGGATCGACGGTCCGGAGGTTCACGGGCTGGGCGGTCTGATCGCCCTGTTCGGGATTGAAAGCCCGGGCCTGACTTCGTCGCTGGCCATTGGTGAGACGGTGGCCGAACGCTTATCCGCTTGATCGGGCACGGTGACGGCGCATGATAACCGGGCACCGGGTTGGGGACTGTCATGACACCTTCGCGCTGGGCCTTTGTGGTCACACTGGTACTGACACTGGCGACGCTGGCCTTCCCGCTGGCCCTGTTCGGTACGCCGCCGGATCTCGGCAGCGCGCCGATGGCGAACGGCTTTCAGACCCCGATTCTCGCCTTCGAGTTTGCCAAGGGCATTGACGATATCGCCTTCCTGCAGGGCGAAGACGCGGCGGCGCTCCGGGCCTGGCTGGTCGATGTCCAGTTCAAGGATAACGTCTTCCCGATCGCCTATGCCGGGATGGCAGCCGTCTTCTTCCTCGGCATGGCGCTGCGCGGGCGGTTTCTGGCGGTGATCGGAATCGGCCTCGCCCTGGCCACCATCCCGGCTGACTGGCAGGAAAACGCCACGATGAACGCCATTCTCGCGGAGCTTGAGACACCGGTATGCGGTCACGATGTCGAGCCGGCGGAGGGCCGTGACCAGGTGGTGCTGCGCGACTGTCTGCCCGAAGGATATTTCGATCAGGCCAGCCCGGAGGCCGAGCTGGTGTCCTACGCCTTCGACAGCTTCCTGCCGGTTCGCATCGAGATGCTGCGCGTCGATACCTGGATCAAATGGGGGCTGATCGGCGCCTATGCCGCCTGGCTGGCGGCTCTTTTGTGGATGAACAAGCGCCGCATTCTGGCAATTGCACCGGTGCTGGCAGGCCTCTCGGTCCTGGTCACATTCCTGAGTGGCTCGAACGGCCATGTGGCCGAGGTGATGAGCAAGCTGCTCATTCCGATGATGCTCACTTTCCCCATCGCTGCGGTGATGTATCTTCGCGACAAACCCGCCAAGACGGGCACGCCACAGATCGAGGAAGCCGCATGAAAGCCCTGGTCAAAGCCAAGCCGCAAGAAGGCATCTGGATGGAGGATGTCCCCGAGCCGCAGATCGGCCCGGATGATGTCCTGATCAAGATCAAGCGGACCGCGATCTGCGGCACCGACATCCATATCTACAACTGGGATGACTGGGCCGCCAAGAATGTCCCGACCCCAATGGTGGTCGGCCATGAATATGCCGGCGAGATCGTCGATATCGGCTCCAATGTGACGCGGGTGAAAGTCGGCCAGCGGGTCTCCGGTGAGGGCCATGTTGTTGGTGTCACCAGCCGCGCTGCCCGCGCCGGTCGCTTCCATCTCGATCCCGAAACCCGCGGTGTCGGGGTCAATATCCCCGGCGCCTTTGCCGAATACATGAAACTGCCGGCCTTCAATGTCGTGCCGCTGCCGGAAGACGTGCCCGACGAGATCGGTGCCATCCTCGACCCGCTTGGCAATGCCGTTCACACCGCGCTGCAGTTCGACATGATCGGTGAGGACGTGCTGATCACCGGGGCCGGCCCGATTGGCATCATGGCCGCGGCGATCGCGCGTCATGTCGGTGCACGCCACGTCGTGCTGACCGATATCAACACCCATCGCCTGCACCTGGCCAGCCAGGTCGCGCCGAAAATCCGCACCGTCGATGTCTCCAAGGAAAACATCGCCGATGTCGCCAGATCACTCGGCATGACCGAGGGTTTTGATGTCGGGCTGGAAATGTCCGGCGCGCCGCAGGCCTTCGGCTCCATGCTCAACAATATGGTGATGGGCGGAAAGGTCGCCATGCTCGGCCTGCCGTCCAAGCCGATCGAGGTCGATTTCGGCCAGCTCGTGCTCAAGGCCATTACCCTGAAGGGCATTTACGGCCGCGAGATGTTCGAGACCTGGTACAAGATGATCGCCATGCTCGAAAGCGGGCTGGACATCTCGCGGATCATCACCCACCGCTACAAGGCGGATGAGTTCCAGAAGGGTTTCGACGCCATGCGTGCTGGCAAGTCCGGCAAGGTGGTTCTGGACTGGGATTGATCACTGTCAGACGGGCCGGGGAGGGTCCTGATGGGTATGGAAAAACGTGTGCCGCTGGAAAACTACGTCCAGTATCCCGAAGCCGAGATGCGCGAGCGGGTCAGCCGCTTCACGCAGAACCTGCTGCGTCGTCGCACGGTGCGGGATTATTCCGACCGGCCGGTTGAACGGGCGGTGATCGAACAGGCCATCATGGCGGCCGGTTCGGCCCCGTCGGGCGCCAATCACCAGCCTTGGCATTTCGTGGTGCTCAGCGATCCGGCCAAGCGCAAGGCGCTGCGCGAGGCCGCCGAGGCCGAGGAGAAGGCCTTCTACAATGGCAAGGCGCCGCAGGAATGGCTCGATGCGCTGGCGCCGCTCGGCACGGATGCCAGCAAGCCCTTCCTTGAGCATGCCCCGGTGCTGATCGCGGTTTTTGCCCAGAAGCGCGGCGGCGAGCAGGTCGGTCAGGACAAGAAGAATTACTACATCCATGAAAGCGTCGGCATTGCCTGCGGCTTCCTGCTGGCGGCCCTGCACGAGGCCGGCCTGGTGACGCTGACCCACACGCCCAATCCGATGCGCTTTCTCAACGAGGTCTGCGAACGCCCGGTCGAGGAAAAGCCCTATATGCTGATCGTCGGTGGCTATCCGGCCGAGGATGCCACCGTGCCGGAGCATGCCCTGGTCAAGAAAAGCCTCGACGAGATCACGACCTGGCTTTGAGGCGCCACCTTCTGGTAGTCCCTCGTCGTCACAACAAAAAAACGCCCGGATCGATGGGGGCGATCCGGGCGCAGCATTGTCCGGTTTGGGGCCGGTTGGGGTAGGCGCGTTTGCCAGGGCTGACCGGTGGGGTGTGAGGCTTGGGCGGTCAGCCCGCAAGTTCGAGGTCTTGGGGAAACCCCTAGGCCCGCACGCGCCGGCGGATGGCTGTGAAGGACCAGATCAGCGCGACGATCCAGCCGATCATCGTCCAGCCCAGAAGCAGGTTGGTCAGGAAGATCGCGAAGGTGTTGTCGTGCCCGCGCAGCAGCGCGATCAGGGTCGGTATGAAATAGGCCAGCAGGCCAATCACCGCGACTTCTCCACCCATGACGTAAATCTCCATGATCCTGTCTCCTTCGCCCTCGGAAGGGCTTATCGAATTTCGATATGAATGTAGGAGGGGTTGTGAAACCGCACAAGGGAGGACGAGGGGGGATTAAACCGATTTAAGTCCCGGGTCAGATTGCCTCCACGAAAAAGCCCCGGCCGATGGGCCGGGGCTTGATCATTTCGGCTTTGTTGGCACTTACGCGTCGACGGTCGGGAACTCATAATCCTTGTAGATTTCCCGCAGTTTGGTCTTGAGGATCTTGCCGGTCGCGCCGATCGGCATTTCCTCGATGAACTCGACCGCGTCAGGCAGCCACCATTTCGGCACCTCGCCACGCAGATACTCGATGATCGAGGCCCCGTCCGGCTCGGCGCCCGGCTTGAGCTGGACGACAAGAAGCGGGCGCTCCTGCCATTTCGGGTGCGGCATGCCGACGGCGGCCGCCATACCGACCGAGGGATGACCCATGGCGGCGTTTTCCAGATCGATCGAGGAAATCCACTCGCCGCCGGTCTTGATGACGTCCTTGGAGCGGTCTGTGATGGTCATGAAGCCATTGCCGTCGAGATGGGCGACATCGCCGGTCTCGAACCAGCCATCATCGGTGAAACTTTCCGCGCCGGCGCCGCGGTAATAGCCCGACGCGATCCAAGGTCCGCGGACCTGGACATGGCCGGAGGACTTGCCGTCCCAGGGCAGTTCCTTGCCTTCATCGTCGACGATGCGCATGCCGACGCCAAAGACGAGACGGCCCTGCTTGAGCTTGACCTTGATGATCTCCTCGCGATCGAGGCCGTCATGCTTGGGCAGCAGCGCGTTGACCGTGCCCAGCGGGCTCATCTCGGTCATGCCCCAGCCTTGCTGCATGACGACGCCATACTTGTCCTCATAGGCGCGCAGCAGCGCTTCCGGCAGGGCCGAGCCGCCGATCAGCACGCGCTCGACCGTGTCGATGCGCTTGCCCTCGGCTTCAAGATAGTTGAGCAGTCCAAGCCAGACGGTCGGGACGCCGGCGACGTAATTGACCTTCTCGCTTTCGATCAGCTCGTGAATGCTGGCGCCATCCATCTGCGCGCCCGGCATGATCAGCTTGGCGCCGTTCATCGGCGCCGCGTACGGAATGCCCCAGGCATTGACGTGGAACATCGGCACGACCGGCATGATATTGCCGCGGGCGCCGACACCGATCACATCCGCGGCGGCGCAGGCCATGGCGTGCAGCACGTTGGAGCGGTGCGAATAGAGCACGCCCTTGGGATCACCCGTGGTGCCGGAGGTGTAGCACAGGCCGGCGGCCGCATATTCGTCGAAGACCGGCCAGTCGAACGCCGCCGGATGCTCGGCGATCAGTTCCTCGTAGGACTTGCACTTGGTCTGCACCGAATCGAGATGGCTCTTGTCCGACAGCAGGACCCAGTTCTTGACCGATTTGCAGGCCTTGGAGATCGCATCGACCAGCGGCGCAAACTGCTTGTCGAAGAACACCGTCTTCGACTGGGCGTGGTCGAGCATCCAGATCAGCTGTTTCGGATCAAGGCGCGGATTGACCGTGTGGACCACAGCGCCGATGCCGGAGATCCCGTAATAGAGTTCGAAATGGCGGTGCGAATTCCAGGCGATGGTCGCGACGCGGTCGCCTTCGCGAATCTTGAGCTTCTTCTGCAGGGCATTGGCCAGCTGCTGTGTCCGCTCATACGTTTTCGCGTAGGTCTGGCGGTGTATCTGTCTGCTTTCCGGCAGACGCGTCACGATCTCCTGATCGCCATGGCATTTTGCTGCGTGGACCAGAATGTCCGAGATCATCAACGGACAGTCCATCATGTGTGCGCGCAAAGTCATGTATTTCCCCTAAAAATCAACCGTTGCTTCGTGTTTGTGTTTTGCCAATCAAACGGTCTATCGCGCCACGGCGCAATCCCTTTGCTCAACCGGACTGAATTGCTTATGCGTTTTCGACAAATATGGCGTCGTTTTTCACGCCGTCCAGTGCCGGAGTGAGCCCGTGACCCATCGAGTAGACCTGCCCACCTACGCCAACATTGTGGACGCGGCGCAACGGCTCGCCGGTCACGCTGTCCATACCCCGCTCCTGCTTAATGACCGCCTCGACGCCGAACTCGGAGCGCGGCTTTTCGTCAAGGCGGAATGCCTGCAGCGCACCGGATCCTTCAAGTTTCGCGGTGCCTTCAACCGAATCTCCCGCCTCACGGATGCGGAGAAGGTCCGGGGTGTTCTGGCTTATTCGTCGGGCAATCATGCCCAGGGGGTCGCGGCCGCGGCGAGGCTCAACGGCACCACTGCAAAGATCTTGATGCCGGCCGATGCCCCGCGCTCCAAGGTCGACGGCGTGCATTTCTGGGGCGGGGAGGTCGTCACCTATGACCGCGCCAGCCAAAGCCGTGAGGCCATGGGCCAGGCGATTGCCGAAGCGGAAGGCCGGATTCTGGTCCCGCCCTATGAGGACCCGTTTATCATCGCGGGACAGGGCACCGCCGGCCTCGAAGCGGCCGGGCAGATAAAGGCCGTGGGCGAGGTCGCGGATATCGTCGTCTGCTGCGCCGGTGGCGGCGGCTTGATCGCCGGCGTCGGGCTGGCCATGCGCGAGGCTTTTCCGGACATCGAGATCTGGGCCGCCGAGCCGGACGGCTTTGATGATCACAGGCGCTCGCTCGCCAGTGGTCGCCGCGAGACCAATGAGCGACTGACCGGCTCGATCTGCGACGCGATCATCACGCCAACGCCGGGTGAGCTGACCTGGGCGCTGAACGCGACCCAGCTGACCGGTGGTGCCGCCATCACTGACGATGAGGCGCTTGACGCCATGGCGACGGCCTGGCGCCATCTCAAGGTTGTGGTCGAGCCGGGGGGTGTGGCTGCGCTGGCCGCTGTCCTGTCCGGCAAGATCGACATCGCCGGAAAGACGGTTTGCGTGATTGCGACCGGCGGCAATGTCGACGCCGATTTATTCCGGAAGGCCCTTCAGCGGGGCTGAGCGCGGGCCCTCTCACACAATGCCCAGGGCGAGCCTCGCGTTTGCGTTGCCGGGCTTGCATTTGCTTGTTAACTTCTCCTGTCAGGAGAGGCCACACGCTGATGTCCAGATCAGGTCCTGCCCGTTGGGGATGCGTTGCAATAGCGGTCCTGGCCGCGCCATCGACCGTTTTGGCCCAGCCGCCCCTTGATGATCGGGCGCCGGAAGAAGCCGCCCCTCAGGACGTCGAGCTTCGGAACCCGCAGACCGGAGACGAGCTGCCGGATGACCCGTCCGCGACCGAGACGCCGTTGAGTGATGTCGAGCTTGGCATCCTCGCGGATATCCGGGCCGCCGGGCCGATCGAGCCCGCCACCGACCGTCCTTGCAGCTTCGGGGTCTACGGGCCGCCACTCAATGTTCGCGATCCCAACCTGGCCGTGTCCGGGGTCGAGATATTTGATCCGTGCGGGCTCCGCTTTACGGACCTGTCGGGGCTCTGGGCGTTGTCGGGAAGCTTTCAGGTGATCGCCTATCATGAGCGCCGGGGCGGTGGGCTGAGCATGCGCTTCACGCATATTGACCCCGACAATGACTACTACCGGATCTGGGGCTACATGTTCGGCGATGACTGGTACCGCGGCGTCATCGCGCCGGACGCGGTGGAGCTGCTCGCGATCGCGCGCTATCCCGAGTCCATGCGCGAGGTTTGTCCGGACGACTGGGAGACCCCGTTTCCGGTTCATTCCATCCATCTCGGATACGCCCCCACGGGTCAGGTCACGATAACGGGCAGCCGGATCCGCAACACGCTCTCCCCGCAATGCGAAATGACCTATCTGGACACGGTTGTGGATTCCTTCGCCCGCGTTGAACCGGGAGTGCGCGAATGGACCGACTGAGCCGTCATGTGACGCCGCGTCGAGCCGGCCTGGCCGCGCTTGTCGTGCTGATCCTTGTCGTGATGCTGGTGTGGCTGCGTGGCGACAGCCGGCAGGCGGAACAGCGCGACATCCTCGAGCTCCTGCGGGCCGTCGAGGCCGATTACGCGCTGCCGGGCCTGACGGTCGCAGAGGCAGCGCCGGTTCTCGGCTCGCCGGACGCCAGTCTGGATTTCGTGCGCGACGGGGTCTGGCTGCAATTCTATGGCGGTCGGGCCCTGACGCCGGACGATGTTCTGGTCCTGCGGGGCGCCAATTCTGCCGACAAGGCGATGCTGCTCGCTGCGCTGATCAGCGCGCAGGACGTGTCTGTCCGACTGGTCAGCGCAGCATGGCCGGACGCTGAGCCGATCTTGGGGCAGGTCACGTCGGACCGCCGCGAAAGCCTGTCCCGGCTTTATGCCGCGCTCGAGGTGGACGAGGAGCGGGCGCGCGCCGAGACCGTCGAGGCGGCCCGCGCCATCCCCGCTCGTCTGGAGGACGGGTTTTCGGCTGCGCAAGCGCTGCTGGCCCGATATTGGGCGGGTGATCCGGTCCCGGCGCCGGACCGCGCAGCCCAGGCCTGGGTCTGGCTGGAATACCGGTCGGGCAATGACTGGGTGGTGGCAGACCCTGTCTTTCCGGACCTTCCGCGACCGGCCGATGCGCGACCCTATATTGACCCGGGCCTGACCCCGACCGAGCTCGCGGTGGATCTGGTCACGACCGGTGGCGCTCGCCAACGCCTGATCGACTGGTCTGGCCGGATGATCGACGAGCCGGTTCTGAGCTTTCTGCCATCGGCCGAGCTACGGGCCTTTCTTGACAGCGCGCCCGTTGAGATCAGCGTTCCGGCCTGGCGCCCGGTCATTACCGGCAGCGCTGGTGCGGCTGCGGGGCTGGGTTTTTCAACCGGTGGGGACCTTCTGCCGGTGCCCGAGAGTGGGCCGCTCGATCTGTCCGGTGGCCTGCCGCCACCTCCAGCGATCGGCTCTGCCGAGCTTGTTGCCGTCGACACCCAGGCCTGGCCCGAGGTCGCGCTGAGAGTTCAGACCGATACGCCGGATGGCGCGCTCTGGTATGCCCCGCACCTCCATCTGGAGATCGACGGCGTTGCCGTCACGCCCCGTATCTTCGCCCAGCCGCGACAGTCGCCGGAACTTGTCATCATAACCGACGTGTCGCCCTCGATGATCGATGACGGGTCCATCTTCTCGGCAGGCCTGTTGGGACGAGCCCTGGTCGAGGCGATGGGACGACGTGACCGTTTTGTCGCCGTATCGGCGGCCGCTGAGCCGCGTCTGGCAGCGCCCAGTCAGCTCTATTTTGGTCGCCGGGATGCGGTTCTGGCGTATAATTCCGGCTTGTTGATCCGCGAGGGTGACGACCTTCCGGCGGCGCTCCGGTTTGCCGCCGCGCAGGCCGCTCGGGATGCGGTTTTTCTGGTCATGACGGACGGCCGGCTGGGCGCGGATGAGGCCGGTTTTCTGGCCGCGATCGAGGCTCTGCCGGGCCGCGTGTTCGGCGTCGTGCCGGAAGGCGAGACGGATCGGTTCCAGCGGGTGTTTGACCGGGTCTGGGCCTTGCCGCCGGACGACCGTCCGTCACTGACGGCAGCCTCGATCCGACAGGCGTTCGGCACCGAGCTGGATGTGCGCTTTACCGCCCCGGCGGGCGAGTCGGGGGACATCCAGGCGCTCGACCTGACGCTCGGTGATCGCGGCGTCGCGGTAGCCGGTGAGTATGCCGTGCCGGATGCTGTCGTCGGCCTGCCGGCCCGACTGGAGGTTCAGCTGGCGCGCGGTGGCCGTCCGCTTGGCCAGAGGCGCACACTGGTCGAGCTTGGTGGTGACGATGTTCAGGATCAGCTGCTCGGCAGCCGGGCAATCTTTCTCGCCGGCGGGCAGTTCGCGCCGTCGGCCCTGCGCCGCCGCTATTTCGCCGAGTGGCGGGTTGAGCTTGAAACCCGGCTTGCGCGGGAGGCTGAGACCGAACAGCCCGTTCCGGCCCCGGCAGGACCAAGCTTTGAGGCCGTGGCCAGCGCCAACCAGCTCATCGGACAGGTGGACCGTCTGCTTGGCGAGCCGGCTCGCCGGTTCGACCCGGTCGCGTCGGTCCGGACCGCTTATGTCGATATTAGGGGCACGGACACCGCTGATATCGTGCGCAGTCTTGATATCCTGCATGATGGTGATGCCCGCCACGCTAATGGGACCGTCTCACCGCGTCTCGGCCTGGCACTGGCGACGGTCGAGGCGTGGTCATTGGGCGGGGAGGGCGTCAATACACGGCTCGCCGACAGCCCGTCTGTCACGGTGATCAATCCGGCGACCGAGATTCCCGGCGATTGGCCGGCCGCTGTGACGCGGACCCTGGCCGAGAAGGGGGGCACGCTGCTCGCCACCGAAACCGGCCAAGCCGGATGGCTGATCCAGCCGTCGGGGCATTTGCAGGCGCGGCTGTTTGGTCCCGACGCCAAGGGCGCGCGCGCCCGGGAAGCCATCGCGGAATTCGCTCGCATCCGGAAAATGCTGACCGTGCTCGGCATTGGCGCCAGCGGGGTCGGTTCTCCGCTCGGCGTGAGCGGGGCCCAGCTCGGCGGGATTGTCGGCTTGCTCGACACGGATCTTCGGCTCTGGTGCTTCTCCACCGTCATGCTCGGCTTTGTCACGGATGCCATCGAAACCGGCGAATTCGAGGACGACGCCTATGCCCAGGCAGCTGAAGGCTGCGAGATCGATCCGGAGAATCTCCAGGCTGCCTACTACGCCGGTTTCGCCCAAGGCTATATCACCGGACGGTGGGGTGACCGGGCGACTGACGCTGTCAAGGGCCTTGCCGGCGGCTCGCTGCCGGCGGTAACCGAGATGTTGGTCAATACCGACGCGGGCGCGCTCATCGAGCTGAGCGGTATCGGTTCGCCAATCGGTGAGGCCCTGCGCAATGTTGTCTACGACTGATTGAAGCTGCTGGAGTGACGCGCTAGTCCTGTCTCAGGGCAATTTTTGGGGCTTTATCGCGGAGATGGCGGCTGCCTGGCGTCGAGCTGGCGTGTCTTTGGCGCAGGCCTGGCGTGGAAGGCCTTGGCGCATTCTGGTTCCTCGGACCCATCACTCAAGCCGAGCCACCCAGGAGACTTTCATGGCTTTCAAGACAGACGCCGCCAAAATCAGACGTTGGCGGGATGAGCGGCACTGGTCGCAGGAACACCTGGCCGAATTGGCCGGTATCGGTCTGAGGACCGTACAGCGGATCGAGAACGGTGATCCCGCCTCGCGGGAATCGCTGATGGCGCTGGCGGCGGCCTTCGACGTCGATGCCATGGCCCTGTGTGTCGACCCCGATGTCGAGGCAACGGATCGGGTGCGCGAAAAGAACAGGCGCGTCCGGGAGGGGCTTCGCCTTTCCTTGTGGATCCACTTGGCAAGCTATGGGCTTGGCATGGTCATCTTCGCGGGTATCGGCCTCGGGATGGGCGATGGACGGATCATGCTCTGGCCTGCGATCTGGTGGACCGTCGGCGCGGTTGCCCATGTTGCTACTGTCGTGATTGTGGACCGGGCCACCCGCTATATCGAGCAAGGCTAGCCGCACTTCGGTTTGCGGTCCTGAGCGGTCTTGCCCGGTTCTGACTGGTTCTGACCGGTCGCGGCCAGTCTCGGGCCGATCCGGCGTGACCGCGCCGGATCGGCCCGAAGACCGCTATTCCTCCGGATCCACCATCACCCGGACCGGCATTGAGCCGCGCAGCAAATCGTCTTCGATCAGGAGCGGGACCGCGGCGTCGTCATTCAGGCGTGAGCGATAGACCTGCAGGTTTTCCATCACGCGCTGGACGTAGTTGCGGGTCTCCGAGAAGGGGATGCTTTCCACCCAGTCAACCGGATCGACATCCGGGTCGCGCGGATCACCATAATCCTCGATCCAGCGATTGGCGCGATGCGAGCCGGCATTGTAGGCCGCGAGGGCAAGCACATAGGAGCCGTCGAAATCATCCACCACTTCGGCCAGATGGTGCATGGCCAGCATGAGGTTGTAATCGAGATCATCGGTCAGCCAGCTGAACCGGTATTCTTCGCCAAGCTGTCGCGCGGTTTCCCGGGCGGTCGCCGGCATGAGCTGCATCATCCCGCGCGCGCCTGCACCGGAAACCGCGTGCTGTCCGAACTCTGTTTCCTGGCGGATGATGGAGTGTACCAGAGCATCCTCCGGACGCTGGGCGCGGACATTGGTCTGGGCCGGCAGATGGATGGTCGGGTAGGCGCTTTGGGGCAGGATGATGCCACGCAAGCGGGCCGCCTTTGCCGCCCGGACTGACTGGCGCAGGAAGAGGTAATTGCTGGCGAGGCGCGATAGCAGCACGGCTTCCTGCGGGTCGGTCAGCTGGTCATCGAGCCGGTAGCTGAACAGGCGGAAGTAATATTCCTCATTCTGTTCCGCCAGCAGGCGCATGGCGCGAACCAGGGGCCGGGCCTCGAAGCGGATCACAGCCTCCGGTGTCGGTTCGGGCTCGCGCTCAAGGGCCAGCTGCCGACCGGTCCCGGTGATCTGGGTCAGCGCGATCTGGCCGTAATAGGCGGTCGAGTGCTGACCGGCCTCGGCATAGAGCGCGGCGGCCTCGTCCGGCCGGCCGAGTGTGTCGAGGGCGCGCGCCATCCAGTACGAGCCGCGCGACTGGCTCACCGGCGTCGAGACATTGTCCCGCAGGCGGGTGAAATGCGCGAGGGCGTCCTCGGGTCGATCGAGATGAACCAGGGCGAGCCAGCCGGCCATGAATTCGGCATCGGCGAAATCGGCGCCGGCATTCAGTCCGTGAGCGCGGGCGAGCTGATAGGCCGTGCCGTAGTCACGATCGCGGATCAGCGTGAGGATCATCAGCTTGCGCTCGGTCCACATCAGTTCCAGCGCGGTGACGTCGGCATAGCTGTCGGGCAATTGCAGCAGAAGCGGCAGCGTGCTGTCGCTCATTCCTGACCGGCGACGCCATCGCGCGCGCTCGAAAATCAGGCCGGGATCATTCGACAGGCTCGCCGGGATCCGGTCGACCGCCCGGTCGACCCCGCTCTGGCGGCCGGCCAGCCGCAGGCGCGCATCCGCCAGATTGCGATTATTGCCGGACAGGAGCGGCAGGATGCGGCGGGCGAGGGTGCGTTGATCCGACCAGATCAGATAGTCGATGCGGGCCATGTGGTCGTCTTCGGTGAAGAAGTCGCTATGGCGCTGATAGGTCTCGCTTTGCACCGTGGAGGCCAGGCGGCCCGAGCGCCAGGTGTCACGCAGCAGGGTTTCGCCTTCGACGATCCGGCCGACCTCGATCAAGGCCTCGGCAAAACTGACCCGACCGCGTCCGGTCGTCGGCGGGTTGTCTTCAAACCAGGTCACGATGAAGGGCGCTGTCAGGCCCGACCCGTCAATCTTCGATTCCGCTTCCGAGCGGATGAAGCTGTCACGCGGCCAATTGTCGAGCTCGGTCAAAGCGAGATCGAGCTCCAAAAAGCTCGAGCGGGGATCGTTGAGCGCAATGCGCCACAACAGGATGTCGCGGGCGGCCGTATCGGTCAGCTCCAGACGTAGCTCGCGGACCCGGTCCCAGTCCTCGTCGTCGGCCGCATCCAGGCCCTCCCGGAAACGGGTGAAATCCGCGTCTGACAGGAATTGCGAAAAATTCAACGGTTCCGGACGGATGCGCGGCGCGGGTATCTGCGCCTGCACAGGAACGGAGACAGCAAGGAGCACAAGCGCGGCGAGGCAACGTGCGATCATGATAACGGGAACACTCTCTGATCGTCTGAATTGCCTATCATCACAGCAAATCCCGGCCCCTGTCCAGACTTGACAAGAAGACTTGGCCCTGTGCGGCGCGGCCGATATGGTCGCGCGCTGATTTGGCCGTATCCGGGAATGAAACATGTTCAAAGGGTCCATCACTGCGCTCGTTACCCCCTTCAAGAACGGGGCCGTTGATGAAGCCGCCGTTATCGCGCTGACGGAGCGTCAGATTGCAGCGGGAACGCACGGCCTGGTGCCCTGCGGAACCACCGGTGAAAGCGCCACCTTGACCTTCGAGGAGCACATGCGTGTCGTCGAGATCGTGGTCGAGACCGCCAAGGGCCGCGTTCCGGTCATTGCAGGGACAGGCTCGAACAATACGGCGGTGGCGATCGAGAACCAGCGCCGCGCCCGCGAACTGGGCGCGGATGCAGGGCTGGTGGTTGCGCCCTACTATAACAAACCGAATGCGGAGGGCCTGTTCCAACACTTCAAGGCCATTCACGACGCCGTCGATCTGCCGATCGTGGTCTACAATGTCCCGGGCCGGACCGTGGTTGATATCCAGCCCGAGACGGTGGCCCGGATCGCCGGGCTCGAACGGGTTGTCGGGGTCAAGGATGCCACGGGCGACACTGCGCGGGTCTCGGCCCATCGTCGCCTTATTGGTGCCGACTTCGTGCAATTGTCCGGTGATGATCCGTCAGCGCTCGGCTTCAATGCGACCGGCGGTGTCGGTGCGATCTCGGTGACCTCGAATGTGGCTCCGGCCTTGTGTGCGGCCTTCCAGGACGCCACATTGACAGGAGACTGGGAAACAGCGCGCGCGCTCAATGACCGCTTGATGCCGCTACACCACGCGCTGTTTACCTCGTCCAGCCCGGGACCGACAAAATACGCCCTGTCCGTGCTGGGTGTGATGAATACCGAATTGCGGCTGCCGCTGACCGAACCGAATGAGGCGTCCAACGCGGCCGTGCGGTCCGCACTCGTCCATGCCGGCCTGCTTGACCGGGCCTGATTGAAAGCGCCATGAGCAAACCCAAGACCGAGACCGGAGCTGTCGCCGTTAACCGGCGCGCCCGCTATGATTACGAGATCGAGGAGACGTTCGAAGCCGGGCTGATGCTGATGGGTTCGGAGGTCAAATCCCTGCGTGAGGGGCGGGCCAATATCGCCGAGAGCTATGTCAGCCCGGAGCGCGAGGGCCTGTGGCTGATCAATGCGGATATCCCGCTCTACGGACCGGCCAACCGGTTCAATCATGAGCCTCGGCGTCACCGCAAACTGCTTCTGAAAGCCAAGGAAATTGCCAAGCTGTCCGGGGCTGCGACCCAGCAGGGGCGAACGATTGTCGCCTTGAGGCTCTATTTCAATGGCCGCGGCCTGGCCAAGCTGCAGATCGGGCTCGCGACCGGCAAGAAGACGGTCGACAAGCGCCAGACGATCAAGGATCGCGAGTGGAACAAGCAGAAGTCGCGCCTGATGAAGACTTACGGCTGACGCAGCATGCCTTCATTGTCGGCCCGGTCGATCGCAGCCCGGTCCTGACGTCTGGATCGGCGGTCCCTGAGTTCGGCAATCATCGCCCGGGCGGTCGACAGGTCGTGTTCGATCCCGCTGCGCCAGACACAATCCAGCTCGTCGGGATCCAGGACGACCTGTTGCGTCTCACCGGTCATGCCGGACCAGTTCAGGGTCAGTCGGGGCTGCTGATAGGTGATGAAGGTCAGGCCCGACACACAGCGTTCGCGGGTTTCGACCGTATAAAGTCCCGGCAGCAGTGGTTCCGCGCGACGGCTGACCGTGATCGGAGCCTTCAGCTCGAGGCGCCTAATGCGGGTTCGGTATTTCATGAGCTTGGCCTTTCGGCGCGACACCCGGCGCCTGCCGATGCAGGGCACCGGCAGGCGTAGGGATGCTGTCAGAGTGACCGGAGATTAGCTGCGGACGGGCTCTTTCTTGCCGTCCGCCTTGCCGGACTCATCGGGATTGATCTGGGATCGCGGCGTGTCTGCCGTTGCCTGGCGGCTGTCCGCTTTGGCACCCTGCTGCTTGTTCTGACCGCTGACCGACTCGGTCTTCTTCGACTTCGCGTCGGCGTCACCGGTCTGGCGCTTGGCCTGGCTCACGGCTTCGTCCAGCGTCGCGTAGTGATGGGAGCCGATATGGAACTGCTTGTCAGAGGAACGCGTGATGCCAAGCTTGGTCATCAGGGCTTCGCTCTCCGCACTGATGGTGCGGGTCTGGGAATTATGGGTTTCGGTCTTCATGATAATCTCCAAGTAAATATAGGGTAAGTCAGGCAGCGGGCTGCTGCTCGAACCACTGGTGAACATCATCTCGTGCAGTCTCTTCCGATACAGACATTCGCGTCTGCACCATGGCGCTGAGTTGCCGTTCATCCTTGATAGTGCTGCAGTCGAAGTTAGTCAGAAATGGCCACTTCAGCTGTGCGCTATGCATCGCGGATTTTTGACGCGATAGTACAGCAGGGCTTTCGCCCCCACGAAATCCAAACATTTTGGAACTCCTGGCAAGCGAGGATTGAGCCTGCTTTTGGATGCAGTAAGCGTCTCGCTTGATTTATTATATATAGAGGAAATTTATAAAAAAGTACAGCGATTAAATAAATCCGAATATATAACCGTCAACATGCCGAATGTTTGAGCGTATTGCGGATCAGCTGCCTTCAACGGCGAAGCGCTCGCGATAGGCCTGCGGTGTCACGCCGATCAGGCGGGCAAAGGAGCGCCGCATGCGCTCGTCATTGCCGAAGCCGGTATGACTGGCGACCGTCTTGATCGAGACATTGGGGTTTTCCAGCATCGCCCGGGCGGCATCGACCCGGAATTGCTCCACCGCGCGGGCCGGCGTCAGGCCTGTATCATCGGTATAGAGACGGGCGAAATTGCGCGCACTCATGCCCGAGCGTTCCGCCAGGGCCTCGACCTTCAGATCGGCCTGGAGATTGTCCTTCATCCAGAAGTGGAGGGCATCGAAGCGACCGGTGACCGATCGTTGCTGCTGTTTGAGCGCTTCGGAGAATTGCGATTGCCCGCCTGGGCGCTTCACGTAAACGAGCAGGGAGCGCGCGAGCTCGAGGGCGAGGTCGCGGCCGTGATCGCGCTCGACCAGGGCCAGTGCCAGATCAATGCCGGCAGTTACGCCTGCCGAGGTCCAGATACGGCCATCCTCGATGAATATCGGATCGGGATCGACGTCGGTATCGGGGCAGTCGTCTGCCAGCTGGTCGCAATGGCGCCAGTGGGTGACCGCCCGCTTGCCCTTCAGCAAGCCCGCGCTCCCCAGCAGGAAGGCACCTGTGCAGGTGGCGGCAATTCGGCCGGCCTTCTCGGCCGATTTCTGGACCGCGTGCACGAAGCGGGTGTCGCGCGTGGCCGCGAATACACCGTCACCCCCGGCGATCATCAGCGTATCGCCTTCGTCCAGCCCGATACCGGCCAGGCGTCGGGTGTTGAGGAGGACGCCTGTATCGGTCTCGACAGGACCGCCATGATGGGATGCGATCGGTGTCGCGTAGGCGGAGCGGCCGAGAAAGGTGTTGGCGTCCTGGAAGACCTGCAGGGGTCCGGTCACGTCCAGCAGTTTGACACCGGGAAAGGTGACAAAGGCGACGCTGCGTTCGGTTTCTTCAGGTTTGGCAGAAAAAGGGAGCATGGCGGTATTCATGCCATCAATGGGAATGGATATCCAGTGGCTGATATCCTGAAACCGGCTAATGGGCCAGTCCCTGCACACCCGTGCGCAATGACGGCAAAAAGGCAATCAGCCGCTATCTAGACGAACCCGGCAGCCGGGCCGGGCGGACCGTCAGCCGGGGCTTGGGGGCACCGGGACGTCAGGCCATCATGGTTAATTGTTCACAGGTGGCAGGATTTAACCGTGGTCGAGATAGGCGCGAATGTCGGCGAAGACTCCGTCGAACATGGCCTGCGTCAGGCGTCCGGTATTCGTGTTGTAGCGCGAGCAGTGATAGCTGTCGAAGAGCCGGACCGGCCCACCGGGGCCGACAAGATCGGCCGTCGCGGCATGCCCGAAGGTCGCGGCCTTCAGCGGCAGGCCGAGCGCGCGCAGGGTGTTGTCGTGGGAAATCTTGCCGAGGCAGAGAATGGCCCGGAGCTGCGACATGGCGGCGATGCGACTGGTGAGATAGGGGCGACAGGCATTGGCCTCTGCACCGACCGGCTTGTTCTCGGGCGGGACACAGCGCACGGCATTGGTGATCATCGCGTCGACGAGTTCGACGCCATCTCCGGCATGACTGGCATAGGTCCCGCGCGAAAACCCGAAGCGGTCGAGCGTCGCGTAGAGGAGATCGCCGGCCCAGTCGCCGGTGAAGGGGCGTCCCGTCCGGTTGGCGCCGCGCAGGCCCGGCGCCAGACCGATGATCAGCAGACGCGCATCCGCTTTCCCGAACGACTCGACCGGGGCGTTGTGCCAGTCGGGATGCTCGGCCGCCGTTTTCTCGCGGAAGGCAACAAGGCGCGGGCAGAGCGGGCAGTCCAGCGGAGCTTCGGGCGGAATGCCTGCGCTCATGAAGCGCCTCCGGAACGACCGATCATCGCCCGCAGGTCGTCGAGCTCGATGAAGGCATCGGCTTCGCGGCGCAGATCGTCGGAAATCATCGACGGGCTGGTCTTCAGCGAGGAGACGACCGAGACCCGCGCGCCCTTCGCCCGGGCGGCGGCCAGCGCGTAGCGGAAGTCACCATCGCCGGTAAAGACGATGATGTGGTCGAGATAGGTAGCGGCCTCCAGCATGTCGACGGCGAGCTCGATATCCATGTCGCCCTTGATCCGGCGACGACCATGATCGTCGGTGTATTCCTTCGCCGGCTTGGTGATCACCGAGAAGCCGTTGTAATCGAGCCAGTCGACCAGTGGTCGCAGCGGGTTATAGTCCTCGTGCTCAAGCAGGGCGGTGTAGTAATTGGCCCGGATCAGCTTGCCGCGCTTGCGAAACTCATCGAGAAGGCGTTTGAAATCGATATCAAAGTCGAGCGCTTTCGTGGTCGAAAAAAGATTGGCGCCGTCAATGAAAAGACCGATGCGTTCGTCGGGATAAAAAGCCATGGAAATATCCTTGGAAGAAACAATGAAGACAGAAAAACCGTCCGATCGCATTTATATAGCGCTCGGCGCCAACCTGTCACACGGGGCGTGTAGCCCGCGCGCGACCCTTGCCCTGGCGCGGCTCGCCCTGACCGAGGCCGGCCTGCCGGTCGTGGCGGCCTCGTCGGACTGGCACAGCCCGGCCTGGCCCGATCCGAGTGATCCGCCTTATGTCAACGCAGTCGTCGAGATCGCCTCGACCGCTTCGGCGCGTGAAATTCTTGATGCCCTGCATACGATCGAGGCCCGGTTTGGGCGCGAGCGTGGCGTCCGCAACGCCCCGCGGCCACTGGACCTCGACCTGATCGACTGCCGCGGTGAGCGGATTGAAGCCGAAGATGGCCTGGTCGTCCCTCATCCGCGGGCAACAGGGCGGGCTTTCGTTCTGCTGCCACTGGCCGAGATTGCGCCGGGGTGGACCGATCCCGTGAGCGCCCGCACAATCACCGAACTGATCGCTGCGCTCCCGCAGGCGGATCGCAGCGCAACATACGCGCTGCAAGAGGGCTGAAAACTCTCACCCCGCAGCCTTGCTTTTACAGGGGGAGGGCGATAGGTAACGCGGTTCCAAAACCTCTAGCGCTGGTTCAAGGAGATCGCGCGCATGGCTCGCGTCACCGTCGAAGACTGCATTGACAAGATTCCCAATCGTTTCCGTCTGGTCCTGATGGCAGCGCATCGCGCTCGCAACATCTCGGCCGGCTCCGAGCTGACGATTGATCGTGACAACGACAAGAACCCCGTTGTTGCCCTCCGTGAGATCGCCGACGAGACGCTCGACATGGACTCCCTGAAGGACAGCCTGGTCAACGGTCTGCAGCGCGTGCTGCCGAGCGAGGACGAGGAAGAGTCGGCCCGTGAAGAACGTGGCCAGCAACTCGAAGCCCTGCCGGCCCCGCCGGTCGAGCTCGACGAAGCCGAGATGCTCAAGGCACTCCAGAACGACCGGGACGGCGCGCCTGACGGCCGCCTCTAACGCGTCTTGACCTCCGGCGCGACGGCATCAGACCTGGCATCGTCGCCGCCCGCCATACCCAGTGCGGACGAGTTGATAGCGCGTATCCGGCGCTATTTTCCGAAAGTTGACGCCGACTTCGTGCGGCGGGCCTATGACTTCGCCGCGGAGGCCCACCGGCCTCAACGGCGCCAGTCGGGTGAGCCCTATTTCGCGCATGTCGCGCAGGTGGCAATGATCCTGGCCGAATTGCGCATGGATGTCGCGACGGTCTGTACGGGCCTGCTTCACGATACGGTCGAGGATACGCCGGCGACGCTGGAAGACCTGACTGACGCCTTCTCCGAGGAGGTTGCCGGCCTGGTCAATGGCGTGACCAAGCTTGGCCAGATGGAGCTGCGGTCCAAACGCACCAAGCAGGCCGAAAACCTCCAGAAACTCGTCGTCGCGATCTCGGCCGATATCCGCGTCCTGATCGTCAAGCTGTGCGACCGCCTCCACAACATGCGCACGCTCGACGCCATTTCGCGGCAGGACAAGCGCGAACGGATTGCGCTGGAGACGCTCGAGATCTACGCGCCCTTGGCCCGTCGGATCGGCATCAACCGGGTCTGTGTCGAGCTTGAGGACCTGGCGTTCGAGCACCTCAACCCCGCCGCCCACGAATCGATCAATACCCGGCTGAAGCGTTTGCGTGAGCAGCACGCGCAAGACGTTTCGATTGTCTCTGCGGCGATGACCGAGAGCCTGCTTCAGGCGGGCATTGAAGGTCGCATCTTCGGTCGCGAGAAGCGGCCCTACTCGATCTGGCGCAAGCTGGAGCGCAAGGGGCTGACGTTCGAGGAAATTGCCGACATCTATGCCTTCCGCCTGATCGTCGACACGCCGGATAATTGTTATCGTGCGCTGGGTGTCATTCACCAGGCATGGCGCTGCGTGCCCGAACGCTTCCGTGATTTCATTTCCCTGCCCAAGCCCAATAATTATCGCTCCCTGCACACCACGGTGATGGGCCCGAAGAATGTCCGGGTCGAGTTGCAGATCCGCACCGAGGCCATGGAATCGGTGGCTGAAAGCGGCGTTGCTGCGCATTGGCGCTACAAGAACTCCACCTACACCTATGACGCCACGGCTGCCCAGGCGGCGGGAGGCGATCCGCTGGAAAGGCTGCGGCCCTTCGTCGAAATTCTCAACCAGGGCGGTGATCCGGAAGAGTTTCTCGAGCACGCCAAGCTCGAGATGTTTGCCGATCAGGTCTATTGCTTCACGCCCAAGGGCGACCTCATCTCGCTGCCGGTCGGCGCGACACCGCTGGATTTCGCCTACGCCGTCCATACCGAGCTGGGCCACACCACCGTGGCGGCCAAGATCAATGGCCGCGAGCGACCGCTGCGCACGCAATTGCACAATGGCGACGTGGTCGCGATCGTGAAGGGCGGGGTGCGTCATCCGCCGGCAGGCTGGGAAAATCTCGCGGTCACCGGTCGGGCCCGCGCCGCGATCCGCCGCCTGATCCGCGAGAGCGAGCGCGACGAGTTCCACCGGATCGGCAAGATCATGGCCGAGCACGCCTTCCGCCGCGAAGGCCGGACCCTGATCGAGGATGACCTCAAGGACGCGCTGTCACGGCTTGAGATCAAGGATGTCGGCGATCTCTACGAGACCCTGGGCCGTGGACGGATCAGCTCGGGTGATCTGCTCAATGCCGCCTTCCCGGGGCGTCTCGACGAACGGCCCGATACGGTCGGACGTGACCTCATCCAGGATTCCAAGGCGCGCCTTTATGTGCGCGGCCGGGGCCTGACCCAGGGCGTCACCCTGCATTTCGCCGAATGCTGTTCGCCGCTGCCGGGGGACCGCATCGTCGGCCTGCTGCGCAAGGAAAAGGGAATCGAGATCCACACCATCGACTGCGAACGCCTCGCCCAGTTCGAGGAAAGCGGGATGGATGAGTGGCTCGATCTCGCCTGGACTGCCGAGGCCGAGGACAATGCCGTGTCGATGGCGCGGATCCGCGCGGTCATGCACAACGAGCCCGGTGCCCTGGCGGAGATTGCCAAGACGGTGTCGGAAAACCGCGGCAATATCGCCAGCGTCACAACCCGCAACCGCGCGTCGGATTTCTTCGACATGGAATTTGACGTCGAAGTGTTCGATACCCGCCATCTGGCCAACATCCTGGCCGCGATCCGCATGTGCGAGACCGTTGTCTCGGCCGAGCGGGCGCGTGCGTCGACCGAGGAGATCAAAGAATCATGACCCGCGATGAAGTCCTGGACGAATTCCGCGCCGCCGGTGCCCTGCTCGAGGGCCATTTCATCCTGTCGTCCGGTCTGCGCAGCCCGGTCTTCCTGCAAAAGGCGCGCGTCTTCTCCGAACCGGCGCGCACCGAACGTCTGTGCAAGGCATTGGCGGAGAAGGTGAAAGCCCAGCTGCATGACACGCCGACCGTGATTGTGTCGCCGGCTGTGGGCGGAATTGTTCCCGGCTATGAAACCGCCCGCCAAATGGGTCTCAAGGCGCTTTATGTCGAGCGCGAGAATGGCGAGTTCACACTGCGCCGCGGCTTCGAGCTGACCGAACAGGACAAGGTGCTGGTGGTGGAGGACATCGTCACCACCGGTCTGTCGTCGCGCGAATGTATCGAGGCGATCAACAAGACCGGCGCCCGTGTCATCGCCGAGGCCTGCCTGGTCGACCGCTCGGGCGGCGAGGCCGATGTCGGCGTACCGCTGATCGCGCTGACCGAATACAAGGTGCCGGCCTATCCGGCCGATCAATTGCCGCCGGAGCTGGAAGCCATCCCCGCGACCAAGCCGGGCAGCCGCGGCCTCGCCTGAGGCCCTCAGGCAAACACATAGGAGCAGGCCGGTGAGCATTCGTCTCGGCGTCAATATCGATCACGTGGCCACGATCCGGAACGCCCGGGGCGGCGATCATCCGGATCCCGTGCGCGCGGCCCGGCAGGCGTCTGAGGCAGGCGCCGACGGGATCACCGCGCACCTGCGCGAAGACCGTCGCCATATCCGCGACACGGATATCGACCGGCTGATGGCCGAGATCGACCTGCCGCTCAATCTGGAAATGGCGGCAACGCCGGAAATGCTCGACATCGCCCTGCGTCACAAGCCGCATGCGGTCTGCCTGGTGCCGGAAAAGCGCGAGGAGCGCACCACCGAGGGCGGGCTGGATGTCGCCGCCGGTCACAATGTGATCGCGCCCTTTGTGCGTCAGCTGCGCGAGGCCGGCAGCCGCGTCTCGCTCTTCATCGAGCCCGACCCGGTCCAGATCGCCGTCGCCGAAGCCATGGGCGCTGCCGTGGTGGAGCTTCACACCGGCGCCTATTGCGAAGCCTGGCTCGCCGGCGATACGGCCCGGCTCGAGCATCACCTCAAACGCCTCCAGGCGGCCTCCACGATCGCCCATGAGCGCGGGCTAGAAGTCCATGCCGGGCACGGCCTGACCTACGACACCGTCAAACCGATTGCCGCCATCCCGGAAGTGATCGAGCTCAATATCG
The DNA here is from genome assembly GCF_036322705.1 of Maricaulis maris. Taxonomy (NCBI): domain Bacteria; kingdom Pseudomonadati; phylum Pseudomonadota; class Alphaproteobacteria; order Maricaulales; family Maricaulaceae; genus Maricaulis; species Maricaulis maris. The sequence goes on from NZ_AP027270.1 coordinate 1,341,478, forward strand.
GCCATTTCCTCATCGGCGAAGCCATCTTCCGCGGCCTGCGCGAAGCGGTCGGGACGATGCGCGGGCTGATCGAGGAAGCGCGGGCGGGGCAGGACTCGTGATCAGTTGGCGTGACATATTCCCTTCCCGCGAAACATGGGCAAGGTTCAGCACTCTTGGAGGTGTCGCGGCGATCCTGATCGCGATTGTGTCCGCTTTGGGTCTGGCGGTTCTGCGATATGGGGCCGAGCAGCTCGCCTGGGCTGGCCTTGCGATCGTTTTGATGGCCTGTTTGTATCTGGTCTGGCGGACCCACTCCTTGGGTTTTTCGGTGACTGGCGCTGTCCTGCTGGTTGGAGTCGCGATGCATTTGGCGTTCGGTACCAATTTCGGCGACATTTTCGTCCAAGTGATTGCTGCCATCTACGTATTGCAGGCGGCTTGGTACGCGCGCTTCCTGCCACAGCGAAAAATGCGACTATGATCATCGGCCTCGGCTCCGACCTGATGGATATTCGGCGTATCGAGAACTCGATCGAACGCTTCGGGGACCGCTTCATCCAGCGTGTCTTCACCGAGATCGAGCAGGCCAAGTCGGACAAGCGGCGGATGCGGGCGGCCAGCTATGCCAAGCGCTTTGCCGCCAAGGAGGCCGGCGCCAAGGCGTTGGGTACCGGGATTGCGCGCGGGGTCTCCTGGAAGGAGATCGGCGTTGTCAATCTGCCCGGCGGCAAGCCGACCTTGGAATTCAAGGGCCGGGCGCTGGAGCGCGCCCTGGCGCTGACCCCGCCCGGCCATGAGCCCTTTGCCCATATCACCATCACCGATGACCATCCCTGGGCCCAGGCTTTTGTCGTGCTGGAAGCGCGGCCGCTGGGTCACCATCTCGACGGGCTCGCTCATGGCTGATCCGATCGCCCAGCTGGAAACCCGGATAGGCTATGTCTTCACCGACAAGAGCCTGATCGAGCGCGCCCTGACCCATGGCAGTTTCGCCGAGGGCCGCAAGACCATCCCGACCTATGAACGGCTCGAATTTCTCGGCGATCGCGTGCTTGGCCTGATGACCGCGGAAGCGCTCTTCAAGTCCTTCGACAAGGCCGATGAAGGCGCCCTCGCGCCACGGCTGAACTCGATGGTCCGCAAGGAGACCTGCGCCGATGTGGCGCGTGCGGTCGATCTCGGCGCGGCGCTGCGGATTGGCCGTTCGGAAGAGAAGGGCGGCGGTCGCAACAAGAATTCCATCCTCGGCGATGCCTGCGAGTCGCTGATGGCGGCGATCTACCTCGATGGCGGCCGCCCGGCGGTCCAGGCCTTCTTTGATCATCATTGGGGGCCGCGCATCGAGGCGCTCAAGGCCAAGCCGCTGGACGGCAAGTCGGCGCTGCAGGAATGGGCCGCGAAGACCGGCCATGGCGTTCCGCGCTATACACTCACCGAACGATCCGGGCCGGATCACCGCCCCGTTTTCACCGTGCAGGTCACGGTCACACCCCTTGCGCCCGAGACGGGCGAGGGCAGTTCCAAGCAGGCGGCCGAGCGGGCCGCCGCCGAGGCGCTGCTGAAACGCGAAGGACAGCATGTCTGATACTCCCAAACGCTGCGGCTTTGTCGCCGTCATCGGTTCGCCCAATGCCGGCAAGTCGACCCTGGTCAATGCGCTGGTCGGCGAGAAGGTCACCATCGTCACCCACAAGGTGCAGACGACCCGCTTCGCCGTGCGCGGCGTGGCGCTGGCCGGTGAGGCCCAGATCGTCCTTGTCGACACGCCCGGCGTGTTCGCGCCCAAGACCCGGCTCGACAAGTCGATGGTGGCGGCGGCCTGGACCGGAGCCGGTGAGGCAGACTCGATCATGCATGTGGTCGATGCCGGCGCCCGTGCCCGCATGGAGCATGGCGGCTCCAAGAGCGGCGATAGCCGCATGGTCGAAGATGATGACCGCGTCACCGAAGGCCTGCGCAAGAGCCAGCAGAAGGCCATTCTCGTGCTCAACAAGGTCGATCTGATGCCGCGCGACCAGCTGCTGGCGATGTCGCAGGACCTCTACGAGACCGGCGTCTATTCCGAAGTCTTCATGATCTCCGCCAAGACCGGCTCTGGCGTGCCGCAGCTGCGCGCCTTTCTCGCCGACCTGATGCCGGAAGGCGTCTGGCACTATCCGGCCGACCAGGTCGCCGACCTGCCGGCCCGGATCCTCGCGGCCGAGATCACCCGCGAGAAAGTCTATCTGCGCCTGCACGAGGAATTGCCCTACGCCTCGATGGTCGAGACCGAGGTCTGGAAGAAGCTGCGCGACGGTTCGCTGCGCATTGAGCAATCCATCATCGTCGAGCGCGAGACCCAGAAACCCATCGTGCTGGGCAAGGGCGGCAGCGCCGTGAAAGCCATCGGCGAAGCCTCCCGCCGCGAACTTGAAGAGGTGCTGGGCTGCAAGGTCCACCTCTTCCTCAATGTGAAAGTCGACGCCAAATGGATGGCGCGGCGCTCGCACTACAAGGATGTGGGTCTGGATTTCGACGTCTGATCGGTGCGCGGCCTGGTTATCAAGGGCTTGATACTCAGGTTTCCAAATGTCAGGCGGCAAAAATATCTGTTTCCAGTAGACGGTACACATTCATCTTCGGAGTGATGAGCGGAGCTAATGTTCGTTGCATAAACTTTCGGGCTGAGTTTCCACACTTTGTAAGTGCTAGTTTTCGTTTCACTTCGGTGTAAATCAATCCGGAAGCTGCTTTAATGTCGTCGGGCGCCTTCTTGCGGCTGTGTAGACCAGCCACCGCTGTATCAAAGGCTGCATGGACTTCGTCCACCTTTTCGGGCGATCCGACGTGTTCGCAAAGTGCAGAAAGTACCTCTTTGTCGAATAAATATGATTCAATATTGCGCATCGATAGCACGTTTATTCATTCACGCTTCTTCTCAGCTACATCTTCTTTGCTGTGGTCGTCTCGATCAATGAGCCGGATTATTCTTGATCCTGCAAGTAGTACGCTCAAGCCGTATAGGAAGCTTTGTCGATCGCCCTCTACTTCGTGACAGTTCCCCACGCCAAGAAATTTGATCGACGGATACTTGGAACAAAATATTGCTTCGTAGCATGAAGCATCAAATCCCGCGTCGGTTCGGGACATCTCGCCTTCGCACAATACGACTGTTTCTGGCGCCACGAGTGAAGCGAAATCGTCGAGCGCAACATTTAGAACCTCGTCCCAAAATCTTCTGTCTGGCACTTCGGGTTCGAGCGTTACGCTGGAGTCAAAATCGCATTTGCCAAAATCCAGAAAGACAACCTGATCTGAGTTTTCTTTATATAAGTCACGTGCTCGCCGCATCATCCCAATGGAGTGGGTGGCGAGCCATAGTTGGCTGCGATCTGGTACAAGCTTGAACAACTCTTCTAGCAGCTTCGCTTGTAACCTCGGGTTCATGTGCGCCTCGGGCTCGTCAATGCAATAAACCGTCTCGTTAAATGCTTTGCGTTTCACGATAATGTCGAGGATCAAGTCGAATGCGGCTTTCTCGCCACCGGAGAGGTTCTGATATGGAAATCTTTTGCTAGTTCCTTTATCAAAAAAGAAGGTGCCGTCTTCGAGCGGGTCTCCAAAGTCATTCAGAGTTAGGTCGCCAAACAGGCGCTTCATTGACGCTCGAATGTCGCCAATAGTCTTCCGTCTAAATTCACCAATAGTTGTGTCTTCGCTTTCATCCTTGTAAACGGATGCAAAGACCTGTGAAATCATTCGGCTGTAATTCTTTGATACTGTCGCATCATTGTCGCTGAACCTGTTAATACTATTTTCGTCTAAGGGGGAGCCTAGGTGTGAACTCTCATAAGGTTGTTCATCGGGATTGAGTCCTTGAGACTGGTTGTTGCGACACAATCAGCAGGAGGATCGCCCCCGATGAACAGCCATAGAAATGCCAGAACCACACCGTTTTCGCGAGCCCTGATTGTCGAACGCCGACTGTCGGGCGAGAGTGTTGAGGTGATTGCCGCCTCTTTGGGCATCTCCGTCCGCACCGTCTACAAGTGGATTTCGCGTCACCGCGAGGGCGGGTGCGCGGCGCTTGAAGATGGCGCAAGCGCGCCCGCCCGGCCTGCCGGGGCTTACGATAACTGGTGGGTTGAGGCGGCCGCGCAGCTGCGCCGGGATTACCGCATGACGGCGTCCGAGATCGCCGAGCGGCTGCGGCTGGCGCGCTCGACCGTGGCCCGTTGGCTCAAGCGGCTCGGCCTGGGCCGGCTGGGCGCGTTGACACCGCGTGCGCCGGTAATCCGCTATCAGCGCGAAAGGCCTGGCGAGCTCATCCATCTGGACATCAAGAAGCTGGGACGCTTCGAAAAACCGGGTCATCGCGTCACCGGACAGCGCAAGGGCAACCGCAATCGCGGTGCCGGCTGGGAGTGTGTCCACGTCGCCATCGATGACGCGACCCGGCTGGCCTATGTCGAGGTCCTGCCCGACGAGAAACGCGCCACCACGACCGGCTTCATGGTCCGGGCGCTGCGCTGGTTCAAGGCGCGCGGCATCATCGTCGAACGCATCATGACAGACAATGGCAGCCCCTACGTCTCGCGCCTGTTCGCAAAGGTGCTGGGCTGGCTCAAGATCCGCCACATCCGTACCCGGCCTTACACCCCGCGCACCAACGGTAAGGCCGAGCGCTTTATCCAGACCCTGCTCAGAGAATGGGCTTATGCCATCCCCTACCGCTCATCGGACAGCCGAAATCTCGATCTCCAGCGCTATCTCGACTGGTACAACACCGCCAGACCGCACTATGCTCTCGCCAAGCAATCGCCAGCCAATAGGCTCAACGACCTGCTGAACAACGTCTTGAGAAACGACAGCTAGGCGATTCAACGAAGTTACTTGGAAAGCGGGATCGTTTCGGTAGGCAGACCTCGCGTAAAAGGCTTTCTTCCGATCATCTTGCTCCGTTGGGATACTGTCATGTAGTTCAACGTCGATGCCGCGTTGGACCGCTTGGGTTACGTTTTGGCGCATAACAGCAACGTCGGCGTCATCAGCTGCGGCAATAGACTTTACGTAGTAGGCTGGATCCCAGTTCACGCCATTGCCCTTTATTTTTGTTCGGAACCAAACGTTCAAAGCTTCAAAGAATGACGACTTCCCGCATCCGTTAGGCCCGGCAATTACCACTAAACGCGTCTCTGCAGGTATGTTCATCACCTGAAAATCAGTGAAGCGTTTGAATTTCTTTATTCTTATGTTGCGAATTTTCATGTCAGACCTCACCGTAGCGACCCGGGAAATAGTTTTGGCTGTCAGTTGGTCGCTAGATTCTTCCCAGACCCGAATATAAGACTACAACTTAACCGAGAGCGTTGGAAAGGCATCCGGCTCACCCACGGTGTCCCGGGAACAAGACTCACCTACAACCGCCCGCATGGAATGGCGTGATCAAGGCATAATCCTTGCCGTGCGGCCGCATGGCGAGACCTCGGCGATTGTCGAGGTGTTGACCCGTGAGCAGGGCCGGCATGCCGGGTTGGTGCGTGGCGGACGGTCTCGCTCGATGCGGCCGATCCTCCAGCCAGGCAACCAGATCACGGCGAATTGGCGGGCGCGGCTGTCGGAACATCTCGGCATGTTCCAGATCGAGGCCGACGACCTGACGGCCGGCCTGGTGATGGAAGATCGCACCGCGCTGGCCGGTCTCAACGCCGCCCGGGCCATCGCTGTCATGTCGCCGCCCGAAGGCGAGGGTCACCCGCAAGGTCCATGCAGGCTTTCATCTCCTGCTGAACGCCTTCGACAATTTGCGCGTTGAGCTATTTTGGGGTCCCGGTGCCCGGCGAGACGAATTGCGTGCCATCGCGACCCGGCCCGGCGATGGCCGCCTGATAGGACTCTTCGGTCGGCCAAGCGAGCAGGCTGCGTTGATGCCCGTCCGCAGTCGGGAAGAGGCCGCTCATCGAGCTTAGGTATTGCGGTTCAGGTCGCGCGATTCCACCTGTCAGTTCGGCGATCCATTCCGCGAGCTCGTAATAGTCGTCGAGATTGGCTTCATCGCCCGAGAAAACCTGGCAACCAGGCAGGTCCATGAAGCTCGTGCATTCCTCCGGGGTATGCTCGCTGAGGGAAAGATCCAGCAAGCGCTCGGTTTCATCTTGCAGATGGTCGATCTCGGTGATCAGCCGCGGTATGGCGATCTGGGTCAGGGAATGCTGCACCTGGGTCCATGTGCGCAGACCTCTGAGCGTTTCTTCCGCATTTGCCAGCGCGCCATCCCCGAGCATTTCCAGGTCGAGGCCCACGGCAAAGAATGACACCTGCTGCATCATGGCCATCATTTCCCGGGGCATAGTGGGGCCGCCTCCGGGGCTGTTTGTCTGACTGGCCTGAAAGCCCCGCTCGAGAACCTCTTCAACGCTGCCGGCCGACCACATCAGTTCGGAAATGTCCACGCTGCCCCGGGTCAGCGGCGGATTGGAGGCATAGGCCCGGGCCCATGCCTGCACCATCAGGTCAGTGCCATCAAGAAATCCGATGGAGCCCTGCAATTGCTCGATATAGGTCGTGTAGAGATCTTGCCACAGGTCGATATCGGACTGGTCATGGGGCGGAGAATTGACCATCATCCCGATGGAGACGGGTTCACTCAACTGGGTCAGGAAATAATACTGACCGCGTCTAGCCTCGATCAGGGCGACGCCTGACTCAGCTCCCTCCTGGAGCGTCTGTCTTCGTTCACCGGCGAGCTCTTGCATGCAGACCAATTGATCGGAGAAGTACTCGCGTACGCGGGTAACGTCTTCGGAAAATTCGCTGGCGAGATCGGTCAGCTCGGCCGGCGTCATGCTCGGGGTGATGGTTTGTCGCAGATTGACGATCTCGAAGTCCGGGATTGCCGTCATGCACGGCCCGGAACCGCCCAGGTCCAGCGTGACCGTTTCCAATTCCATCGGTTCACGTACCCGCAGGTAGTACTCGCCAACCGTTGGTCCCCGCGTCCAGAGGCTGGTTTCGTAGGCTGGCCGGAGGGTAAGGATGTAGTCATCGCCCGGATCCCAGTCATAGTCGGAGACATCCAGAACCACCTGGGTATCGCGCCAGCTGATCACGCTCTCAAGGGCTCGGTGCCGACCGATCCCGGGCGGTTCGGCCATGACGAGTCCGGGCTGATCCCCAAAATCGCGGCCGTTCAGGATCAGCCGGTTATCGTCGACATAAAGAACGGCGGCGACGTTTTGATCTCGCAGCTCCGGATCATCCAACAAAGTGATGACAGGGACGCGTGCGCACCAATTTGTAACCGCAGCGTCGTCGGTGAAGCGGGGTCGGTGACTTTGTCGCGTTGCGTCTGAAGGCACATATCCCTGGTCGAGCCAGTAGGGGTTGTCCGGGTCATCGATTTCGTCTGATTCAACACCGCTGCCAGAGATCTGGCACATCGAGCGTACGGGGACGGACTGAAACTCCCGTTCCCGGGAATTGCGCCCGCCATAGCTGGGGTGAGTCCCCTGATACATGCGTCCCGCCATGACTTCACACAGCTGGCGATTGCGGTCAGTGGGCTCGGCGCGCAGTTCTCGCAGCACGTCACGGTGCTCGCACCAATAGTCGGATCGCGCACCCGTGAAGGCACCATAAAGCGTCTGGATATCGCGCCCTCGGACATCCGTTTCCGCTAGCGGCGCTACCGGCCCGCCATCGCTCTCGGCGATCAATCCGACCGGTTCGACATAACTGGGAAGGCCATACGAACCGCCTTCCTCAAAGCCCCAGACGGTGTTGGGATTGGCCAGGTCTTCCTGACCGAACAGGCTCGCGAGGCTGTGCGCGAATGAGATCATCTCGCCGCGCGCGACCTGTGTCCCGTCGGGTTCATCGCGGCCATAGAGCCATAGCCGGGCCGCATAGGCGACCAGTTCCGCGCGATCACCGAGAGCCTGGGTGGCGCTCGAGATTTGGTATTCCGCCAGGGTCGGGCCGTCGAGGGGAACAGCAAAATCCACGGCGGCAATGAAGGCGAGCGAGCGCTCGGGATTGGGACCCAACAGACCGATCATCATCGACTGGTTGGTTGCCCACATATTCCAGCAATCCTCCCGGTCGATGACGGCAAAATCCGGTGCGGACGCCGAGAGCGGGGCCTGATAAATGCCAAAGCCGCCCGCGTCATTGGGTCCGAGGGCGCGGATCACCTCTGACCACCCGGCGCCGGCGCACTGCCGCAGTCCCGCCAACTGGGTTGGGACATCCAGTGCCTGATCGGACGCGCCGGCAGCGTAGCTGCTCAGGCTGAAATTTCTGTCCAAGGCGTCCTGGAAGCGCTCATCCCCGATGCCCGGGGTGACGGGGCCGGCCTCGTCGGCACCGACGTGACGGTATTGCATCGGCACAGCAACATCGCCCGGCCCGGCAACGGGTGAGGACATGGGGTCCGCCCGCGTCAGGAGTATTTCCATCCAGCGGTGTTGGTTTACCAGGGATTCAGAGCCGTGGATGAGCCCGGCGAGGCCGCCGATCACGATGTGCTCTGGCAGGCTGGCGGGCTCCTGCTGTGGGTCTGGCGCGTTCCAGCGCTCCCACATGTGACCGATCGCCCAACGGTCCTGGAGGAAGTGCTGAGCATAGCCTTCATAGGCCAGTGCCAGCAACTCGGCCTCTTTCAATTCGTTGGAAAACTGGTCGCGCTCAGCGTCGGTCATCGTTTCGCGCATCTCGCGGGCCCGCCGGGCGAGTGCGAGCGCATTGCGATGGTGATGCGCGTACATCTCGGTCGCCTGCGATCCGAAATGGACCGAATTCAAGCCTCCCAGCCAGCCGAAAAACTCATGGCAGCGCGACGTGTAGGACGAATCCTGGAAGGCCGGACAGGTCGTGTTCTTGTTGAGCCAGTCATAAAGTCCGTAGCTATAATCGGGCAGGCCGGCGAAGTGCCCCGGCGGCGGTATCCGGCGCTCTTCGACGGCGGTCTCCGGATCATCCCCGGCGCGGGCCGTGTCGGCCATCTCATCCGCCCGGAAGTAGCTGGCATTGAGATCCACCACATCCAGAGTCGCGCTGCCGCCTCGCCCGAACAACCGGCGCAATTCACCGGTCGGGTCGAGATGATCAAAGGTCACGTCGCTGACATGGCTGTGTTCCGGCAAGCTCGCAGACGGCGCCTCCTGATAGATCGACATCCAGGGATGGCCGGTGATGACGCGGGTATCCCAGGCCGTCAGCGCAAGTCCGATTGCGGCTGCGACGGTCAGCGTTGCAAGTTTGCGGTTCATGGCTGACCGTCCTCGGGGCGACAGGGGCCTCCCGCTGTCAAGAACACGGCATCAAAGGCCGCCAGCTCATCGGCGAGCCCGGACAGCCGGACAAATTCATCCTTGCAGGATTGTTCGACGGCTGCCGCTGCGACGCAGGCGCCGAGCGTGTTGCCGCCATCGGCGCAAGCGACGATGCCGCCCAGAGCGTTGCCCCAGCGGACGACCGCGTCATTGCGTTCCGGGTCATAGTAGATCTCGATCCCCGGTGCCCCATGCCCGCCGGAGATTGATCCCGCATTCACGCAAGTCGGTGATCCGCCACAGGGTTGGCGTGGTTCCACGGTGGGAAGCGACCCCACGGTCATTCCAGCCGGAACGGGCAGGGCAGGATCCATGGTCGCCGGGGCGGTTCCGGCTTCAGTCCGGTCAGGCGACTTGCCAGGCAACAGCGTTTCTTCCGGTTCAACCGGCGCCGGCAAGGCCGTGTCCCGTCCGAGATCAGCTTGCTGTTCAATCTGCGGAGGGGGAAGTTTGTCGGCGATTTCTGTCTCTTGCGTGTCGTCGCCACCACCGCAAGCCATCAGAAAACTGGCCAAGAGTCCGACAATGGCAGGCCGGATTTTGCCTGATGCAGCCATGCGTTCCCCCCAAGTTTTCAGGCCAAACACTAGCAGCAGGCGTGAGTAGTGCAAGCCAGAGGCGAGGGCGGTGTTGAAAGGCTATGAAACTATAGAGCTTGCCGTGCGCACGCTGCGCCGCTTAGAATTGCGATGATCTACAAGATTGCTGCCGGTCAGGTCGCGGCCTGTCTCAGGAATACTGACTAAACATTTTGATTGAAGACACGGATGGGACGCATGGCTGATTTTTCATTGACGGGATTTCTCAAGATAGCAACGTCTACGCTTTTTGCAGTGACGGCTTCTGCCTCGGTCATGGCCCAAAGTGCCGACCCGAAGGCGACTGAGGATGACATGCTGAGCGCCCAGGTGATTGAAGCGCTCATCCTCGCCGGCGCCGATCATCCCATCGATCTGGAGGGCTCAGACTATGTCGGGGTTCTCGAAGCACAGGGGCTTTCGCCCAGCCTGCCCGGGGTGTTGGCGAGCCTGTTCGGATCGCTGCCAACGGCCAGCGACGGGGCAGGTGCCCCCAATCATGCCGAACTGATGGATAGCTGTGAGAGCGCGTCGGGGGAGTGCAGTCTGAGTGTTCTCTATATCGACATGTTTGACGGCGAGAGATCAGAGTCCGCCGTGATTCTGACCTTCACACTCCTTGATGGACGGTTGGCGCCGGGCGTCCCCGTTCGACTGGATCTGGCGGGCTAGAATTCAGGCCGTTTCGACTGTCCGGCCTGTTTTAGATGGCGTGTCGACACGGAAATACCGCTCCGGTCCGACATTTGCCGGATGCGGCTTTGCCAAGAGTCACCTACAACCGCCCGCATGGAATGGCGTGATCAAGGCATAATCCTTGCCGTGCGGCCGCATGGCGAGACTTCGGCAATTGTCGAGGTGCTGACCCGTGAGCAGGGCCGGCATGCCGGGTTGGTGCGTGGCGGACGGTCTCGCTCGATGCGGCCGATCCTCCAGCCAGGCAACCAGATCACTGTGAATTGGCGAGCGCGGCTGTCGGAACATCTCGGCATGTTCCAGATCGAAGCCGACGACCTGACGGCCGGCCTGGTGATGGAAGATCGCACCGCGCTGGCCGGTCTCAACGCCGCCTGCGCCATCGCGGTCATGTCGCTGCCCGAACGCGAGGCCCACCCACAGGTCCATGCCGGCTTTGAGCTACTGCTGAACGCTTTCGACAATCCCGATATCTGGCCAGCGCTCTATGTGCGCTGGGAGGCGGGTCTGTTGTCGGATCTCGGCTATGGGCTCGACATGTCGGCCTGTGCCGTTACCGGCGTGACCGAGGACCTCACCCATATCTCCCCACGCACCGGCCGCGCTGTCTGCCGCGAGGAGGCCGCGCCCTACGCCCCCAAACTCCTGGAACTCCCGCCCTTCATGGCAGGCTCTGGCAAGATCGAGGATGGCGACATCGCCCGCGGTTTGGCGCTAACCGGCTATTTCCTCGAACGCCGGGTCCTCTGGCCGATCGACAAGCAATTGCCGGAAGCGCGGGGAAGGTTGATGGCGGAGCTGGAACGGGTGGGGCGGTTGTGATGGCAGTGAAATGGAGCCGCCTTCCATACACGCCTGACCTTGTCCTGTTTGAGACAGGCGTCGGATGTGTTTCGCTTGATCCTCCCAATATCGCATCCAAGCTTGGCATGTCGTGTGATTCCGGGCTCGATGAGCTTGATCATTTTCAGGTTCTGGTTTTGGAACGCGATGGTGAGCGGATTGGCTTTCTTCGTCACAGTGGAACTCCTCGATTGGAATTCAGCACGGTCTGCGACCTAGGTGTGAACTCTCATAAGGTTGTTCATCGGGATTGAGTCCTTGAGACTGGTTGTTGCGACACAATCAGCAGGAGGATCGCCCCCGATGAACAGCCATAGAAATGCCAGAACCACACCGTTTTCGCGAGCCCTGATTGTCGAACGCCGACTGTCGGGCGAGAGTGTTGAGGTGATTGCCGCCTCTTTGGGCATCTCCGTCCGCACCGTCTACAAGTGGATTTCGCGTCACCGCGAGGGCGGGTGCGCGGCGCTTGAAGATGGCGCAAGCGCGCCCGCCCGGCCTGCCGGGGCTTACGATAACTGGTGGGTTGAGGCGGCCGCGCAGCTGCGCCGGGATTACCGCATGACGGCGTCCGAGATCGCCGAGCGGCTGCGGCTGGCGCGCTCGACCGTGGCCCGTTGGCTCAAGCGGCTCGGCCTGGGCCGGCTGGGCGCGTTGACACCGCGTGCGCCGGTAATCCGCTATCAGCGCGAAAGGCCTGGCGAGCTCATCCATCTGGACATCAAGAAGCTGGGACGCTTCGAAAAACCGGGTCATCGCGTCACCGGACAGCGCAAGGGCAACCGCAATCGCGGTGCCGGCTGGGAGTGTGTCCACGTCGCCATCGATGACGCGACCCGGCTGGCCTATGTCGAGGTCCTGCCCGACGAGAAACGCGCCACCACGACCGGCTTCATGGTCCGGGCGCTGCGCTGGTTCAAGGCGCGCGGCATCATCGTCGAACGCATCATGACAGACAATGGCAGCCCCTACGTCTCGCGCCTGTTCGCAAAGGTGCTGGGCTGGCTCAAGATCCGCCACATCCGTACCCGGCCTTACACCCCGCGCACCAACGGCAAGGCCGAGCGCTTTATCCAGACCCTGCTCAGAGAATGGGCTTATGCCATCCCTTACCGCTCATCGGACAGCCGAAATCTCGATCTCCAGCGCTATCTCGACTGGTACAACACCGCCAGACCGCACTATGCTCTCGCCAAGCAATCGCCAGCCAATAGGCTCAACGACCTGCTGAACAACGTCTTGAGAAACGACACCTAGGGGGTGGCGCTGGCAACGGGATTGAAGAACGCTTGGCGAGTGTTTTGCCGGAACTCGCCCAATCTTTCGTGAGGTATTCAGAGCGCTGGTGAACGTATTGGAGTCTTGACTTTTTGTCTGTTCTCCGGTACGTCGTCCTACTATCCGATGAGGTGGGAACAGCCACCCCACACACCCGAAAGGGTAGAGGCTTCGAGCCGAGAGATCGCGGTTGGCAACGCGCTCGGATATGCATGGGGTCGCGCAATGCGCGGCCCTTTTTCTGTTTCCATTTCAGGCGATCCATAGATGGCCCGCTGCGCGATACCGTTGGATGTCGGTGTGCGAGACAGTGTAGGCACTGCGCAGGTTATAGGTCCCATGCTTGTTGAGCCGGATCCCGATGGCGACAAGGACAGAACTGTCCAGGCCCGGGACATTGCGGACAAGGTAGAAATTGTCCGCATTGCCAGGCTTTTGCCCGATGTATCCCGGGTCTTCGATCACCAGGCCAAGGTTGGCCACGACGAGGTTGTAGTCATCAGGATGATCGACAGCGAAATGGCGATGGGCGGCCTTGCTTGCCCAGACGTCTGCATCGACAAGCTCGGTTCCCAACCGCCGATTGATTTCAGCAGTTTTCAACAGTCCGATGCGGATGGCCTTGTATCTCATCGATCTCCTGGGGCGGGTCGTTTGATTGATTGTGGATATTATAGGTTGTGTTAGCACAATTAGAAGGCGAGTTGTCTGCACCCCCATTCCCCACAGCTAATCCTGTGTCCGGCCCCTGCGCAGCTCGCCAGCCCTGCCTATACTGATCCAAACGCGAATCAGTCAGGTGGGCTTCATGGGCGATCATTTTGATCCCGACGGCGGGCATATCATCGAGGAGAAGTTCGACGAGGCGCTGTCGCGGCGATACCTTGCCTACGCGCTTTCGACGATCACCCAGCGGGCCCTGCCCGATGCCCGCGACGGGCTGAAACCGGTCCACCGGCGTCTCCTCTACGCCATGCGCGAGCTGAAGCTGAACCCGGACCAGGCCTTCAAGAAATCGGCCCGTGTCGTCGGTGACGTGATCGGTAAATACCACCCGCATGGCGACCAGTCGGTCTATGAAGCGCTGGTCCGCCTGGCCCAGGATTTCGCCTCGCGCTATCCGCTGGTCGAGGGGCAGGGCAATTTCGGTAACATCGACGGCGATGGCGCCGCCGCCATGCGATACACCGAAGCGCGCCTGACCAAGGCGGCCGAGTTCCTGCTTCAGGACATCGACCAGGGTACGGTGGATTTCGAGGAAACCTATGACGGGTCCGAGCGCGAACCGCTGGTCCTGCCGGGCGCTTTTCCGAACCTTCTGGCCAATGGTTCGACGGGGATTGCCGTGGGCATGGCGACCTCTGTGCCGCCGCATAATGTCGCCGAGATCTGTGCCGCCGCGATGGCGCTCATCGACGAACCGGAAACTCCCACCGCCGCCCTGCTGACGCATATCAAGGGCCCGGACTTGCCGACCGGCGGCACCATCGTCGAACCCGCCGAAGCAATCCGCTCGGCCTACGAGACAGGACGCGGGGGCTTCCGTGTTCGCGCGAAGTGGGAAAAGGAAGATATCGGCCGAGGCATGTGGCGCATCGTCGTCACCGAGATCCCGTACCTGGTGCAAAAGTCAAAGCTGGTTGAGCGCATTGCCCAGCTGATGGACGCCAAGCGCCTGCCGCTGCTCGACGATGTGCTCGACGAGAGTACCGAGGACATCCGTCTGGTTCTTGAGCCGAAGAGCAAGCTGGTCGATCCGGACATGCTGATGGAGAGCCTGTTCAAGCTGACCGACCTTGAAACCCGCATCTCATTGAATCTCAATGTTCTTGACCCGAATGGCGTGCCACGGGTGATGGGCCTGCGCGAAGTGCTGCAGATCTGGCTCGAGCACCGCCGTGATGTTGCGGTTCGCCGGGCCATAACGCGTCTGGCCAAGGTCGAGGACCGCCTCGAAGTGCTGGCCGGCTATCTGATCGTCTATGCCGATCTCGACGAAGTGATCCGGATCATCCGCTTCGAGGATGAGCCGAAGGCCAAGCTGATGGCGCATTTCGAGCTGTCGGAGCGCCAGGCCGAAGCCATTCTGAACATGCGCCTGCGCGCCTTGCGCAAGCTGGAAGAGCTGGAAATCCGCAAGGAAGACACCAATCTCCGGGGCGAACGCAAATCCCTGCAGGCGCTGATCGGTTCGACCGCGCTGCAATGGGACAAGGTACGCGGTGAAGTCGTCCACCTTGGCGAGGTCTATGCCGAGACGACGCCGCTGGGCAAGCGCCGGACCGTGTTCGGCGACGCGCCGGATATCTCGGGCGATGCACCGATCGAGGCTTTCGTCGTGCGCGAGCCGATTACCGCCGTCCTGTCCGAACGTGGCTGGGTCCGCGCCTTGAAGGGCCATATCAACGACGTCACCGAATTGAAGTTCAAGGAGGGCGACAGGTCGGCCTTCGCGGTCAAGTGCGAGACCACTGACAAGCTCTTGATGTTCGCCACGGACGGCAAGTTCTACACGCTGGAGGCCTCCAAGCTCCCCGGCGGGCGCGGTCATGGCGAGCCGGTGCGCCTGCATGTTGATCTGCCCGACGATGCCGCACCGATCGGCCTGTTCAAATTTGATCCCGAACGCACCCTGCTGGTCGCGTCCGACGGCAATTCCGGCTTCCGTATCCAGGAAAAGGACTGCGTCGCCATGAAGAAGGGCGGCAAGCAGATCCTCAACCTCGCCGAGGGCGACGAGGCTTTCCTGTGCATTCCGGCAACCGGTGACCGCGTGGCCCTGATCGGCGAAAACAAGAAACTGCTGGTCTTCGAGCTTGAGGAAATCCCGGTCATGAGCCGTGGCAAGGGTGTCCGGCTCCTCGGTGGCAAGGGAGCCAAGCTGGCCGATGCCACGGTGTTCAACGCCGAGGACGGCCTGACCTGGCTCGACGGCGCCGGTCGGCGCTTCAACCTCGATGATTGGCATTTGTGGACTGCCAAGCGGGCGCAGGCCGGCAAGATGGCACCGCGCGGATTCCCGCGCTCGCTGCGCTTTGCGCCGCGCGGCTCGGAATTCCTCGCTTCACAGGCGAAAGCGGGATAGGTAGTGATTTGAACGGGCACCACCCGACCGGGCGGTGAACCCAACCCAGTTTTGCCCCCTCAAGGAGAGACAGGCATGGATACCGGCGTCATTCTTCTGATCGTGATCATCGCCCTCGGCGTATTTCTGGTCATGGTCTACAACCGCCTCGTCGCGCTGCGGCAGACCTGCAACCAGGCTTGGGGCGATATCGACGTCCAGCTGAAGCAGCGGCACGACCTTGTGCCAAACCTCGTCGACACCGTGAAGGGCTATGCCAGCCACGAAAAAGAGACGCTTGAGAACGTCGTCAAGGCGCGCCAGACCGCGATTGACGCCACCTCCGTCAAGGATCTGGCCGGGGCCGAGAACATGCTGTCCGGTGCGCTGCGTCAGCTGTTTGCCCTGTCGGAAGCCTATCCTGACCTGAAGGCCAACCAGAACTTCATGCAGTTGCAGTCCGAGCTCGCCGATCTGGAAAACAAGATCGCCGCCGCTCGCCGCTTCTTCAACAATGCGGTCAATGAGTACAACACGTCGACCGAGCAGTTCCCGGCCGTGGTGATTGCCAATTCGATGGGCTTCAAACAGCGGGAATATTTCGAGGTTGGCGATGCCGAGCGGGCTGCCCCGAAGGTGCAGTTCTAGGTCATGAGCTGGGGAACGGCCGGGCTCCGCACGCATATCTGGAACAATAATCTGCGTTCCATTGTGCTGCTGGCCTTCTTCCCTGTTCTGCTGGTCGGCGTGGGATACGCGCTGACGATCCTGCTCACCGGGTTCACGGATCCGGCGCAGCTGGTTCCGGTCAATACGGGCGGCAGCTTTTCCGTGGGCCCGATCTGGGCGGCGGAATTCGCGCGCCTGCCCCAGATCGGTGTCTGGTCCCTGATCATCGCCGGTATCTGGTTTGTCATCGCCTGGTTCTTTCACCAGGCGATGATCAATGCCGCAACCGGTGCCAGGCCGGTTGCCCGCAAGGATGAGCCGGAACTCTATAACCTGCTGGAAAACCTGTGCATCTCGCGCGGCCTTCAAATGCCCAAACTGGCCATCATCGAGAGTGAGGCGCTGAATGCCTATGCCTCGGGTGTACGCGAGGGGCAGTATACGGTGACGGTCACGCGGGGCTTGATGCAACGCCTCGACACGGCGGAACTCGAAGCGGTGCTGGCCCACGAGCTCTCGCATATCCGTCATCAGGATGTCCGCCTGCTGGTGGTCTCGATCATCTTCGTCGGCATCATCTCCTTTGCTGCCGAGATCGTCTTCCGCCGGATATTCTGGGTTGGCATGCGGGCCGGCGGCGATCGTCGCTCCGGGGGACGCAGTGGCGGGATGGTCATTGTCGTCGCCCTGGCCATCCTGGCCATCGCCTATCTCCTGGCCATCGTCATCCGTTTCTCGCTGTCGCGGCAAAGAGAATACATGGCTGACGCCGGCGCGGTGGAACTCACCCATAACCCGGACGCAATGATCGGTGCGCTCGAGAAGATTTCCGGCCATTCGGACCTCAAGAACGCGCCGGAAGAAGTCCGTGAGATGTTCATCGACAATCCCGCAACGGGGTTCATGGGCATGTTTGCCACCCATCCGCCCATCGAGAAGCGTATCGAGATGCTGGTCGAACACGCCGGCGGCCGGCTGGTGGCCCGGGGCACGAGTGTGCCGCAAGTCTAGCATCCCTCGCGCCTGACGCCTTATTTGCCGGCTGCCATGGTTCAACCCGGGCCTGCGGGGTAGGCTGTCGACCAGGGGCAATGATTGCCTCGGGGGAGACTGCCATGAAAAACCTGTTCCGGACCGCCGCGCTGGCCTCGTTATGCGGGCTCGCGGCCTGTTCCACGCCGGGCTATCGCAGCCTTAATCCGAGCTGCCTGGAGGCCAATGGCCAGCCGAAATATCAGCGGGATGGTCACCAGGATACGACCTATGTGATCGCCCGGTTCGCCGGTCATTCGGACGAGGACGCGGCGCGGCTGGCGTTTTTCAATCAGGCGGCGGACGATCTCGCCCTGCGCTATGCGGCGCCACAGGTCAGCGTCTGGGGGCTGGTCGGGGGCTGGTCCTATCGTCACCGGATCAATGCGGTCCTGCACTCCTTGCATGGCGGAAACCCCGAGGCGGTCGCCCAGCGCCGACTCGACCTCGCCGAGCTGATCGAGCAGCGAAATCGCACCACGCCCCGTGCGGATTGGCAGACTGGCTTTCTCATTCACGCGCTTGGCGACAGCTATGCCCACACCAATCCGGCGGGCGAAGCCTATGGTGAGCTTTACGGCCACGTCTTCGACGGGCACTGGCCGGATCTCGTCGGCAATCGTCGGGAGCTTTACATCGATTACATCGAAGCCCTCTTCGATGCGCTGGAGATGCCGACCGCCAGCGACCGCATGGCCCTGTCGCAATTGAAGCGCTCGCTGCGCGCCGTGCCGGATGGCGATATCGAAGGCTTTCGCACGGCCATATTGGCGATGCGGGACTATTATTCCGGCACCCCGCGTCTGGAATGTGATGCGCTGGCACGAACGCTCAACATGCGCGATGTCAGCCGCTTCCTACGCGAGGTCGAGGCCGGGTTTACCCGCGAGCCGGCCGGCAGCTAACCCGCCGGCCTAGTGCGACGGGTCGGTGTCGGTTGCGGGTGGGGCGCTGTCTTCTGCGTCGGCCGGAGGCGGCGTGCTGCCCCCATTGTCGCCGTCATCCCCGGCTTGCGTGTCTTCTTCTTCCTCGTCTTCCAGCAAGCCGGCAAAGCTTTCGCGGAAGATAAACCACACCGATGTGAAGAGCGCGGCGATGACCGGGCCGATGATGATGCCGACGGCGCCAAACAGTGTCAGCCCGCCGAGCGTGGAGATCAGCACCATCAGGTCGGACATCTTGGCGTCCTTGCCGACGAGGACCGGTCGCAGGAGATTGTCCGAGGTCGAGATCACGATCACGCCCCAGGCGGTCAGTCCGACCGCGGGAATGAGATGCCCGGTCGCGCCAAGCCAGATGGCCGCGGGGACCCAGATCAGCGGCGGCCCGATCATCGGGATGATGGAGAGCAGCGACGCGACCGCAGCCCAGAAGATGGCCCCGGGAACGCCGGCGGCGAACAGGCCGATCCCCGTCAGGCTGCCTTGCACAAGGGCGATCAGGAAGGAGCCCTTCACGGTCGCGCGAATGGTCGAGACAGCCCGTTCGGCCAGCAATTCGCGCGCTTCGGTCGTCATCGGCAGCAGGCTGACGGCCGAGCGCGCAGCCTTGCGTCCGGTCATGAGGAAGAAGAAGAGCGCATAGACCAGTATGAAGAAGTTCAGCGTCGCGATCAGGAACCCGCCGGTTCCGGCCCGAAGCGAGTTGACCAGGACCCGCCCGACCGTGCCCGCCAGATTGCCGATCTGGGCCGTGATCGTGGCCTGGTACTCAATCATCTCGTCGCGGAAGGGGAGCCAGTCTGGCAGACCGTCCAGCCCGTTCTGGCGGATCTGGCTGACCTGCTCCTGGACCCAGGGCGTGACCATTCCGGTCACCTCGATCGCCTGCTCGGCGACGAGGCCAAGCAGGATGGCCGCGGGGATCACGAAAGCGAGGACAGCCACGGTGACCAGAAGGCCCGCGGCCAGTCCGCGTCGCTTTCCGAGGCGCGCCGTCAGCCAGTCATGTGGCCGCGCCAGGAAGAGCGTCACGACGGCAGCCAGGAAGAGCGCGGCCAGATAGTCGCGGATCATCCACAGGAAGATGGCGGAGATGAACAGCGCCAGCGCGGCAATGAAGGCACGCTGCAGCTCGAGTTTGCGGTGGGGGCTCATGATCTAGCCATAAAGCCAGTTCGGCAGCCCGGTGGCGAGCCATGGCAGGGTAGCCACGGCGATGATCGCCAGGATCTGGATGATCACAAACGGGATGGCGCCGCGATAAATGTCGGTCGTCTTGACCGATTTGGGGGCCACGCCGCGCAGATAGAACAGCGCGAAGCCGAAGGGTGGGGTCAGGAAGCTGGTCTGCAGGTTCATGGCCATCAGCACACCGAGCCACACCGGGTCCACGCCCATCATCAGAAGGATTGGCGCGACGATCGGGACAACCACGAAGGTGATCTCGATGAAGTCCAAGAAGAAGCCCAGGATGAACATCACCAGCATGACCACCGCGACCGCTCCGAACACGCCCCCGGGAACGGCCTGCAGAGCCGCGGCGACCGTATCGTCGCCGCCCAGCTCCCGGAAGATGAGCGAGAAGAGTGAAGCCCCGATCAGGATCACGAAGACCATCGCCGAAATGGTCGCGGTCGAGGTCATGACGTCATCCAGCACGCCGGAGCGTTTCAGGCGGAGAAGGCTCCAGCCTGTTCCCAGGAGGGTGAGTGTCACCAATGCGCCGGCAAACACGCCGCCAAGGGTGCCCAGTTCGGTGACATAGAGACGTCGTTCGGCGCCGATATTGGCAACCACCACGAGGGCAATCAGGCCAAGCAGCGCGGCCAGACCCAGATAGCTGACCAGCTGGCCGAGCTTTGGATTGCCCTGAGCGCCGGCATTGCGGGCACCGGCGATGAAGGTCGCACCGACGGCGCCAACGCCGGCTGCTTCGGTCGGAGTCGCCAGACCGGTCAGGATGGAGCCAAGCACGCCGATAATCAGGGCGAGGGGCGGGATGAGGGCGTGCAG
The DNA here is from genome assembly GCF_036322705.1 of Maricaulis maris. NCBI lineage: Bacteria > Pseudomonadati > Pseudomonadota > Alphaproteobacteria > Maricaulales > Maricaulaceae > Maricaulis > Maricaulis maris. The sequence continues at coordinate 1,361,885 of NZ_AP027270.1, forward strand.
AAGTCCGCCGAGGCTGACCGTCCCTTCGGCCGGTGCTGCCGGTGCGCTGTCGGGACGCAGGATCGCGACGACGATCTGATACCCGATATAGAGGCTGACCAGCAGGATGCCCGGAATCAACGCGCCAGCGAACAGGTCCCCGACCGAAACGATATCGGGCGAGAAGATGCCCTGCGCGCGCTGGGCTTCCTGATAGGCGTTGGAAATCTGGTCCCCGAGCAGCACGAGGACGATGGAGGGCGGGATGATCTGCCCGAGTGTACCCGACGCCGCGATCGTGCCGGTCGCAAGGGCCGGGTCATAGCCGCGCTTGAGCATGGTTGGCAGCGACAAGAGGCCCATCGTGACAACCGTGGCGCCGACAATGCCGGTCGACGCGGCGAGCAGGCCACCGACGATGACAACGGAGATGCCGAGGCCGCCGCGCATGGTCCCGAACAGCGCGCCCATCGCTTCCAGCAATTCCTCGGCGATCTTCGACTTTTCCAGCATCACTCCCATGAAGACGAAGAGTGGTACGGCGACGAGAATCTGCCGGTCCATCTCCATCAAATTGCCGTAGATGCGCTGCGGAAAGGCGCGGAAATGGATCGGGTCAAACTCGCCGATTGCCATGCCGATCAAGGCAAAGGCGAGGGCAACGCCGGCCAGGGTGAAGGCGACCGGGTAGCCGCGCAGCAGGGCTGCGAAAGCCGCGAGAAACATCAGGAAGGGCAAGAGTTCGATGAAGTGGGTCACGGCTCAGATCTCCCCCTCGATCACGGTTGGCAGCGGCGGCGGGTCTTGTCGACCCAGCGTCATCGCGGCCCGTGCAGCCATCGAGAAGCCTTGCAGGATCATCAGGATCGCAAAGAGTGGAATGGCGGTCTTCAAGAGGAAGACGAAGGCAAGCCCGTCACTCTCGCGGGAGCTCTCGAGGATCCGCCAGCTCGACGAGAGATAGCCGGTCGAGGACCAGAGGATAAGCGCACTCATCGGCATGAGCGCGAAATAAGTGCCAAGCAGGTCGATCCAGGCCCGGCCCCGCTCTGTCATTCGGGCAAAGAAGACATCCACCCGGACGTGACCACCATGCAGGAGCGCCGCGCCCGAGGAGAGCAGGAAGAGGAGCGCGTGCATGTAGATCACGCTCTCGGCCAGCTTGGTCGAGGCGTAACCGAAGACATAGCGCTGGATCACGATGATGGCGGTGGCAATCACCAGGCCGAGGGCGAACCAGCGCGCTGCGCCGCCAATGCTTTCGGTGATCGCGTCAAACAAGCGGATTGCGTGACGCTGGAGTGACCAGACCGGACCGGGCAAGCCGATGAACCGTCCTGTCAGACCGCTGATGAGGGGTAGAAGCAGGAGTGGCGACAGCCATAGACCCGCGCGCCCGAGCCATGTCCCGATCGCTTGGGCGATACCGGGCAAGTGAGCGCCCGACCAGTCGGCAACACCGCCGCCGGTTATCATGTCGATCACTAACAGGAAGACCGACAGGACCAGTATGACCGCGAGTAGCCCGTCCCCCTTGCGCATGATCAGCCGCCCAGAACGCGTTCGCGCTGCACCATGTAGGGCATTTCCGAGATCCGGCCCCAGCCGCGCATGGTGTCGCGCGCGGCGAGATAGCTGTCATAGACGCGGCGTGTAAACGGATCGGCATTGCCTGTGTCCGCTACGACCTGCTCGGAGATTTCACCGATCCGGGTCCAGATCTCGTCCGAGAACTGGCGCAGCTCGACACCGTGCTCATTGACCAGCACATTGAGGGCAAGGCCATTCTGGTACTGGAATTCCGCAATAGAGATATTGTTCGCGGTCCGGCAGGCCGAGGCGATGATCGCCTGATGATCGCTGGCGAGCCCATCCCAGACCGTCTTGTTGATGCCAACCCCGAGGCAGGAGCCCGGCTCGTGGAAACCCGGACCATAATAGTAGGGTGCTTCGCGATAAAAGCCGAAGGCGAGGTCATTCCACGGGCCGACCCACTCGGTACCATCAATCGCTCCGGACTGGAGCGCGGGATAGATCTCGCCGCCCGACAGGGTCACCGCGGCGCCGCCGAGCTCGCGCAGGACGTTACCGCCAAGCCCGGGAATTCGCATCCGCAAGCCCCGAAAATCTTCCAGCGTGTTGATTTCGCGTTTGAACCAGCCGCCCATCTGGTGGCCGGAATTGCCGGCCTGGAACGGCTTGATGTTGAACTGGCCGGACAGCTCGTCCCACAACATCTGACCGCCACCGGCTTCGACCCAGCCCATGATCTCATAAGCGGTCATACCCATCGGGACGGCGGTAAAGAAGTTGAAAGCCGGTGACTTGCCTTGCCAGTAGTATTCGGCTCCGTGGTACATGTCGGCCGTGCCCTCGGACACGGCATCGAAGGCCTCGAAGGCCGAGACGATCTCGCCCGCCGCATAGACGCGGACTTCCAGCGATCCGCCGGACATGCGGTTGATATAGTCGGCGACATTATTGGCGGCAGTCCCCAGGCCGGGGAAATTCGCCGGCCAGGTGGTCACCATGCGCAGGCGTTTGACGCCGCGATTGACTGCCGGTGCGGCCGGACCGCTGGCCGTGTCCTGTCCGGTTTCACCGCAGGCCGTGGCCACCGTCGCCGCAGCGACGGCACCGCCGCTGATGAATGTGCGTCGATCCATATCTATCTCCCCCAGAGATCCCGCCAAGCATCAGGGCTCACGCGAAATCGTCGTATTCCTCATTGTCGTCATGGTTAGCGAGTTCGGCATAAGGCTGCCAGCCCGAGGGCGTCAAAACTTGCAGCGGCTGATACTGCGCCTTGTAGCTCATCTTGCGGCTCTTGCTCACCCAATAGCCCAGATAGACAAAGGGCAGACCGGCCAGTTCAGCCTGCCGAATGGCGTCAAGGATCATGTAGGCGCCTGGGCTGCGGCGTTCCCAGTCGGGATCGAAATAGCTGTAGATGAGCGACAGGCCGTCCTTGAGCACATCGGTCAGGGCCGCAGCGCGGAGCACGCCGTCGCCGTCGCGATACTCGGTAACATGGGTGCGCTGGGCCCCGTCCTCGACCATCATGACGTATTCCCCGAAGGACATGCCGACCATGTCGCCGTCACCGTGGCGGCTGTCGAGATAGCGCGTCAGAAGATCGAACTGCTCCATGGTCGCGGTCTGGGCGTCGATCGAAACGTGCCAATCACGGTTGCGGTTGACGATTTTCCGCCAGCGCCGCTTCCAATCAAAAGCTTCCGCGTCGATGCGGACGGACTTGCAGGCATCACAGGCTTCACAGGCAGGGCGGTAAAGCACGCCCTGGGAACGTCGAAAGCCGGCATGCGTGAGCGCATCGTTGAGAGCCGGGCCTTCGCCGACCTCGATCCGCGTGAATACCTTGCGCTCGAACCGTCCGGGCAGGTACGGGCACGGCGCGGACGCCGTGAGGAAGAAGGGAATTTGCTTGGTTGCAAACGGGTGGGTCACGCCTTTCGCCTCATTCCTTGCGTCCGGATCTTGCCGTAGCAGGGTCTCACACTCAAGCGAGACCCAATGCGTAAAGCAGGCTGACATAGACCGTGTAGGCAATCCAGAAGAGAACCACCATCGGCGAGCCGGCGCGCAGGTAGTCGGCAAAATTGTAATGCCCCGGGCCCATCACGAGCAAGTTGGTCTGATATCCGATCGGTGTGGCAAAACAGGTGTTTGCGGCAAACAAGACCGTCATTGCGAACAAGGTCGGGTCGGCACCGATCTGGTTGGCAGCCCCCACCGCGATCGGGGTGAACAAGATCGCGGTCGCACTGTTGGAGAGCACGTTGGTGAGGATTGCCACCAGCAGGAAGAGCGCTGACATCAGGACCACAGGCCCGAATGGCGCAAAGACCGACACAACGCCTGTCGCCATCAGATCGGCCGCGCCGGTCACCTGCATGGCGGTGCCCAGCGCGATGGCCGAGCCGATCAGGAGATAGACACGCATGTCGAAGGCGCGTGCGGCCTGGCGGGTATTGAGACAGCCCGCCATGATCATCGCCACAGCTCCGAGGAAGGAAGCCAGTACAATCGGCAGCAGACCCGTGGCCGCGGTCAGGACAACACCGCCAAAAATGGCCCGGGCAAAATTGGAGCGCCGCGGATCGGCGATCGAGGTCGTTGCCCAATCCATCACCAGCAGGTCGCGGTCGGCTCGCAGTCCCCGCAGAGAGGCCGAGGCGCCGAACAGAAGCAGGGTGTCGCCAGCCTCAAGCCGAATCTCACCCATGCGTGAGCGGATCATCCGGGAACGGCGCTGGATCCCGAGCACGATACACCCAGTGACATGGCGAAAGCCGATCTGCCGGATGGTGCGCCCGATGAGGCGCGACCCCGGCGCAACAACGGCCTCGGCCATGACCAGGCTATCGCCCGGCGTCGGGTTATCACCCGGTCCCGAGGCTTCCAGCATGCCGCGCATGAAGTCGGCCCGCTTGGCCAGGAGATTGGTCAGGGTTTGACGGGTCGCGGCGACGATAACGAGATCGCCGGCTTTCAGCTCGATCTGGTCGAAGGGCGGAAGCAGCGCATGTTCGCCGCGCTGAATCATCCGCACGGTCATGTCGGGCAGGTCGGCAAACATGCCGGCGACCGGCTTCTTGCCGATCAGCGGGTGGTCGCTCGTGACGTCCAGCTGGGCGATGTATTGCTTGCCGCCGCCGCCCGCGATCTCGGCTTCCATCGACGCTCGGTCGGGTAGCAGGTGCGGGAGGATCACGATGATATAGACAATCCCGACGGCGGCCAGAAACAGCCCGGGGATCGACGGGTCGAAAAAGCTCAGTTGTTCCCCGGTGACGCTCATCAGCGTGTCGGCGACAAGCAGGTTGGTGGATGAACCAATCAGCGTCGTCATCCCGGCAAGGATGCACATATAGCTGAGGGGGATCATCAGCTTGGACGGGCTTTTTTCCATCCGTTTGGCGATCGCCACCAAAATCGGCACGAACATCACCACGACGGGCGTGTTGTTGATGAAGGCGCTGATCACGAAGACAAAGGCGAACATGCCAATAAGCGTCGCCTTGGGGTGCTGGTCGTAAGCGTCGAGAAGGCGCTGGGTCGGACCCTCCATGGCGCCGGTCTGGAATATGCCCTGACCGACAATCAGCAGGCACAGGATGGTGATCAGGGCCGGGTTGGCAAAGCCCGCGAGCAGGTCAGCCGTCGTCGGATTGCTCGCTTCCAGCGGGAAGAGGTGGAAAAACGCCATCAGGATGGCGACAATCGAGGCCGAGACGATCTCGATCGGCACCCGGTCCCAGACATAAAAGACAATCGCCAGCGTCAGTCCGCCGAGGATTGCCCACATTTGCCACACATCAAGTGACGCTGATTCAATCATCGCAAGATTCAGGAAGCCGTGGATCCGATACATCCACAGCAAACGCTAGCATGCAGGATATCGGCTTGCGAAGCCTTTGTGTCGGTTCGACCGTGGAAAGCGCGAGGGCGATGCGGCCTGGTTAGAGCTCGTGGCCGCTCGGCATGACAGGGGCTTCCCGCAGCAGCACGACCGAGATGCGCCGATTGCCCGGCATGTAGGGATCGTCGGGATAGAGCGGTTCGGAACCCGCCTTGCCGCGCACCTCATAAATCCGGTCGTCACTGATCCCCGCGCGCTGGAGAACGGCGCGGGCCGCGTTGGCGCGGTCGGCCGAGAGTTCCCAATTGGTATAATCCGCACCGGGCGAGGAGGGGGCACTGTCGGTATGGCCGGCAATCGAAAGCCGGTTCGGGAGGCGTTCGGCGATCCGTGCGACGGCGCGCAGCAAGGTAATCGCCCGCTCATTGGGGACGACAGCGCCCGGGTCAAACATCGGACGGCCCTCCTGGTCGACCAGCTGGATGCGCAGACCTTCCGGGGTTTCGTCAATCAGGACGTGGTTGGAGAGCTCCGCCAGTTCCGGCATTTCCTGCATGGCCTGACGCAGGGACATGGCGGCTGAATGAAGTTCTGCGGCGTCGCGGCGTTGTTGGGCCTCGGCCATCGCGGACGCCGTGATCTCGGACTCCGACTCGATTGCTTCCGGTGACCCTTCCGGGGCTTCCTGACGGTCGCGGTCATTGAGTTGCGGCGCGCTTGGGGCGAGGCGCTGGCGCATCGAGCTGTCACCGGAACCCTGCACGCCATCATCGCCCGGCGACGTGCCGGCAAGCGGCGCGCCCGATCCGGAATTTGACGGCGAGACGCTGGCCGGGGCGAAATAGTCAGCGATGCCGCGTTTTTGTTCGGGGGTTGTGGTGTTGATGAGCCACATCAGCAGGAAGAAGGCCATCATCGCGGTCACGAAGTCGGCGTACGCGACCTTCCAGGCACCGCCGTGGTGTCCGCCACCGCCGCCCTTGACGACTTTCTTGATGACAATCGGCCGATCAGAGGCTGCCATGTCCACCCACCTTGTTTATCTGCTACTGCCTCTAGTAGACCCTTATCCTTAAGGTCCGGTTTCGAAACCCGGACTCCTCCGTTCAAGAGAAGGACATGCCTTGGCCGACAGCCGCAGATTCCGTGACGCGCTCGGGCGCTACCCGACGGGTGTTGCCATTGTGACGACCTTTGCCGATGGCAAGGCACTCGGCATGACGGTGAATTCCTTTGCCTCGGTCTCGCTTGATCCGCCACTTGTGCTGTGGTCGGTCGAGAAAGGATCGGACCGCCACGGACTGTTTACGCGGGCGACACATTGGGGCGTGAATGTGCTCGCTGCGGACCAGTCAGAGCTGGCCAATGCCTGCGCCATGAAGGCCGATATCGAGGCCTGCGGCGGTCTGTGGGGCGGCGATGCCGTGCCGTTGCTTGAGGGCGCCGTGGCCCGGTTCACCTGTCAGGCCGAGGCGGTTCACCCCGGTGGCGATCACGACATCCTGGTCGGACGCGTGATCGCACTCGATACACCGCGTGACGCGCCGTCACTGGTGTTTCACCGTTCGTCCTATTCCGAGGCTGGCTGAAGCGTCAGCACGTCGAGGCCTGCCGGGGCATCGTTCAGGGTCCAGCCCGTGGGGATGCTGATATACTCGCCGCGGCCCCACATCGGCGCCAGGTCATCATAGTGACGTGACATGACATTGCCGGACTGGCCGGTCGTGATCATGAAGCGGGACGTATCCGGATCGGCCATGTCGTAGAGCGCCCGGTAGGAGGCGCCATGGCGAACGTCATAGCCCGGCCGGCGATAGGAATGGTGGGCAACATTGACGGTCGACCCGTCGCCCGGGACCGGCGTTGTGATCGTGAACCAGTCCGAGAGAATTGGGAAATCCGAAAACGGACGGTGTGCGTGGCGGGCCTGGTGGACATCGCCCCAGCGCCAGCTTGCGAAATCCTGGCCATAAGCAGCCGTGCTGGCCGCCATCGCCCGGTCTAGGGCCGGGCCGGTCAGGTCCTGGCATGTTTCCACGCCCTCGGTCGTGATGTCATCGCACCAGTGGCCGAGATCACCGGTCAGAGCATCCATCATGAAGACCCGGCGGTCGCCGTGCCAGGCCGGAAGCAGATCGCCAAGCTCGTCGCCATAAATCGCGGCGGACAGTTCCTCCATCCAGGCTGAATAGATCAGCGGTTCAGGCCGGTCGACAGCCATGTCGGCATTCCAGCGGGCCAGAAGCGCCAGTGCACCATTGGCGGCGTCGGTCTGCGGCTCGGCCCGGATCAATGTCGGCAGAAGCCGCAAGGCGGTATCACTGACCGTATCGATCTGCAGGGCCTGCATGCTGTCCATGTCATGGATGGGTTGCGCATCGATGCCGTCATAGATGCGGCGGATCCGGGAAACACCATACCATTCCGAGGTGATGTAATGCGGATACGCGTCCGGCACGATCTTGTTGTTGGCCGTCGCGACGAAGCCGCGATCCGGGTTCAGCGTGTGTGGCAATTCCTCGAACGGGATCGTCGAGACCCAGGCGCCGGTCTCGTCGCGAACCGGAATCCGGGCTGGTGCGTAGAAGCCGATATCGCCATCGCGATCGGCAAAGACCATGTTCTGTTGTGGTGCGACAAAGCCGCGGATCGCCGAGACAAATCCGTCCCAGCCATCGGCCTCGATGATGTGCAGGCCGACACCGGTGGTGGCATCATCAGGCTCGTCGAGCATCCATTGCAGGGCAAAGAAGTCACTGCCCTCCGGGACGGGGTAGTCAAAATGCTTCGGGTCCAGCACTGGCCCGGTCGCGGTCTCGCGACGCAGGATGATGACGTCCTCGCCAAAACGGACACGGATATGCTCCTCGCGTTGCCCGATTACGTCGGCCTCGGAGACCGGGTGCAAGTCGCCGACATCCGGCCCCGTATTGGTAAAGCCCCAGGCGATCTCGTCGGTACGGCCCAGGGTGACAAAGGGTGTTCCCGGAAGGGTGGCGCCGACAACGGAGCCATTTGGCGTGGTCAGACGAGCCAGATACCAGATCGCCGGAGCAGCCAGACCCAGATGCGGGTCATTGGCGAGGATTGGCAGGCCGCTCGCCGTCCGCGAGCCGGACAGGACCCAATTATTCGAGCCGTCCCGGCCCGTGTCTTCCGGGCCGATCGAGGGCGGGATCACCTCTGCCGGCGGCAGGGAGGAGGCCTCGATGCCGATATCGGCCATGGTCAGCGATCGGGGGGCGTCGTCGGGATAGCGGCCAATGAACTCGGCTGTGCGTTGGGCGCCGAGTCGTTCGGTCAGCGCCGCCATGCTCGATTCCTCGAAGGCATTGCCGAACAGGTCGAGCGCAATCGCCTTGTAGACGACGACCGTGTCGGCGGGTTGCCACGGCTCGGGCTCGAACATCAGGATCTGGAATTCCGGCGGCGGCACAAAGCCGGGCGCAGAGATCACGGCATTGATGCCGTCGGCATAAGCTTGCAAGGCATCCTGAACATCCGCGGGCAGGTTCGAAACAGCTGTGTCGGACGCCGGGCCCAGACCCATGGTCCTGAAGAAGATATCGGTGGAGAGACCGGGCTCGCCGAGAATCTCGGCCAACCGTCCACGCAGGGCGCGGCGGGTGATTTCCATCTGCCAGAGACGGTCCTGCGCATGCGCCACGCCCATGGCATAAAACCCGTCGCGATCACTCTGCGCGAAAATGTGCGGCACACCGTTCGCGTCACGCGCAATGCTGGCCTCGGCCTCGAGTCCGGCGAGCTGTATCGTACCCGTAGTCTGGGGCAGCGAGGCGTAGAGCCGGTTGGCAAAGACGAGGGCGCCGACAAGGACAAGTGCGACAAGTCCTCCGACCGCCCAGCCGAGATAGCGCAGAATACGATTGATCATGATGACTTGCTCCCCAATCGTGACGAGACTAGCAAGGGGCGAACGAATTGGGGAGAGCGCAATGGCACGCTGCACGTTTTTGGGATTGGGTGTGATGGGCTTTCCAATGGCGGGCCATCTTGTCTCTGCCGGCCATGAGGTCACCGTTTGGAATCGGACAGCGAGCAAGGCGCAGGACTGGGCAAGCCGACATGCCGGGACGGCTGCCGATACGGTTGAGTCTGCTGTGGCTAACGCCGACTTCGTGCTGATGTGTCTGGGCGATGACCCTGATGTGCGTCGGGTGGCAGAGCAGGCGATTCCCGCGATGAAGCCGGGTTCGGTCCTGGTCGACCATACGACGGCGTCGGCCGAGCTGGCCCGCGACCTGGACATCGAGGCGCGTGACGCCGGAATCGGATTTGTCGATGCGCCGGTGTCCGGCGGGCAGGCCGGAGCCGAGAACGGTCAACTGGCGATCATGTGTGGCGGCGAGGCGGACACGTTTGCCGCGGCAGAACCGATCATGGACAGCTATGCCAAGGCGATCACGCTGATCGGTCCGGCCGGCTCCGGCCAGCTCTGCAAGATGGTCAACCAGATCTGCATCGCTGGCGTCGTCCAGGGCTTGTCGGAAGGGCTTCACTTTGCCCAGCGGGCCGGTCTCGATCCGGCGCTGGTGATCGGGGCGATCTCGAAGGGGGCGGCCCAGTCCTGGCAGATGGAGAATCGCTGGGAGACCATGGTCGCCGGGAAGTTCGACTACGGTTTCGCGATCGACTGGATGCGCAAGGATTTGCGGATCACCTTGGACGAGGCGCGGCGCAATGGCGCGACCCTCCTGGTCGCGGCGCAGGTCGACCAGTTCTATGCCGACGTCCAGGCGATGGGCGGCAATCGCTGGGATACGTCGAGCCTGATCGCGCGTCTCGAGCGTCCGAAAGACGGAGCCGACACGTGAGTGAACCCAGGGGCTCGATCGCCAATGACCCGATGGTCATGGATGTCTGGAAACGGCTGACCAAGCTGTTTGCGGTGTGGCGGCTGATCGTGATCGCGGGCTTCACGCGTCGGGTCATGAAGCAATACTCCAATGATCAGATGACGACCTTGATGCGGTCAGGGCATTGGAAGATCGCGCTGGGCCTGCTGGGCGGGCTGAGCGATGCCCAGGTCGAATTTCTCGCGGTCTGGGCCCGGCTGAATGCGGAGCGGTCCGAGCGTATTTTCCGCGCGACCGCCCTGATCATGGTGACGATTCCTGTCGCCGCAGTGTTCGGCCTGTCCGAGCTTGATCCGGAGATCTGGGTCCGATTTGGTTTTGAGAGAGTGGATATGCTTCTCGTGGTTCTCGGTGTCTGGATGGTGGCCTGTGCGATCATGATGGCCGCTGCCTGGAGGGCACGTGACCTGTCGGATCTGCTCGAGCTCGAGCAGGGGCGACGGGCGCTCAAGCGGGCCAAAGCCGCCCTTCAACGCCCGTGAGTATAGAGCTCCTCTTTGTCATTCTGGACTATGCCGGAATCGGCTTCTTTGCCTATTCAGGCGGCATGCTGGCAGCGCGCAAGGGACTGGATCCCTTCGGCGCCGTGATCATTGGCGCCGTGACGGGCATGGGCGGCGGGACCCTGCGTGACATCCTGCTTGGCTCGCTGCCGGTCTACTGGATAGCCGAGCCGAAATACTTGCTGGTCGCTGTCTTTGGCGCCTTGCTCGGCTATTTCACCTCGCCCTGGGCGCAGGCCATTGCGACCCGGCGGGCGGCACTGATCTGGGCGGACGCGATCGGACTGTCGGTGTTCTGTGTAATTGGCGCCCAGGCAGGGCTCGCGGCTGGCGCGCATTGGACCATCGCACTGCTGACCGGAATGATGAGCGCAGCTTTCGGCGGCCTGCTGCGCGATATCATCGTCAACGACGTGCCTCTGGTCTTGCGCGAAGACATTTATGCCCTGGCGGCCCTGGCCGGAGCGGCGGCCTATGTCGGCGGTATCACGCTGGGCCTGAATCCGAGTGCTGTGACCCTCGGCTCGGCCTTGCTGGCCCTGGTCCTGCGGGGCTGTGCCATCCAGTTCAAATGGTCCCTGCCGGCGATCAAGCTCTCGGACTGACCGATCTGGCAGCCAGCTCCGTTCCGGGCATCTGTGCCCGGAACGGAGCCTGCCGGTTCCGTGCTGGCTAGCCGAGGCTCGCCGGCCGCGGCTTGACCAGATGGATCATGGCGATGCCGTGATCTTCGTCCTCGAACAGGCGGTCGTCGAGCCAGCCGTGCTTGGCATAAAAGCGACGGGCCTGGTCGTTCTGGCGGAAGCAGTCGAGCCCGATCCGGTCAGCTGCTGCGAACAGCTTGCGCTCGCCATCGGCCAGGAGCAGGGCTCCGACGCCCGAGCGGTGGTGGTCGAGATCAACCATCATCAAATCGATCCGCGCCGGCTGGATGGCGCAAACACCGATCCGGATGCCGGCATGTTCAGCGACCGTCAGGGTCGCGACATGCTGGCGGTAATAGGCGCCAATGGCCCCGGATGCGATGTAGCCTTCGACCGCGTCTGTACCGAGGATCGCCGGGTATTTGACCCTGATGGTTTTCGCCGACAGGGCTTCAAGCGGGTCGGCATCGTCCAGGGTTGCCGGCCGAAGTGATACGTTGGACAAATGTTTCAATGTCTTGTTCCTGATAAAGAAAAACTGTTCGCGCGCGACGCGGGTCGCGGGCGGTGTTTCAATCAAGCCAGCCGGCCCGCTTGTAGGGGCGGGCTGGCTGTATCAGGACGTCGAAACGAGGCGCATAAACGCTCCAGCTGAAACAAGGCGTTCCGGATAGGTCAGTTCGCGGCTGCGGCCAACTGACGAATTTGTGAGATCAGCCAGTGGCGGCCGCGAGGGCGGCGCGGATATCGTCCAGCAGGTCGCCGGCATCTTCCAGCCCGACCGAGAGGCGGACCAGATTGTCCGGTGTCGGGCTTTCCGGGCCCTCGATCGGTTTGCGGTGCTCGACCAGGCTTTCCACCCCACCCAGCGAGGTCGCCTGGATGAAGAGCCGGGTGCTCGCCGCAAACTTCGCCGCCGCCGGATAACCGCCGGCGATCCGAAGCGAGAGCATGCCGCCGAAACCATTGGTCATCTGTCCCGCCGCGATGTCGTGGCCGGGATGACCGGCTAGTCCCGGATAGAGGACCGCGTCAATTCCGGGCTCGCCCTGAAGCGCGTTGGCGATCGCCAGGGCACTCGCACTCTGGCGCTCGAAGCGAACCCAGAGCGTCCGCAGGCCACGCATCAGCAGCCAGGTCTCGAAGGCGCCCGGGACCGCACCGGTCTTGGAGTGGATCTCGCCGATCTCGGCCCAGCGCTCATCAACGGCCCGGGTCGCAAGGACCCCGGCCAGAACGTCGGAATGACCATTGAGATACTTGGTGGCGGAATGCATGACGATATCGGCGCCGAGCGCCAGCGCCTGGGTGGTGCAGGGCGGAGCGCAAGTCGAATCGATCCCCAGCGTCGCGCCAACGGCATGGGCGATATCTGCTGCCTTGGCGATGTCGACAATCGCCCAGGACGGGTTGGCCGGGCTCTCGATCCAGATCAGATCGGTCTCCGGTCGCGCCGCTGCGGTGAGGGCGTGAAGGTCACCGGGTTCGACCAGGTTGAGCGTGATCCGCTTCTTCGCCGCGGCCCGCTGCAGCAGGAGTTTCGCGCCGTAATACATTTCGGTCTGCGCGATGACATGACCGCCGGTCGGCACGCTCTCGACCACCGCCGCGATCGCCGCCATGCCGGAGGAAAACAGCTTGGCCTCCGGAGCGCCTTCCAGCATGGCGAGGACCCTGGCCGCCTGAAACTCCGTCGGCCCTCCCGGACGGCGATAATCGGTCTCGCCGATCAGCTGATTATCCGAGCCACGGGCATAGGTTGTCGCTGGATGGATCGGCGGGATGACCGCCCCGGTCAGGCGGTCGATCTCATGCATGGCCTGGACGGTGAGGGTGGTGCGGGAGGCGTTAGTCATGCAGCGCTATCGCCGCCCGTTTCGCGAAATACGTGATGATCCCGGCTGCACCGGCCCGTTTGAACGCCAGCAGGCTTTCCATCATCACCCGCTCGCCATCAATCCAGCCATTGGCCGCGGCGGCCTCGATCATCGCGTACTCGCCGGAAACCTGGAAGGCATAGACCGGCACCGGGAAGGTGTCGGAGAGGGCGCGGACGATGTCGAGATAGGGCAGGCCCGGCTTGACCATCACCATGTCAGCCCCCTCGGCGATGTCGAGTTCGACCTCGCGCAGGCATTCATCGCGATTCGACGGGTCCATCTGGTAGGTCTGCTTGTCGCCCTTCAGCGCTGCCGCCGAGCCGATCGCCTCGCGATAGGGACCGTAAAAGCCCGAGGCGTATTTGGCGGCATAGGAGAGGATCATCGTGTCGTGATGGCCGGCAGATTCCAGCGCCTCACGAATGGCGCCGATGCGGCCATCCATCATGTCGGACGGCGCCACAACGTCGCAGCCGGCGGCGGCTTGCAGAAGCGCCTGCTCGATCAGACGCTCAACGGTCGCGTCATTGGCGATGCGGTCACCATCCAGCACACCGTCATGGCCGTGTGTGGTGAAGGGGTCGAGGGCGACATCGCAGATCACGCCCACATTCGGCGCGGCATCCTTGATGGTCCTGATGGCATTGGGCACCAGCCCGTCGGGATTCAGGGCCTCGGAGCCGGTATCGTCTTTGCGGGCCGGATCGATATGCGGGAAGATCGCCATCGCCGGAATTCCCAGAGCCTGGGCCTCTTTCGCCGCCTTCGCCAGTGCGGAAAGCGACAGGCGTTCGACACCCGGCATCGCTGCGACGGGCTCGACCGGATCGGCGGTATCGGAGACCACGACCGACCAGATCAGGTCATTCACCGACAGGGCATTTTCGCGCACCAGGCGGCGCGACCAGTCGGCCTGTCGGGTCCGGCGAAGGCGGGTGTTGGGATACATGGCGGCCTCTGGTCTTTTGCGATTGCAATGACATATCAAACTTGCCGCCGCGGCAAACCCGCGTTACGGCTCCGGCCAAAGCCGTCGGACAAGATTTGTCCGTCAATCACACGATTAGCAACAGGAGTACTGCTGTGGATTTCGCTCTCACAGAAGATCAGGCCCTGATCCGCGACATGGCGAGAAAATTCGCCGATGACCGTTTGAAGCCGCACGCGGCCGAATGGGACGAAACCAAGCATTTCCCCGTCGAGGCCATGCGCGAAGCCGCCGAGCTCGGTTTTGCAGGCATTTACACGCGCGAGGATGTGGGCGGTTCCGCGCTGTCGCGGCTCGATGCTGCAATCATCTTTGAAGAATTGTCCCGTGGCTGCGTTGCCACGGCGGCCTTCCTGTCGATCCACAACATGTGCGCCTGGATGATCGACACATGGGGCAGCGAGGAACAGCGCCAGCGCTTCCTGCCGTCGATGATGACGATGGAAAAGATCGCCTCCTATTGCCTGACCGAGCCGGGCGCCGGCTCCGATGCCGCCAGCCTTCGCACCAAGGCGGTGCGCGATGGTGATCATTACGTCCTCAACGGTGCTAAGGCGTTTATTTCGGGTGCCGGCACGTCGGACTATTACATTGTCATGTGCCGCACGGGCGGCGACGGCCCCAAGGGCATCTCCACCATCGTGGTCGAGAAGGACACGCCGGGCCTCTCCTTTGGCGCCAATGAGAAGAAGATGGGCTGGAATGCCCAGCCGACCCGCGTCGTCAATTTCGAGGATTGCCGCGTTCCCGCCACCAACCTGCTGGCGGAAGAGGGGATGGGCTTTACCCTGGCGATGAACGGTCTCAATGGCGGCCGCATCAATATCGGTGCCTGCTCGCTCGGTGGTGCCAGCGAAGCCTTCGACGTGGCCAAGGAGTATGTCGGAACGCGCAAGCAGTTCGGCCGCGAGATCGGCCAGTTCCAGGTTTCCCAGTTCAAGCTCGCCGACATGGCGACCGAGCTGGAGGCTTCGCGCCTGATGCTCTACCGCGCTGCCGCTGCGCTGGACGCCAAGGACCCGTCGGCGGCCAAGTATTGCGCCATGGCGAAGCGGTTCGCGACGGATCAGTGCTTCGATATCGCCAACCAGGCGCTGCAGCTGCATGGTGGCTACGGCTATCTGAAGGATTACCCGCTCGAGCGCATCGTCCGCGATCTCCGCGTCCACCAGATCCTGGAAGGCACGAATGAGATCATGCGCGTGATCATTGCGAAGGATGTGATGAGGTAGGAGCGCTCTGGGCTTTATCCAATCACAAACACGACGAGGACATCAGGAATCCACATGACTGACGAACCCGAAATCATCGCCCGCAAGACCGGCCAGGTTGGCCGCATCACGCTCAATCGTCCCAAGGCGCTGAATGCGCTGACCCATGGCATGTGCCTGTCGATGATCGAGGCGCTGGAGGCTTGGCGCGAGGATGACGGCGTGCAGGCCATTGTGGTCGACGGGGCCGGGGAGAAGGGCTTCTGTGCCGGCGGGGATATCCTCAAACTGCATGACAGCGGCAAGGCCGGTGATGATCAGGCCTGGCTGTTCTGGCGTGACGAATATCGCCTCAACACGCTGATCCACCACTATCCCAAACCCTATGTCGCGCTGATCGACGGCATCACCATGGGCGGCGGTGTCGGGGTCTCCGTGCACGGCTCGCACCGGGTGGCCGGCGACCGGACGATGTTCGCTATGCCGGAGACCGGGATCGGCTTTCACCCGGATGTCGGCGGCGCCTATTTCCTGCCGCGCCTTGCCGGCGAGATCGGCACCTGGATGGGGCTGACCGGCGCCCGTCTGAAAGCGCCCGACTGTGTCGCATCCGGGCTGGCCACGCATTACTGCCCGTCCGGTCAGTACGAAGCGCTCATCGCGGCACTGGAGACGGCGGATCTGACTGGCGAGGACGCGCTGGAAGTCCTGCTGGAGGAATTCTCCGGCGATCCGGGTGACAGCGACCTCTCTGTGACCCGAGGCCTGATCGATGCCGCCTTTGCCGGTGACAGTGTCGAGGCCATTCTCGATCGGATCGCGGCAGCGGGAGACGACTGGTCGGCCAAGCAGGCCAGTATTCTCGCCAGCAAGTCACCGACGGCGTTGAAGCTCACCTTGGCTTGCCTGCGCAAGGGCGCTGACCTCTCCTTCGAGGACGTGATGCGCCAGGACTTGCGGGTTTCGAGCTGGTGCCTCACCGGCAAGGATTTCTACGAAGGCGTGCGGGCTGTGATCATCGACAAGGACCACTCGCCGAAATGGTCACCTGTCGCGGCTGACAGCGATATCGCCAAGGCGTTTGCGCCTCTCGACGAGGCCCATGAGATGAGCTTTCTCGACGACGCTTGACGGACAGCTCACACAGACCACCAACAAGACGCCACAAAGACCACCACTATCAACGGGGAGAAACACCATGGCCCGCATCGCTTTCATCGGACTGGGAAATATGGGCTCCGGCATGGCCGCCAACCTGATCAAGGGCGGTCATGAGGTGCATGCCTTTGATTTGAGCGCCGACGCTGTCGCTCATGCGGTGGAGCAGGGCGCGGTCGCTGCTGCCTCGGCGGAAGACGCGGTCACCGGCGCTGACGCCGTTGTTACGATGCTGCCGGCTGGCAAGCATGTGCGGGCCGTCTACGAAGGACAGATTTTCGGCGCTGCGGCGCCCGGCACGCTGTTCCTCGATTGCTCGACGATTGATGTCGACAGCGCCCGTCATGTTGGCGGTCTTGCTGTCCAGAGGGGCTTTCGCTTCGTTGATGCGCCGGTTTCCGGTGGGGTCGCTGCGGCGTCCGGCGGAACGCTGACCTTCATGGTTGGCGGGTCGGAAGACGATTTCGCGGCGGCCGAGCCGATCCTTGACGCCATGGGCAAGGCGGTGATCCGCGCCGGTGATGTCGGCGCCGGGCAGGCCGCGAAAATCTGCAACAACATGCTGCTGGCGATCACCATGATCGGGACCTGCGAGGCCTTCGCCCTGGCCGAAAAGCTTGGCCTCGATGCGCAGAACTTCTTTGAGATCGCCTCGAAGGCATCCGGCCAGTCCTGGTCGATGACGTCCTATTGTCCGGTGCCGGGTCCGGTCCCGACGACGCCAGCCAATAATGGCTACAAGCCGGGTTTTGCGACGGCGATGATGCTGAAGGATCTCAAGCTGGCGCAGGACGCGGCCCAGACCGCCGGTGCGACCACGCCGCTGGGCGCACAGGCCGAGGCGCTGTACGCCATGTTCGACAATCTCGGCGGCGGTCCGTCCGACTTTTCCGGTATCTACAAGCTTCTCGACGGAAGCTGGGAACGCCGGTGATTCCAATTTGACGTCGCCTGTTAAGGGGATTTTTGGGCTTTCTCGCTAGCATCCGCTCTGTAAGTCAAAAAAACGATCATTAAAGATTGGGTGGAGTGTGTGTGATGGCGATGGCAGAAAGCGTGGCACCGGAAGCGGTGCCGAGTTCCGATTATCTTGAGCTTCTTCAACTGGTGGAACGTCTTCACCGGCAATTGCTTGATGTGGTCAAGGATGAGCTCGACCGTGAGGGTCTGGACGACCTCAACAGTGTCCAGGCGCTGCTCCTGTTCAATATCGGCGACCAGGAACTGACGGCCGGCGAGTTGCGGACTCGCGGCCACTATCTCGGCTCCAACGTCTCCTACAATCTCAAAAAGCTTGTCGATGCCGGTTATATCCGCCACGAGCGCTCAGCGGTCGATCGGCGCTCCGTGCGGGTCAGCCTGACGGAGAGCGGTCATGCCGTGTGCGCTCATCTCAACAAGCTGTTTGACCGGCAGGGCAGCTCCCTGAACCCGGTTGGCGGCGTCGATGTCGACCAGCTTCCCGGCATCAATACGGCGCTGGCACGGATCGAACGCTTCTGGGCCGATCATATCCGTTTCCGGATGTAGGGCTGTGTTTTCTTGAACTGAGTGTAATCCGTTGGGTGCGGCGCTTCGTCCATTATACGGACGAGTGTTGACGCGCTATATGTCGACTCATCGTCAGATCGGCATGTATAGATCGTCTCGAAAGGCCCGCCCCATGGATTACCAAGCAGCGTTTCAGGATGCCGTCCGCCGCGTGAAAGCGGAAGGGCGATATCGCGTCTTTGCCGACCTTCTTCGTCGCAAGGGTGAGTTCCCGGTTGCGCGCTGGCGCGCCGAGGACGGCAAGGTCCGCGATGTGACCGTCTGGTGTTCCAACGACTATCTCGGCATGGGGCAGGTCCCGTGCGTCGTCGAGTCGATGAAAAAGGCGATCGACGACGTGGGTTCCGGTGCCGGTGGCACGCGCAATATCTCGGGCACGACCCATTATCACGTCGAGCTCGAGCGCTCGCTCGCTGACCTTCACCAGAAGGACGCCGCGCTGCTCTTCACGTCCGGCTATATCGCCAATGAGGCGACGCTGGCGACGCTCGGCAAGATCCTGCCGGGCCTGGTCATGTTTTCCGACGAGCTCAACCATGCCTCCATGATTGAAGGCGTGAAGGGGGCCCGCTGCGAGAAGCGGATCTGGCGCCACAATGATGTTGAGCACCTCGAAGAGCTGCTGGCCGCGGCGCCGAAAGACGCACCCAAGGTTATCGCGTTCGAGTCTGTCTACTCCATGGACGGGGATATCGGGCCGCTTGAAGCCGTATGTGATCTCGCCGAGAAGTATGGCGCACTGACCTATCTCGATGAGGTCCATGCGGTCGGGCTTTACGGCCTGCGGGGCGCGGGCATTGCCGAACGTGAAGGCCTCATGGACCGGATCGACATCATCGAGGGCACGCTCGGCAAGGCCTTTGGCGTGATGGGTGGTTATATTGCGGCCGATGGCGCGATCATCGATGCCATTCGTTCGCTGGCACCGGGTTTCATTTTCACGACCGCACTGCCGCCGGCCCTGGCTGCCGGCGCGCGCGCCAGTGTCGAGTATCTCAAGGCCGCGCATCACCTGCGCGAAAAGCACCAGGAACGGGCGGCGACGCTCAAGGCCAAGCTGGCGGATGCCGGTTTCCCGGTCATGCCGTCCGAGACCCACATCGTTCCGGTCAAGGTCGGTGATCCGGTCCTTTGTAAACGCATTTCGGACATGCTTCTGGAAGATCACGGGATTTACGTCCAGCCGATCAATTATCCGACGGTACCGCGCGGCACGGAGCGCCTCCGGATCACGCCGACCCCCCTGCACACCGACGTGATGTTTGACCAACTCGCCGAGGCGCTGGATGATGTCTGGGAACGGGCGAGTGAGCAGACCGGGGTGGCCCGGGCCTGACCTGCGGCGCCCTGATGCCGAGGTAGCCCGATGTCCGGCGAAATTTTCGTCGAAATCCAGAGAGTTGGAAACGCCCTGCGCGTCGCTGCCATTGACGGGGTGACGGCAGAGGAGGTCGTGTTCCAAGTCCCCGCCAACACGTCGCGCTCAAGCATTGATGACTTGGCGCGCGCCAAGCTCGCATGGAAGCAGAAACGTGCCGCCTCCAACGAGAAACGGCCGGACACAGGGCCCGGCCGTCGCGGTATTCAGGTCTAGCCGGAGCCCGGCCGGCCTTAGCCGTCCTTCTTGCCGCGGCCGAGACCGATATCCTTGGCAAACTGCGAGCGCTTGCGGGAATAGGCCGGAGCCACCATCGGATAATCCGACGGCAGGTTCCATTTGCGGCGGTAGTCGTCAGGCGACATGTTGTATTGCGAGCGCAGATAACGCTTCAGCATCTTCAGCTTCTTGCCGTCTTCTAGGCAAACGATGTAGTCGTCGGCGACCGATTTGGACACAGCGACCGCCGGCTTCGTCTTCGGCTCCGGTTTCACTTCCGATTCCGTGACTTCCTTCATCGTCGCATGAACTGATCTGATCAGATCAGGGACATTATCGGCCGGCACGGAGTTGTGCGAGAGGTAGGAGGCGACAACGTCAGTCGTCATTCGCAGCAATTCTTCTTTGTCGATCTCGGGGTAAATGTCATCGGCCATGAGGCGAGCCTTTCCGTAAAACGCTGACTTCCTGTCGTCACAAATGGTGACTGCATTGATTATTTCAATGGTGGATCGATATTATGAGTTGATATTCAGTTCAAGTCTGGAATGTTGAATATATTTCGCGATCGGCAGCGCAGTCAGAGTTCCCGTAATAAACCTTGTAATAAGCCAGACCGCGGCGTCACCTGCAGAGGTGCCAATTGTCGGCTTGCCCCGGTCGGAGCAGCGCCTTATCAAACGGGTCGCAATACATGAGGATGTGGGATGCCTGACAGCCAAACCGAAACCGGCAACGAACGCGCGTTTTTCACGCGCTCGATCGTCGACAGTGATCGCGAAGTGGCACACGCCATTCACGAGGAAATCCAGCGTCAACAGAGCCAGATCGAGCTCATTGCGTCGGAAAACATCGTGTCGCGGGCTGTCCTTGAGGCGCAAGGCTCACCGCTCACCAACAAGTATGCCGAGGGTTATCCCGGTCGCCGCTATTATGGCGGCTGCGAGCATGTCGATGTCGTGGAGACCCTCGCCATCGAACGGGCCAAGGCCTTGTTTGGCGCGGCCTATGCCAACGTCCAGCCGAATTCCGGAAGCCAGGCCAACCAGGGTGTCTTTCTGGCGCTTTTGAAGCCGGGTGACACGATTCTCGGCATGTCCCTCGATGCGGGGGGACACCTGACCCATGGTGCACGGCCGAACATGTCCGGCAAGTGGTTCAAGGCTGAAAGCTATGGCGTGCGCGAGAGCGATGCCCGGATCGACTATGATGTCGTTCGCGCCAAGGCTCATGAAGTCCGTCCGCAATTGATCATCGCCGGTGGTTCCGCCTATCCGCGTGAAATCGATTTCGCCGAGTTCCGCAAGATTGCCGATGAAGTGGGAGCCTATCTGCTGGTCGACATGGCCCATGTAGCCGGGCTGGTTGCCGGTGGCGTCTACCCGAGTCCGGTGCCGCACGCCCATGTCTGCACCACGACCACGCACAAGACGCTGCGAGGTCCCCGCGGCGGCATGATCCTGTCCAACGACATCGAACTCGGCAAGAAGTTCAATTCGGCGATCTTCCCCGGCCTGCAAGGTGGCCCGCTGATGCATGTCATCGCCGGCAAGGCCGTCGCCTTCGGTGAAGCCCTCCGGCCTGAGTTCAAGGATTACGTCAAACAGGTCGTCATCAACTGCCAGGCCATGTCCAAGGCGATCACGGATGGCGGCTATGCCATTGTTTCCGGTGGCACAGACAGTCACCTCGCTCTCGTCGATCTGCGACCCAAAGGCCTGAAGGGCAATGTGGCCGAGGAAGCGCTGGAGCGCGCCTATATCACCTGCAACAAGAATGGCGTGCCGTTTGATCCCGAAAAGCCGACCGTTACGTCCGGTCTCCGGGTCGGCTCGCCGGCCGCCACCACGCGCGGGTTCGGCGAGGCCGAGTTCACGCTGGTCGGTGAACTGATGGTCAAGGTGCTCGACTCGCTGGTCGATCATCCCGAGGGCAATGCCGAGGTCGAAGCCGAGGTCCGCGAGACGGTGAAGGCGCTAACCGCGCGCTTCCCCATCTATCCCGAACTGGCCTAAGATACCGGCATGCGTTGTCCTTTCTGCGGTCATCCCGATACCCAGGTGAAAGATTCCCGTCCGGCCGAGGACGGGAATTCCATTCGTCGCCGTCGTCAGTGCCCGTCCTGTGCGGCACGCTTCACAACGTTTGAGCGTGTGCAGTTGCGTGAACTCACGGTGTTGAAGAAATCCGGGCGTCGGGTGCCCTTTGACCGGGACAAGCTGAACCGGTCCATCCAGCTGGCGATGCAGAAGCGCAACATCGAACCGGACCGGATCGACCAGATGATTTCCGGGATCGTCCGGCGGCTCGAATCGACCGGGGAGACGGATGTGACGTCCGACCGGGTCGGTGAGCTGGTCATGGAAGGCCTGAAGAACCTCGATGCTGTGGCCTATGTCCGATATGCATCGGTTTACAAGGACTTCCACAAGGTCGAGGATTTCCGCGAGTTCATCACCGATGAAGCGCTGAGTGCGCATTTCGGGGCGCGCGAAGACGACGACGGATGACCGGCGCGGGCAGACCGCGTGTCACGCTGAAGCTGGCGACCTCGCTCGATGGAAAGATCGCGCTTTCCAACGGGGCCTCCCAATGGATTACCGGACCGCAGAGCCGGGCAGTCGTTCACCGGATGCGGGCGGCGCATGATGCCATTCTGACCGGGATCGGGACCATTCTCGCAGATGACCCCAAACTGACAGCGCGGCCCGAGGGTGGGTGTGAGCGTCAGCCGGATATCATCATCATGGACAGCAGTGGACGCACGCCCGGGAATGCCGCCGTGTTCAAAGGGGGGGATCGTTCTGTGACCCTGGTGCCCCATCGTGATCTGTCCCGCGCCATGGCCGGCCATGGGCGCGTGATGATCGAGGCCGGGGCGCAGATTGCAGCGTCTGCGATCCGGGTCGGGCTGGTGGATCAGATTGAATGGTTTCGCGCGCCAATCGTGCTCGGCGGGGACGGTTTGCCGGTTCTCGCAGCTCTGGGCCTTGAGACACTGGGCGAGGCCCCCATTTTCAGGCGCACCGGCGTCATTGAACGGGGCGCTGATCTGCAAGAAAGCTATGAGCGGGTGCGTTGATGTTTACCGGTATTGTTACGGCCAAGGGGCGGATCCGCCAGATCAGCGGTGAGGGCGTTCGTCGCTTCGAGATTGAAGCCGCCTACGATCCTGACACGATCACACTGGGGGCCTCGATTGCTCATGCGGGCGCTTGCCTGACCGTTGTCGACAAGGGGCCGGAGGGCGAGGGCGCCTGGTTCGCTGTTGAAGTCTCCCCGGAAACGCTGCGGCTGACCACGCTGGGTTCTTGGCGTGAGGGCGACGCGGTCAATCTCGAGCGCGCACTGGCGATCGGCGAGGAGTTGGGCGGCCATCTGGTCACCGGGCATGTCGATGGCGTCGGCGAGCTGGTTGACCGCCGCCTCGAGGGCGACTGGATTGTCCTGACCGTCCGGCCTCCCGTGGCGCTCAACAAGTTCATTGCCAAGAAGGGCTCGATCACCGTCGACGGCGTCTCGCTCACGGTGAACGAGGCGAGCCGCGACACGTTCGATCTGATGATCATCCCGCATACTGCCGACGTCACGACGCTTGGCGCGCTGCAAATTGGCGCGCACGTCAATCTTGAGGTTGACCTCATGGCACGCTACGCCGCGCGTCTGAGCGAATTCTCGCCGACCTGATTTTGGAGACGCGCGTGAGCGACATCCCACTTTCCCCCATCGAGGACGTTATCGAGGATGCGCGCAATGGGCGCATGTTCATCCTCGTCGACGCCGAAGACCGCGAGAATGAGGGCGACCTGGTCATACCGGCCAAGTTCGCGACTCCGGACGCTGTCAATTTCATGGCCAAGCATGGTCGCGGCCTGATCTGTCTGGCCTTGACCCGGGAGCGCACCGATCAGCTCGGCCTCAAGCTGATGTCGACCGAGAACCGCTCGCGGCACCAGACGGCCTTCACCACCTCGATCGAGGCGCTTGAGGGCGTGACGACCGGTATCTCGGCTCATGATCGCGCCCGTACCATTGAAGTTGCGACAGATCCGTCCAAGGGCGCGGAGGACATTGCGACACCGGGTCACATTTTCCCGCTGGTCGCGCGGGATGGCGGCGTGCTGGCGCGTGCCGGTCATACCGAAGCGTCCGTCGACGTGGCCCGGCTCGCCGGTGCCGGCTCGGCCGGCGTGATCTGCGAGATCATGAACGAGGACGGGTCAATGGCCCGTCTGCCGGACCTGATCGCCTTTGCCCAGTTGCACGGGCTGAAGATCGGCACGATTGCTGACCTCATTGCCTATCGCCGCCAGAATGATCGCTTCATCGAGCGCCGGATCGAAAGCGAATTCACCTCGCAGCTTGGCGGGCCGTTCAAGCTCTTCGTCTTCCGCAACACGCTGGACGGGTCCGAGCATGTAGCCCTGGTCAAAGGGGAGCCGAATGGCGACTCGCCGACCACGGTCCGGATGCACAAGGTCAGCTTCGTTGACGACGTGCTGCATGAGAGCGGGCCGCGTGGCGCCTTGGTCGAGGCGGGTATTCGTGCGATTTCCAAGGCAGACGGGCCGGCCGTGATGGTCTTCATCCGCGAAACCTCGCATACCGCTATCATGGAGAGGCTGGGGGCCCACCCGGTCCTGCCGCAGGACGAGCGCGAAGCGCGGCGTCTGCGCGAATACGGTGTCGGCGCGCAGATCCTGCTGGATCTCGGTGTGCGTGACATGGTCCTTCTGACCACCAAGCCGCAGACAATCGTCGGGCTTGAGGGGTATGGTCTTTCGATCCGCGAGGAGCGGCATTTTCCGGAGGGTGACGCATGAGCGCGCCGAAATATCTCATCATTGCGGGCACTTTCTACCGCGACATTGCCGACGCCCTGATCAAGGGGGCTCGCGAGGCCGTCGAGGCCAAGGGCTGTGCCTTTGACATCGTCGAGGTTCCCGGCGCCCTGGAAATTCCCGGCACGATCGCCCAGGCCGAAAAGGCCGGCGCCGGCTATGACGGCTATATTGCCCTCGGCTGCGTCATTCGCGGTGAGACCAGCCACTATGATTATGTCTGCGGGGAATCAGCGCGGGGGATCATGGATCTGAACCTGCGTGCGATTCCGGTCGGAAATGGTATCCTGACGGTCGAGAACCGCGCCCAGGCGTTGAAACGCGCGGTCGACAAGAATAAAGGCGCAGATGCGGCGAATGCAGCGATGATGCTGATCGAGCTGCGTAACCGCTTCAGGAGCGCATGAGCATGGCCACTGCCAGCAAGGAAAACCCGTCTGAAAGCCGCGCCCGCCTGCGTCGTGCTGCCCGTCTCTGTGCCGTCCAGGCACTCTATCAGATGGAAATCGGCGGCCTTGGCGCCACGGCGGTCATCCGGGAGTTCCGGGATCACCGCTTCGGAGCCGAGGGCGAGGGCGCCGAGTTCGTTGCCGCCGATGAGGACTTCTTCGAAAGCCTTGTCGCCGGTGTCGTCGAAAGGCAGGCCGAGGTGGATCCCGCCATGGATGCCCTGCTGGCCGACAACTGGCGCCTTGAGCGTCTCGACGCGACGGTTCGGGCCATCCTGCGGGTTGGCGGCTTCGAGCTCCTCTACCGCAAGGACGTGCCGGCCCGTGTGGTGATCGACGAATATATCGATATCGCCAACGCGTTCTTTGAAGGCTCCGAGCCTAAATTCATCAACGCAGCCTTCGATCGCTGCGCCCGTGACGCCCGCCCGGACGAATTCTAGGCGATGGCCGGGGACGGCGAGTTCGACTTCATCCGCAAACGGCTCCTGCCGTTGATGGAGGGCGATCCCGCCGGTCTCGACCTGGCTGACGATGCCGCGCTGCTCTCCCATGGCCCTTGCGAAGAGTTCGTGTTGGCGTGTGACACCCTGATTGCCGGGGTCCACTTTCTCGAAACCGACGCCCCGGCTGTTATTGCCAGCCGCGCCCTGCGCAGCAATCTCTCCGATCTTGCAGCGATGGGGGCGACACCGCGCGCCTATCTCTCCGCCCTGTCCTGGCCGGCCGCTTTGCCGGATGCCTGGCGGAGCGCGT
The DNA here is from genome assembly GCF_036322705.1 of Maricaulis maris. Taxonomy (NCBI): domain Bacteria; kingdom Pseudomonadati; phylum Pseudomonadota; class Alphaproteobacteria; order Maricaulales; family Maricaulaceae; genus Maricaulis; species Maricaulis maris. The sequence continues at coordinate 1,387,702 of NZ_AP027270.1, forward strand.
TTGTTGACGGGCTGGCGCATGAGCAGGCGCGGTTCGGTCTCGTGCTGGTTGGCGGTGACACGACCGCAACGCCCGGACCGTTGACCATCAGCCTGACATTGGTCGGATCGCTTCCGGTCGGCACGGCGCTGCGGCGCGCCGGGGCCAGCGTGGGCGAGGATGTCTGGGTTTCCGGGATGATCGGTGACGCCACGCTCGGTCTCGAGGTCGCACGGGGTGACGTCACCATGCCCACAGCCTGCCGCCGGGCTTATGAGGCGCCGGAGCCGCGGCTCGGGCTGGGTCAGGCCCTGCGCGGGGTCGCGACCAGTGCGGTCGACATCTCCGACGGGCTGTTGGCCGATGCGGGTCACATCGCCGCGGCGAGTCGGTGCCGACTGGTTCTCGACGTTGATACGGTCCCGGTCTCACCGGCGGCTGCCGGCTGGCTCGCCGCTGGCGGGGCGCTGGAGCGGCTCATGTCCGGCGGCGATGACTACGAGCTCCTGTTCACGGCGCCCCCGACGCAACGCGCAGCGATCGCCGCGATCGGTCGGGACCTGGCGCTCGAGCTGACGCGGATCGGTCGGGTCGAAGCCGGTTCCGGCATTCTCGCCCGCCGGGCCGATGGCACCCGTCTCGAGACGGTGCGGACCGGATTTACGCATTTTTGAGGCAATCCTGTCAGTCTCCGAGGCGATTGAGAGGCTGTCATGCGCTATCTGTTTGCTTTGCCGGTTTGGGCTGTCGCGGTTTTGCTGGCGCCGGTGCCGGCTTTTGCCTTGGTCTCGCCACCGCCCGAGCCCGCACACGGGGCCGGCGATAGTGGTGGGGGCAATCGCATCCTGACGCTCTTCAATCGGGCCGGCTCGGAAGAGGAGGACGCCGCCGAGGCTGAGGAGGAGGAGGATCCCCGCTCTTTCACCATTCCGACGGTGGTGGCGCCGCTGCAGAGAGACGGCCATCTGACCGGCTATGCCTATGTCCAGATTCGCGTCCGGGTGGCCGACGGACAGAATATCTGGAGCGTTCGCGAGGACGCCCACTACGCGCTTGATGCTGCGGTGCGGGCGGCTTTCCGCAATTCTGTGTCCAATGCCGAAGGGACCGATCTCGACGCCGGGCGGGCCGTCGATGTCTGGCGGGCAGCGCTCATCGAGCACTACGGAGCGCAGGCGATCGACCGTGTGGAGATTCGCCAGGCGGACATCCGCCTGTTCCGTTGATCAAACTATATTGCAGTGCAGCAAGTTAATGTTTTGACTTGTTAAAGAGTGCGTATTGCACCGCCCCAAACCATTGGGCATAGTCCTTCCCAAGAACAAGAAGAATAGCGGGGGAGGTGTCTAAGGTCGGCGTGGTCACACGTGCATGCTTTCCCGTATTCCTTCCGAGACCATAACGAAGTGAACAAACGGGGCTGGAATCCATGAACATGCTTTTATTGGCCATTGCGGCCGCTGTTCTCGCCATCATCTACGGGGTCGTTCAGACCCAGCGGTTGATGTCGGCGAGTGCGGGCACCGAGAAGATGCAGGAGATCGCATCGGCCATCCAGGAAGGCGCGAACGCCTACCTCAAACGTCAATACACCACCATTGCCATCGTCGGCGTTGCCGTCTGTGTCCTGCTCGCGGTTTTCCTCGGCTGGCAGGTTGCGCTCGGCTTTGCGATCGGGGCGGTCCTGTCCGGGGCGGCCGGCTTCATCGGCATGCTGGTCTCGGTTCGCGCCAATGTGCGCACGACCCAGGCGGCCAGCACGAGCCTCGCGGCGGGGCTGGCGGTTGCCTTCCGTTCCGGAGCCATTACCGGCATGCTTGTGGCCGGTCTCGCGCTGCTGGGCGTGGCGGGCTATTACTGGATCCTGACCGGGCCGATGGGCTTTGTTCTCGGTAGCGACGACAGCGGCCGGATCATCATCGACTCGCTGGTTGCGCTCGGCTTCGGCGCCTCGCTGATCTCGATCTTCGCCCGTCTCGGCGGCGGTATCTTCACCAAGGGTGCGGATGTCGGCGGCGACATGGTCGGCAAGATCGAAGCCGGTATCCCGGAGGACGATCCCCGCAATGCCGCGACCATCGCCGACAATGTCGGCGACAATGTCGGTGACTGTGCCGGCATGGCGGCCGACCTGTTCGAGACCTATGCGGTGACCGTTGTCGCCACCATGGTGCTCGCCGCAATCTTCTTCACCGGCGGCCTGGCAAGCGAGATGGTGCTCTACCCGCTGATGATTGCAGCGGCTTGCATCGTGACCTCGATCATCGGCACCTTCTTCGTCAGCCTGGGCAAGGGCACCAATGTGATGGGCGCGCTCTACAAGGGCCTCATCGTGGCCGGTGTGCTGTCGATCGGCGCCCTGTGGCTGGTCACCAGCTACACCATCGGCATGGGCGATATCGCCGAGGTCAACGGCAAGATGATCACCGGGATGAACCTGTTCTGGTCCGGCATTATCGGCCTGATCGTCACCGCGGCCATCATCTGGGTCACCGAATACTACACCGGCACCGAATTCCGTCCGGTACGCTCGGTTGCCCTGGCTTCGGAGTCCGGACACGGCACCAATGTCATCCAGGGCCTCGCGGTCTCGCTGGAATCGACAGCCCTGCCGGCGCTGATCATCATTGGCGGCATCCTGGGCACCTACACCCTCGCGGGCCTGTTCGGGATTGCCATCTCGGTGACGACCATGCTGGCCCTGGCCGGTCTGATCGTGGCCCTCGATGCCTTCGGTCCGGTCACCGACAATGCTGGCGGTATCGCTGAAATGGCGGGCCTGGACGAAAGCGTGCGCAATACGACCGACACGCTGGACGCCGTGGGTAACACCACCAAGGCAGTCACCAAGGGCTATGCGATCGGCTCTGCCGGCCTCGGCGCCCTGGTCCTGTTTGCGGCCTATACCACCGATGTCGAGCACCTGCTCGGGATCCAGCCCGACTTCTCGCTGGAAAACCCCTATGTCATCGTCGGCCTCCTGTTCGGTGGCTTGCTGCCTTACCTGTTCGGCGGCATGTCGATGATGGCGGTCGGCCGTGCGGCAACCGCCGTGGTGGCCGAAGTGCGGCGTCAGTTCCGGGAAATCCCCGGGATCATGGAGTACAAGGCGAAGCCGGATTACGGCCGCGCCGTGGACATCCTGACCAAGGCAGCGATCCGCGAGATGATCGTTCCCTCGCTGCTGCCGGTGCTGTCGCCGATCGTGCTCTACTTCGCGATCAATCTGATCGCCGGCCAGGCGCAAGCCCTGGCAGCGGTCGGGGCGATGCTGCTCGGTGTCATCGTCAACGGCCTCTTCGTCGCGGTCTCCATGACCGTCGGCGGCGGTGCCTGGGACAATGCCAAGAAGTATATCGAAGACGGCCATCACGGTGGCAAGGGATCGGAAGCCCACAAGGCCTCCGTGACCGGTGACACCGTCGGTGATCCCTACAAGGACACCGCCGGCCCGGCCGTCAATCCGATGATCAAGATCACGAATATCGTGGCCTTGCTCCTGCTGGCCTTCCTGGCTCACTAGTCGCAGGCATCATCAAGACTGTCCGAGAGCTCCGGCCAACGGCCGGAGCTCTTTCTTTTGCGCAAGACCTCGCAGCGACTTTGCCATCTGTTTTCCGCGTCGACATAAGCGGCCTGGCAGGCGCGCCAGATCAGACTGTCCTCGCAGGGTATGACCCTTTCGTGCGCTTCCGGTCGGTGGGTGAAGGCCCATGACAGAGGGTGGCGATGTTCTGGCAGGGGGGCGCCGGTCTCGCGGGCGAACATGATGGCCACATAATCCTCCATGACCTGGTCGCGCTCCCAGATCGGGTAGTCATCCGGATCGTCAAAATCGTCCTCCTCCCTCGCCGGTGATGCGAGCGCCTTCGGTGCCATTTCCGGTCGTTGATCGCGCAGCCTGCGGCGGCGCGCATGCCTGCGTTTGCGCATGATGTCTCCTTTTCATTCAAACGGGCACGCGTTGACGGGCGCCACGACGGCGTCGCCTGGCGTTTTGGCAGAAGAGGGTGTGCGGGATACCGGCCGGAGCCGATAAAGCGCTGATTTGTAACGGTAGCCCAGACAAGCATCCCGCACGCGGAGATTTCCCGGGTTGCCTTCCAGCCCCCGAATCGAAATCTGCAGGATCAGGGCGGTCAATCGTTGTGCCGCGAGTCCTGCCGATGGCCGCACCGGGTCTGGCGGTGGTCAACTCCACCTAACCGGATGCGCTCCGCCATCCCCGCACCCCCGGATAACCGGTCCGAGCCTCGAGTGGCGCGGGAACGGGTGGATTATGGGTCGGGTGAAATGGGGGGCGGACAAGTATTATCCCTATCCCCGCGACAACCACCGTCATCCCGGCCCAGGCCGGGACCCGGACCGCGACGCAAGTTGTTGCCATGCTTGGCGAAATCGGGCCTGCGAGAGTGGGGCCTGACCTGTGCCGGGATGACGGTTATGAGCGTGATGGGTGGGGGATAAACTCCCACGTTTCTTCCCCACAACGTGGAGAAGTGGCGCTCAGGAGCCTTGACGAAGGAGGGTCGATGGGGTCCGAGCGCAAGCGAGGATGGGGCGGGCGAGGAAGGCCCATGCCGCCTTCGGCGTCACCCCTCCGTCCCACCCTTCGGGCGCGCGACCTCCCGATGAAATGGGTAGGAAAAGAAGCGACAAGCTTGCGTCACCTCCCCCCACAAACCCAAACACATTTTCCCGGATGGCACCGCGCGCTTCCGGGTAAATGAGAGGAGAGGAAAGGCTTGGCGCTGACCTACTGGTCGCGACGCGGGCCACCGGCACCGCCGGGCAGGTTCTGCTCGCCGCCGAACTGCTCGGTCGGCAGGCGGCCGACATTGCCGAGCAATTGCTCGAGCAGGGTCAGCTCGCGACCGCGGGTCGGGGTCTCACGGTTCGCATAGGCCACCACACGGCCATCTTCCAGGCCGTATTCGGAGACATCGCTGACCACGCCGTCTTCATTGAAGGTGACGGCGATGATGCGGCGGTCGCGGATTTGCGGCCGGAGATAGGCCAGGCTCTCGCGGGTCGCCGAGATGTAATACCAGGTGTTGTCTTCGAAGGTGCCGCGGGTCGAGGGATTGCCCAGACGCGACAGCACGGTGGTCTCGGTGTCCTCGGCCACCACGATGGTGGGGACGTCCTGGGTGGTGTAGCGATAGCCATGCGAGCGCAGCACCGGATTGCAGGCCGAGGCGCCAATCGCGCAGGCGGCAATCAGAACAGTAAGGCTAACGCGACGCTTCATCAGGAACTCCTGCGAGATGGGGTCGGCCCCGCGCGACGTGATGACGCGTGTGGCCCTGTCTTGACCTAACCAAGGGCGAGCTTAGCTTCAAGCGCCAATTCTTGGGAGAGCGGATCGCATGTTGAACGGACTTTTCGGTCGCAAGCCGGAGAAAGCCCGCGCAGACGCGCTGTACCGGCATGTCGTGGCGGCGGCGCGGTCGCCGCACCTTTATGCAGAGCTGGGCGTCCCGGACACGGTCGAGGGCCGGTTCGAGATGGTGATCCTGCATGTGGCGCTGGTCGTTTTGCAATTGCAAGCGCTTGAAACCGAGGAGGCCAAGGCGCTCAGCCAGGCCCTGTTCGACACCATGTTCGACGATTTTGACGCCGCCATGCGCGAGATGGGGGTGGGAGATTCGGGCGTCGGCAAGAAAATCCGCTTCATGGCCGAGGGCTTTTACGGTCGCGCCGAGGCGCTGCAGAAGGCGACGGCGACCGACGGAGACGACGAATTGCAGACCGTGCTCGCCCGCAACGTGTTCAATGCCGAGGCCGATGACGCCCGCGCGCCAGCCCTTGCCCTATACGTCAACTCGGTGCTTGGCGGGCTGCAGGCACAGGGCGGGGCAGCCCTCCTGAAAGGCGAGGCTCCGGTTTTCAAGGCAGGCTGATCGCCGCCTTGCTGCCTTGCATTGCCAGAGTCATGGTCTAAGTTCCGCGGGCTTTCGGGCGCTCAGCGCCCCTGCGAGGGACATGGCACCGCATCTCATGACAGGCATCCCCACGATTTCGGTCGACGCCATGGGCGGCGATCTCGGACCCGAGGCGGTCGTCGAGGGTATCGGGCAGGCGCTCAAGCGCTGGCCCGACCGCAAGGCGACCTACATCCTTCACGGCGACGAGGCCCTGCTGGGGCCACTTCTCGCCAAACACCCCAAGGTCGCCGCGGTCTGTGAGCTTCGGCACACGGATACGCTGGTCCAGATGACCGACAAGCCGAGCGAGGCGGTGCGCCGCGCCCGCGGATCGTCGATGTGGAATGCGATCCAGAGCGTCAAGTCGGGTGAGGCCGGGGCCATCGTGTCGTCGGGCAATACCGGTGCGCTGATGGCGATTTCCAAGGTCATCCTGCGCATGAAGAAGGGCGTTCACCGTCCGGCGATCTCGGCCAACTGGCCAACGCCGAAAGGGCATACGGTGGTTCTCGATGTCGGGGCCAATGTCCAGTGCGGGGCGACCCAGCTCGTCGAATTCGCCATCATGGGCGAGGCCTATCATCGGGCTGTCTTTGGCGGCACTGCGCCGACTGTCGGCCTGCTCAATGTCGGCCAGGAAGAGCTCAAGGGCAATGATACGGTGCGCGAGGCCGATCAGCTGATCCGCCAGTCCGGCCTCGACATGGCCTATCAGGGCTTCATCGAGGGCAATGACATTTCCGCCGGCGGCATTGATGTGGTGGTGACCGACGGCTTTACCGGCAATATCGCGCTGAAGACCGCCGAAGGCACGGCGCGCCTTGTGGCGGGCTGGGTGCGCGAGGCGCTGACCAGCTCGCTGATCGCCAAGCTGGCCGCCGGCCTGCTGTCGCTCGGTGCCCTCGATCGCCTGCGCCAGCGCATGGACCCGCGCTACATCAATGGCGGCGTCCTGCTCGGCCTCAAGGGCATTGTCGTCAAGTCGCATGGCGGCGCCGACGGGGAGGGCTTCGCCTCGGCGCTGGGCCTCGCCTATGTCATGGCGCAAAGCGATTTCCTGGCCCAGATCCGGGCCAATCTCGACAAGTTCGCCAGTTTTGAAGAACAGGAAGTCGCAGCAGTCTCATGACGGATCTGAGTGCGCGTATTGCCGGTATCGGCTCCTATCTGCCCGAGCGGATCCTGACCAATGACGAGATTTCCGCCATGGTGGATACCAGCGACAGCTGGATCCGCGAGCGTACCGGGATCCGTCAGCGCCATATCGCCGGTGAGGGTGTCACCACCTGTGATCTCGCCGAGCGGGCCGCCCGTCGCGCGCTCGAAGATGCCGGTCTGACCGGCGAGGATCTCGACCTGATCGTGGTCGCCACCACGACGCCGGATTTCACCTTCCCCTCTGTCGGGACCATGCTGCAGGCCCGCCTCGGCGCGACCAAGGGCGCGGCCTTTGACGTCCAGGCCGTGTGCACGGGCTTCGTCTATGCCCTCGCCATGGCCGACAACATGATCGCCCGCGGTCAGGCCCGGACCGCGCTGGTGGTCGGGGCCGAGACCATGTCGCGACTGCTCGACTGGACTGACCGCTCGACCTGCGTGCTGTTCGGTGACGGGGCCGGGGCCATGGTGCTGCAGGCCGAGGAGCCGGCAGCGAGCGGTAAACAATCCGGCATCCTGGGCACCTATCTGCGCTCGGATGGCCGTTTCAAGGACCTGCTCCATGTCGATGGTGGCCCGTCCTCGACCGGTACGGTCGGGCATCTGCGCATGGTCGGAAACCAGGTTTTCCGGCACGCCATCACCAATATCGCCGAGTCGATGACAACGATTGCGACCCGCTCGGGCGTGACCATCGACGAGGTTGACTGGTTCGTGCCGCACCAGGCCAATCAGCGCATTCTCGAAGGCGTGGCGCGCCGCCTGTCGATCCCGACCGAGAAAGTCATCTCGACCGTGGCCGACCATGGCAACACCTCGGCAGCCTCGGTCCCGCTGGCTTTTGACCGCGCTGTGCAGGACGGGCGGATCAAGCGGGGCGACCTGGTTTTGATGGAAGCTTTGGGTGGCGGATTCACCTGGGGCGCGGCCCTGGCCCGGTTCTGATTATTATATTTCGCGGTTTCTTGCACTTATCCAAGACCTTGGCGTTGACCTGACCCGCTTTGGGGGCGTAGCTTGGCGTTCTCTATCTGGGGATGCCTATGTCCGATAAAACCTTGACGCGCGCTGATCTGGCAGAATCTGTTTACCGGGAGGTCGGCCTCTCCCGTCAGGAATCGGCGGATCTTGTTCAATCCGTTCTTGGAATGATCTCGGACACGCTGGCCCGGGGCGAGTCGGTCAAATTGTCGTCGTTCGGCTCCTTCCTCCTGAGGGACAAGCGTGGCCGTGTCGGGCGTAACCCGAAGACCGGCGTGGAAGTGCCGATTGAGGCGCGCCGCGTTCTGGTGTTCAAACCGTCGCAAGTTCTCAAGGAGCGCGTCGACTCGGCTCTGTCCAAGGATTAGGGCGGACCCGCGGACTGATGCGAGCAGCGCATGTCGGTCACCAACAAGTCTGCAGACGCCTTCCGCACCATCAGCGAGGCTGCCGAAGAGCTTGATATCCAGGCGCATGTCCTGCGTTTCTGGGAGAGCAAGTTCGCCCAGATCAGCCCGCTCAAGCGCGCCGGTGGCCGCCGTTTCTATCGTCCCCAGGACCTGCAATTGCTGCGCGGCGTGAAGCGTCTCCTCTACGAAGATGGCTATACGATCAAGGGCGCCCGCAAATACTTCAAGGATCACGGCATTGCCGCCGTCATGGAGCTCGGCGCGAGCGGTGGCGGAATGGGCGACGAACCGCGTGAGACCCGGGCCGCGGCGCCGGCGACTGCGGATGTGCTGGCGCTCGATGCAAGTGACCGGGAAGGCCCGGCTGCCGCCAGCCCGTCCCGTCCGCGACCGGCCGACGGGCCAAAGCGCCAGCTGGCGGATATTCTCGCCGACCTCGAAACCGCCCAAGCCAAGCTGAAAGCCGCCCTCGAACCCTGACGGCCGGGGCCCGTGCCAGCGGGTTGCAGAAGCCGCTGACAGGCCTGTTGCGGAGCGGCAAACCTCCCCCTATAAGCGACTTCCCCATTGGACGGGCCTGCCTGTCCAGCAAGTGAGTGTCGGAGCGTGGCGCAGCCCGGTTAGCGCACCGGTCTGGGGGACCGGGGGTCGCGAGTTCGAATCTCGCCGCTCCGACCATTCCTCACTTGCCTGACGTTCTCATCGATCATCCCGATCGCGGCCTCTGGTGCCTGCAAGGTCAGGCCGTGGCCTGGGCCGCCTTCATCACATCCTTCATCGCCACATCCGGGTCCGCCAGCGCGGCCGGGTCCGGCCTGGCGCGTTTCTGGATCATCATCTTGGCGGCCATGAAGCTCTGCGGGTCGTTGATGCAGTCGGCGGCAATGAGGACGCCGTCGGCGAGATGGAAGAAGCTGCGCGGGGTCTCGTCCTCCCCGGCCCGGGTGATCGTGGTGTCCTGGGCGCCGATCAGGCCGGCGGTCTGGAGTTTGAGGTCAAACTGGTCCGACCAGAACCACGGCACTTCCGGTTTCGGCTCAGCCGCGCCGCAAATCGCCGCCGCGGCGCGTTTGCCCTGGTCGAGGGCGTTGGGCACGCTTTCGAGGCGCAACCGTGAACCGGTCAGCCAGTTCTCCTGCTCGGCGCAGTCACCAATGGCGTAGATGTCCGGGTCATTGGTGCGGCAGACCTCGTCAACCACGATACCATTACCCGTCGCCAGGCCGCAGGCCGCGGCGAGCTCCACGTTGGGGACCACGCCAATCCCGACCAGGACGCTGTCACAGGCAATCGTCTCGCCATTGCCCAGCTCGACCTTGGCGACGGACTTGCCGCGGCTGAACAGTCCGGACTTCGGTTTCAGGGCCGCGACCTGTGCGTTGAGGCGGATGGAGACGCCGCGGGTGTCATGGGCCGCGCGGTAAAACTCGGAGACTTCGGGCACGGCGACGCGGGCCAGCAGCCGGTCCATCGCCTCAATAACGACAGGCTTGGCGCCCAGCTTGGACGCCACCGAGGCGGCTTCCAGGCCGATATAGCCGCCGCCGATGATGGCGATACGCTTGCCCGGCGCGAAATCGGCCTTCAGCGCGTCGACATCGGCGATCGAGCGCAGATAGCGCACGCCGTCCAGATCGGCACCGGGAACGGGCAGGGTGCGCACGCGGGCGCCGGTTGCCAGCACGAGGTGGCTATAGGCTTCCTCGCGACCATCGGCGAAGATGACCAGCTGGCGGTCCCGGTCAATGCGCTTGGCCCGGCAGGACAGTCTCAGCTCGACCTGCTGCTCGGCCCAGGTTTCCGGTGGCTGCAGCCACAGTCGGCTCTCGTCGATTTCGCCGGAGAGATAGGTCTTGGACAGGGGCGGGCGCTGGTAGGGCGGGTGTGCCTCCTCGCCGGAGAGCACGATGCGGCCGGTATAGCCGAGGCGGCGCAGCGAGGCGGCGCACTGGCCACCGGCCTGCCCAGCGCCCAGAATGATGACGGTCCCGTCCTTGCTATCCACCTCGGTCTCCTTCGTCGGCCTGAACTTTTAGGGTCTTTTACGGTCTTTTACGGGCTTTTGCGGTCGCCCTGACGCGAACCGGTTGCGACATGATGGCGCGTCCGACCCAGTCCTGCGAGTGCAATATCAGCATGCCGGCGCGTCAGGGTGAAGCGGCAGGCTTGTGCTGGCGTGTGTATGGGTTACCTAGCCGCGTCAGGAGATCCCATGTCGTATCATACCAGCACCACAAGCCGCGCCGTTTCGATCTGGCTGCTCGTCGTTGCCGCGCTCGTCTGCCTGATGATCCTTGTCGGCGGTACCACGCGCCTGACCGACAGCGGTCTGTCGATTACGGAGTGGAAGCCGATATCCGGGGCCCTGCCGCCGCTGACGCAGAGCGACTGGGAAGACGAGTTCGCGCTCTACCAGCAGACCACGGAATTCCAGGTTCAGAACTCCGCCATGACGCTGCAGGAGTTCGAATTCATCTACTGGTGGGAATGGGGTCATCGCCAGCTGGGCCGCCTGATCGGGCTCGTCTATTTCGTCCCCTTCGTGTTTTTCTGGCTGCGCGGGAACCTCAGCGCCCGGCTCAAGCCGCGCCTGTTCGGTCTCCTGATCCTGGGCGGTGCCCAGGGCGCGATCGGCTGGTGGATGGTGGCCAGCGGCCTGTCTGACCGGCTCGATGTCAGCCAGTACCGGCTCGCCACCCATCTCGGCATGGCCTTCATCATTCTCGGCGTGTCGATCTGGATGTCGCTGGAGGCCCGCTATGGTCCGCCCCCGCTGCGGCGCGGGCGTCTGGCCGGGATCACGGCTGGCCTTCTGGGTCTGGTCTTCCTGCAGATCATCCTCGGGGCCTTCGTGGCGGGCCTGGATGCCGGGCGAATCTACAACACCTGGCCGCTGATGAATGGCGATCTCATCCCCGAAGGCTATCTGGGCGGGATGAGCTTCTTCCCGGCGATCTTCGAGAGCCATGCGGCGGTCCAGATGCACCATCGCTGGATGGGCTATCTGGTGGCCATCGCGGTCTTTGCCTATGCGGCCCTGATCTGGCGTGAGCCGCGGGTGTCGCTGAAACCCTTCATGGTCATTTTGCCGGCCCTGGTGATCGGCCAGATCGCGCTGGGCATTGCAGCGCTCCTGGCGGTTGTCCCGCTGTCGCTGTCGCTGGCCCACCAGGGTGGCGCGATCGTGCTCTTTATTGCCACGGTGTCTGCCGCGTGGACGGCCCGGCGGGCGGTGTGATGCCGGGTCATTTGCGCTAGAGGCCGGCCTTGCGCGCTCGCTGCCAGTAAATGATGGCAATCAGGCTCACCACGATCGGGATCATGAGTCCGTACTCATCCGTCCACAGGGTGGTTGTGGGGGACTCCACCGTCAAAGGCATACAGATTTTCTGGATGTAGATGTTGTGGGCGCCATGAAACATGATCGCGGGCCACACTGATCGGCTCTTGAAGGTGTAATAGGTCATGATGACCGTCATGGCGATAATCATCACCGTGAAACACAGCAATTGAAACAGCGTGTTGCCGCCGCCGTAGGTGATGATGATCGGGTAATGCCAGACCGCCCAGATGCCGCCGCTGATCAGGCAGGTCGCATTGAAGGAAAAGAGTTTGCGCAATTCCCAGGCCAAAAATCCGCGCCAGCCGATTTCCTCGCCGGCAATCGTGCCCAGTGACTTGATGAATTGCACCACAGCCATCAACACGACCATCAGGGCGATCACGGCAAAAGCCGGGGCCCCGGGCAGTCCAAGCGCCTGGCGCCATTCGCTGACCGTTTCGGGATTGCCGAAACCGCCGAGGCCGGTCATCCAGATGATACCGTAGGCTGTCGAGACATAGAGAACCGGAATGAAATAGCCGGCGCGATTGGCGCCATGGTCGCCCCAGGCCCAGGGCAGGTGGGAGATTTTTCGGCTGCGGATTTTCAGTGTCAGGAAGGCCGACAGTGTCGGCATCATCATGAGTGTGCCGACATAAAGCGAGGTCGGCACCAGGCCGATGATCGCATAGTGAGCCACGGCACTGACAATCGTGAGGATGACGAGGAAGGTCAGCAGGGTGATGATCGTGCTGCGTTTGTCGGTCTGCGCTGCGGTCATGATGTAAGACTTTCCTTTACGGGTGAGAGCGCCGGGTTTAAATTCTACATCAAATTGTACAATTGATTGTATAAAGGCAAGCCATGCGCGACAGCAACATCATGGATACGCACGCCCTGAGCGGTGCATTTGTTTCGAACAAATTGCTGAGGCTGGTCGAAACGCTGGCCGATCAGGGCCAGGTCCTGCTGTCATCAGCGGGGATTGATATTCCGCCGCGCGCGATCTCGACGGTTCTCATGATCGGGGAAATCCCCGATGTAACCGCGGCTGATATTGCGACATCGCTGGATCAGCCCCATCAGGTCGCGACCCAGCGGATTGCGGCGCTGATCGAGCTTGGCCTCATTACCAAACGCCCGCATGCCACAGACAGCCGCCGCAAGGTTCTGGTCCTGACGACGCGCGGCCGGGCCCAGTATCAGTCCATGATGGTGATGTTGGAGAAGATACGCGCGGCCATGGACGCGCTCTTCGACGAGATTGGCTGTGACCTGGCAGCCAAGGCTGTCGAGGCCGTCGCCGCGCTGCAGGCACGGACCCTGATCGAACGGATCGGGGAAATGGACGCGCCCGATACAAAATGAGCCGCTTGCGCGGCTCATTTCAGGGTCACAGACCTTGGCCGGTATCAGTCCGCCGTCACAACCGCCCGGGTCAGGGCATCGCGCGAAACGACCTTGAGACGGCCGGCACCGCTGTCGAAGACGACCAGCAGGCCGTTGGCATAGGCGGTGTAACCGTAATCGGCATCGGTCACCGAGAGGGCAGCCGGCACTTGCACGCCCTGGGTCGAGAGACCGTCGATGATATCCAGCGACAGTCCCGCCTCGAGCGTGCCTGCGTCGAAGGTCTGGACGGTCTCGGCATTGCCATTGGTGGCCAGCACAAGGCGGGTTCCGTTGAACTCGCCGATGGTCAGGCTTGCGGCCGGGTAGGGCGCTTCCGCGATCAGAGTGCCGTCTCCGGTCAGGCGGGCGAGGCCGCCGGCCGGGCTGGCGGTGTAGATGTCGCCGTCAAAGGTGGCACACTGGCGGGCCGGATCGGGCAGCGGGAAGTCGCGGATGCGCTCGACACTGAGCTGGTCCTCGCCGGCATCTCGGACACGCCAGATTTCTGCGCGTGCGCCGGTGCCCAGAACGACCAGCTCGACGAACCCGGCGCCCTCGCGCATCAGGCACAGGCCGGAGACGCCATCAATCGGCTCGATATCGCCAAGCGGCAGGTCGAGGATCTGGGCGCCATCGCGAACCACCGCATAGCCGCGCACGGCATTGCTGTCGCTGGCGGCGCCGAAGATGAGCGGCAGGGTCTCGCCCCGGAGCTCGAAATCGGGTGCGGCGGCGAGGCCGGTCAGACGTTCGCCGGCGTGACGGGTTTTCAGCATGCCGTCGAGATCAAAGATATCGATCCCGCCCTCGCGCGGAGCCGAAAGGATGAAGCCGAGCGACGGGGCCTGGCTGTCAGGCAGGAAGCCGACCGGACCGCCACCGCCCTCAACAGCGGTGAAGGCGGCGGTGACCAGGAGTTCGACCGGACCCTCCGGATTGGCGATCGCCGTATCCGGGCTACTGTCCTCGGTGGCCGGGCTGCAGGCGGCGAGCGCCAGCAGCGAGCCGCCTAGGACGAGCGCGCGGGCCAGGGACCGCGAACCGCGAAGGTGCGGCCGGGATAGCGCTGTACGTTGAAAAACAGGGTCGAACCGTCGGGACTGAAACATGGACCGCAAATCTCGCTTTTTTGACCGTCGGGCCCGGAGGCCGCGTTACGACCAATCGTATACACCTCTCCGTTGGGCGTCACGCCGCGGATGTACTGGTCCTCATCACCGTCCTCGACCACGATCAGGTCACCCCAAGGGGCGACACAGAGATTGTCGCACTTGTCCATGACGGCGGCGTCGCTGCTCTCGAAGAACAGCTGGAGGCGCCCTGGCGATGCGGCTTCGCCGGCCTCGCCCTCAGCCGGGCTTGGCTGGTAGCGCCAGATCTGGCCGAGATGCTCGGGGCCGCCATCGGTACAGGCGAAATAGCATTCATTCTCACCCCACCAGATGCCCTCGCCACGGGTGAAGTGAGCCGCCCCGGCGGCGATGCCGCGAGCAGCAAGGTCGGCATTGGGGGCTTCGGGATCATCAAGGTCGACCCATTCGACATCGACCCACTCGCCCGGCTGGATGGAGGTGCCCTCCCAGTTGCGGACGTCCAGGCCCGGACGGCCCCGCACGGCAAGCGCCTGGAGCTGGCCGCCCTCGACCAGTTGCCCGGGAACGTTCGGCAGGAAGCGGTAGAACAGGGCGCGCCCATACTGGTCCTCGGTCTCGTAGGCGATCAGCGTGCGCGGATCGATGGCCACCGCCTCGTGGCGGAAGCGGCCCATTGCCTTGAGCGGCACCGGCTCCACCAGGCCCGTGGCCTCGGCGGGCACTTCGAAGACATAGCCGTGCTCGACGCCGGCATCCGGACCGGCATTGGTTTCGGTCTCCTCGCAGGTCAGCCAGCTGCCCCACGGCGTCGGACCGCCGGCGCAATTATTGATCGTGCCGACCAGCGAGAGATATTCGTCTTCCACCGCCAGCGTCTCGGGATCGAGAACAATGTGGCTGGTGCCGCCGATATGCGGATTGCCGTTCTCGTCCCAGTCGTGAACGCGCGAACGATCGATCAGATCCAGCCCGGCATTGTCGAGGCCGAAGGGCGTCTTCTCGGCATCGCCGATGCGCAGTTCGTGATTGCGGACCAGGACAATGCGGCCATCGGCTTTCTGGAAACAGGCCATGCCGTCAAAGTCACCGGGGACGACGAGCCCGTCACTCATCGGCTGACCCGCTGTGGAGATGACGTCATAGCTGAAGCCGCGCGGCAGATCGAACAGGCCTTGCGGATCGGCCTGCAGATCACCGAGCACGTCAACCTGGTTGAAATAGCCTTGTCCGTCCGGGGTACGGCTCTGACACGCGGCCAGAACGGACAGGCCGGAGAAGGCCAGGGTGGTTGCCGCGCTGTTGCGCAGGAAGTGACGACGGGACAGGGACATGGAGCGCTCCAAAGGGCTCTGGCCAAAAGGCTCTGGGCAGGTGGTTGGTTTGGCCATTACCTACATCGACTTCACGACGAAGCCATGACGCTTCTGCACTATGCGGTATTATTTAACCGCATCGCTAGGTGTATAAAAATGCAGTCAGAATTCGGCACACGCTTGACCGGACTGAAAATCACCCCTAAACGGCGCCATCGAATTCAACCCGAGCCATCAGGCCTGAGGCAGGATTATTATGAAAACCATCTCCGTTAAACCGGCGGATGTCGTCAAAAAGTGGGTCGTGATCGACGCAGAGGGTGCCGTTGTCGGTCGCCTCGCTGCCTACGTCGCCACCCGCCTGCGCGGCAAGCATCGTCCGGACTACACTCCCCATGTCGACATGGGCGACAACATCATCATCGTGAATGCCGAGAAGGTCGTCTTCACCGGCAAGAAGCGCGACGACAAGCGTTACTATCACCACACCGGTCACCCGGGTGGGATCAAGGAAACCAGCCCGGCCAAGCTGCTGGACGGACGTTTCCCGGAGCGCGTTGTCGAGAAGGCCGTGCTGCGCATGCTGCCGAAAGACAGCCCGCTGGCGCGTCAGCAGTTCTCGAACCTGCGTGTCTACGCCGGTCCCGATCACAAGCACGAGGCCCAACAGCCGGAAGTGGTCGATTTCAAGTCCATGAACTCCAAGAATACGCGAGGCTGATATGTCAGACGAAGCCCGCTCGCTCGAAGACCTCAAAGACGTCATCAAGGAAGCCGACGCCGGCACCGTGGTGGCTGACGAGTCCGTTCCGGCTGAGCCCAAGATTGATGAGCATGGCCGTTCCTATGCCACTGGCAAGCGCAAGAACGCGGTCGCCCGCGTCTGGATCAAGCGCGGCAATGGCAAGATTGTCGTCAACGGCAAGGACCAGGAGCAATACTTTGCCCGTCCGGTCCTGCGCATGCTGCTTCAGCAGCCGCTGGAAGCCGCTGAACGCGTCAATGAGTTCGACGTTTTCGCCACCGTCACCGGTGGTGGTCTGTCCGGCCAGGCCGGTGCTGTGCGTCACGGCATCTCCAAGGCCCTCCAGCTGTTCGAACCGGGCCTGCGCCCGGTCCTGAAGGCCGGTGGCTTCCTGACCCGCGACAGCCGCGTCGTCGAGCGTAAGAAGTACGGCAAGGCCAAGGCCCGCCGCTCCTTCCAGTTCTCGAAGCGCTAAGCTTTAAGAACGTACAGACAACAAGACGGGCGGTGCCACTGGCACCGCCCGTTTTTGTTTGTCCGGTTACAGGCGATTTACAGCCGCGGGCGGGCCCGGGCCTGCTCGGCCAGGCCTTCCGCGATCATGTCGAAGACCAGGCGGATGCGGCGGCTGGTGTTGAGCTCGCGATGGGTGACCAGCCAGGTTTCGACCGGAATCGCTGGCAGGGATGGCCAGACCTGTTCCAGGGTCGAGTAGTGTTCGATCCAGTCACGCGTCATCAGGGTGACGCCGAGACCCTGCATCGCCAGTGCGTGATGGACGCTGCTGCTGCCGCAACTGATCGTGAAATTGTCCAGCGTCAGCTGGAGGCCGAGCGCGTTGAGGTAATCGATGACCCGCCCATTCTGCTCGAAGCCGATGAAGTCGAGCCGGTTGACATCGTCGAGGCTGACCGGCCGCCCGACCCGGTCGAGATAGTCGGGATGGGCATAGAGATGACCGGTTGTTTCGCTGACCCGGCGGGCGATGAGATCGGGCTGTTCCGGCCGGGCGTGGCGGATCGCAATATCGGCCTCACGTTTTTGCAGATCCTGCAATTCATTGGAGGCTATGATTTCGAGACGGATGCCCGGCGCTTCCTCGCGAATGCGCTTGATGATCGGCGGCAGATAGTATGAGGCGGTGATATTGGTCGCGGTGACGGTCACCAGCCCTTCAATGGCACTCGATTGTCCGGAGGCCGTCAGCGAGATACGCTGGGCGGCTTCCCCCATCGAGCGGACATGCTCGACCAGTTCGAGCGCGGCGCTCGTTGGTCGCGTGGCGCGGCGGTTGCGCTCGAACAGGGTGATCCCCAGGTCCGCTTCCAAGGCCGCGATCTGGCGACTCAGTGTCGGCTGGGTCTGACCAAGGGCCCGCGCGGCGCCGGAAAACGAGCCTTCCTCAATGGTCGCGAGGAAGGCGCGGATCTGGTTCCAGTCGAAGGCAATGGCGTTCCATTTCATTTATTTGCGTATATCAGATGTCCGTATCGGCGCAATTTATCTTCGCTCCAAGTATGGCAAAACCAATTCGTGGCGGATCGCACAGGGCGGTCGCCAACCGGAGACCGATACCATGACCAACGCGACCCGCTGGTGGGACAAAATCGCTGAAAAATACTCGAACCAGCCGATCGCTGACGTCGAGGCCTGGGAGCACAAGCTCGGCAAGATCCGTGAGTATGGCTCGTCCGAAGCGCGGGTGCTCGAGTTCGGGTGTGGCACCGGCGGGACCGCCCGCCGCCTCGCAGGGTCTGTTGGCTCCATCCTCGCGACGGATATCTCCGGTGAGATGCTGCGGATCGCCGCAGACCGCGGTCGTGCCGAGGGGATTGATAACATCACCTACCAGCAGGCAGATTTCGCGTCACTGGAGGCCGCGGAGGGGAGTTTTGATATCGTCCTCGGCATGAGCATCCTGCACCTGCTCGATGATCGCGAGGCCGCGATGGACAGGGCGAGGGCGATGCTCAAGCCCGGCGGTATCTTCATCACCAGCACCGCCTGCCTGCTCGACGGCTACTGGTTCATGGTCCCCATCCTGCCTATCGGCCGCCTGTTTGGTGCCTTCCCGCTGGTCAAGGCGTTCAGCGGCGACCGGCTACGGCGCGAGATTGCAGCGGCCGGCTTCGAGATTGACTATGACTGGCGACCCAAGGCATCCGGAGCGCTCTTCATTGTCGCGCGCAAACCGGCTACCGCCGCGTAGCGTCCGACGGCCGCACCGCCAGGAAAGTGATCGAATGACCCAGACCCAGTCCGCTGCTGACGCCGCCGCCGACGAGGCCCGCGGATCCGGTTTTGCGGCCGAGATGGAGCGCGACCGGGCGCATCGCGAAAGAGCGAAATCGGCCCGGCCGCTGCGCCGGCTGGTGCCCTATGTGACGCGCTATCCCGGTTTGCTGGCGGCCTTTGTCATCTTCCTGGTACTGGCTTCGGCGCTGACCCTGATCCTGCCGGCAGCCTTCCGTCTGGTGGTCGATTGCGGTTTCCAGAGTGGCAGTGCCCAGGCAGGGTGTGACCTGATCGCCAGTGGTGGCGGGCTGGGCGCCTATTTTCTCGCCGGCATCGCCGTCGCCGGTCTTCTGGGCCTGGCCAGCGCCTTCCGCTACTACTTCATCAGCCGGCTTGGCGAGCGTGTCGTCGCCGACCTGCGGGAGGACGTGTTCAGTCACCTCCTGACCCTCGATCCCGGCTTTTACGTGCACACGCGGACCGGTGAAGTCCTGTCGCGGCTGACCACTGACACCACGCTGATCCAGACGGTGGTGGGCTCCTCGGTCTCGGTGGCGTTGCGGACCGTCGCAACGACCACTGGCGCACTGTTGCTGATGGTGGTGGTCAACTGGCAGCTGGCGCTCCTGGTTCTCGCCCTCGGACCGGTCATCCTGCTGCCCGTGGTGCTGTTCGGACGCCGGGTGCAGCGGCTGTCGCGGACCAGCCAGGACAATCTGGCCGATGCCTCGGCCCGTGCCGGCGAGACCCTGCAGGCGATCGAGACGGTCCAGGCCTTTACCCGTGAGCGTGAGGAGGCGGGCCGGTTCAGTGCTGCGGTCGAAACCACTTTCCAGGCTGCCATGCGACGGATCCAGGTCCGTGCCGTCATGACGGCGGTGATCTTCTCGGTCATCCTGAGCGGGTTGATCGCGGTGTTGTGGTTCGGCGCAGTCCAGGTCCAGACCGGGGCGATGACGGCCGGGGCGATGACCCAGTTCGTGATGTACGCCTTTGTCGCCGTCAGTGGGGTCGGCATGCTGACCGAGACCTATAGCGAGGTGATGCGGGCCGCCGGAGCCACCGAGCGCCTGATGGAATTGCTGGCCGCGCGCGGCGCCCTGGCGACCGACGCAGGGGCGGCAGCGCCTGCCCAGCCGGTGCGTGGCGCGATCCGCTTTGAAGACGTGGTCTTTGCCTATCCGGCCCGTCCGGACGAGACGGTTCTCGACGCTATCACGCTGACCGTCGAGGCCGGTGAAACTGTCGCGATTGTCGGTCCATCCGGGGCCGGCAAGAGTACCCTGTTCCAGCTGATGCTGCGCTTCTACGACCCGGCGAGCGGGCGCATCACGCTGGATGGCGCCGACTTGCGCAGCCTGGACATCGAAGGCCTGCGGCAGTCACTGGCTATCGTGCAGCAGAACGCGCCGCTCTTTTCCGGCAGTGTCGCCGACAATATTCGTTTCGGCCGCCCGGACGTCGGCGAGGCCGAGATTGTTGCGGCAGCCAAGGCGGCCAACGCGCATGAGTTCATCATGGCCCTGCCGGACGGCTATGCGACGCCGCTCGGGGAGCGGGCCTCGACCCTGTCGGGCGGGCAGCGTCAGCGGATCGCGATTGCCCGCGCCATTCTGCGCGACGCCCCGGTGCTGCTGCTGGATGAGGCGACGAGTGCCCTCGATTCGGAGAGCGAGCATCTGATCCAGGCCGCCGTCGAGCGGCTGGCCCGTGACCGGACCACGCTGGTGATCGCCCATCGCCTGGCCACGGTCCGCACCGCCGACCGGATCATCGTCATGGAAGACGGCCGGATCGTGGACCAGGGCACGCATGACGCGCTGATGGCGCGCGGCGGCCTCTACGCCCGCTACGTCGCGCTGCAATTCGCCGGGACCTGACCCCGTGGCGCGGCTCAAGCGCTCCTGTCAGCCTTGGGTTTGGACTTGGTTTTCGGCTTGGCCTTTGGCTTGGGCGTGGATTTGGCCTCGGGCTTGGGCGAGGCTTCAGACTTGGCCTTCGCCTTCGCCCCGGGCTTGGCTGTGTCAGCGTCGTCGCTGCGCACCATCACGTTTCGGCCCGGCGCCTTGCGGATCAGTTTGAGCTTGCCGTCGCCCGGCGTGCGGGCCGGGACATCCTCGCCGGAGCGGGCGTACAGCCAGTCGCGCCAGTCGCCCCACCAGGAGCCGGGATGCTCGACGGCGCCGTCGATCCAGGCCTCGACGGTCTCGGGCAGCGCGTCATTGGTCCAGTACTGGTATTTCTTGGCATCGGGATGATTGATCACACCGGCAATATGTCCCGATCCGGCCATCATGAAACGAGCCTCGCCGCCATAGAGGCGGGCTGCGCGGTAGACTGAGGGGTAGGGGGCGATGTGGTCGTCCCGTGACGCCTGAATGTAGACGGGGGTCTTCACGGCGCCGAGGTCGAGCCGGTGCCCGCCCATCTCCAGCTCACCCTTTGCGAGACGGTTATTCTTGTAGAAATTATCGAGATACCAGAGGTGCAGCGCCTTGGGCATGCGGGTCTGGTCAGCATTCCAGAACAGCAGGTCGAACGCCTGGGGCTGGCGGCCGAGCAGATAGTTGTTGACCACGAAGGACCAGACCAGATCATTGGAGCGCAGCAGGTTGAAGGTGTCGGCCATAGAGCGGCCGTCGAGCACACCGCCCTGGCTGTCCATGATGCGCTCGATTTCCTTGAGCCAGATATCATCGATGAAGATCAGCAGGTCGCCGGCCTTCTCGAAGTCCGACTGCGCGGCAAAGAAGGTCGCCGAGGCGATGCGGTCGGACTGGCCTTCCGCTTCAAGCCAGGCGAGGGCAGACGACAACAGCGTGCCGGCGACGCAATAGCCGACCGCGTTGACCGACGTCTCGCCGGTCGCCGCCTCGATCGCATGCAGGGCCGCGAACAGGCCCTCATGCATGTAGTCCTCGAAGGTCTTGTCCTTCAGTTCCGGACCCGGATTGACCCAGGAAATCAGGAAAACCGTGAAGCCTTGCTGGGTCAGCCAGCGGATCATGGAATTCTTCTCGCGCAGGTCCATGATGTAGAACTTGTTGATCCAGGGCGGGGCAATCAGCAGCGGGCGTGCCTTCACGGTCTCGGTCGCCGGCGCGTACTGGATCAGCTCCATCAGGTCATTTTCGAACACGACCTCGCCCGGGGCGGTGGCCATGTCCTTGCCGACCTCGAAGCCGTTCATGTCGGTCTGGCTGAGGGCGAGGCGGCCATCGCCGGCCATCAGGTCGTCGATGAGGTTTTCGAGTCCTTGGGTGAGGTTCTCGCCCTGGCTCTGCATGGTCTCCCGCAGCACGTCCGGATTGGTCAGCGCGAAATTGGTCGGCGACAGGGCATCGGTCATCATCCGGGTCAGGAATTCGACCTTGCGCTTGGTGCGTTCGTCAACGCCGTCGACACTGCCAACCAGACCCATCATGAAATGCTGGTTCAGCAGGTAGGACTGCTTGAGCGCGTCGAAGACGGGGTTTTCCGACCAGTCGGCGGAGCGCCAGCGCTTGTCGCCGGGCTCCGGCTCGATCGCCGGCTTGGAGTCGGCGGGGCCGCCCATCATCCGCTTGGTCGTGTTCGACCAGAGATCGATATAGCCTTTCATCAGATCGGCCTGGGCCCGCATCATCAGATCCGGTTGGCCGGCGATCTTGTTCCAGACTTCCTGGAATTCGGGGGCGGAGTGAAACGGGTCGGCGTTTGGCAGGACGGGGTCGCCCTCCAGCGCCTTGCGCATGACGTCGGACATCAATCGCTGGGACTTTAGCGAGGTTTGCATCAGGTTGCGCGACAGGTGCTCGAGCGTCTCGAGTTCTTTCCCGGACAGGTTCGCCCAGTCAAACTGGGCCGGATCGCTTTTGCCCTTTCCCGTTTTCTCGCTCATGATTATCCCTTGTTATCAACGGGTGACTCAGACCCTCATCAGCGTATAGAAAGCGCGACGCGCGTCCAGCGCGAGGAGATCTCATGCAACATGTCCTGATCGCCCTGTCCATCACCCTCTTGGTCAGCGGCTGCGCCGTGATCGACATGCCGGGCCCGAATACTGACAATCCGGACTGGGTCGAGGACCGGCTTCAGAGTGCCGAGAATGGACGCAGTGCACCAGCAGTGATACCGGTAACATCCTTGCCGGCCGGTGAGGCTGCGGCCATGGACGAAGCGGCCCGCCGACTGATGGTCCAGAAGGCCGAAATGGAAGCGGACGCCAATCGGCTCGAGGCGGACAACCAGCGTGGGTCGGCGACAGACTTTTTGGCGGACGGTCAGACGCGGACCCAGCCGCCGCAACAATAACAGACAACCGACCTGGTCATGGGACTGCCGGCCAGGGATTTGAGGACGACGAGATGAGCGATACGCAAGCCCTGACCAATCTGGCCTTCCAGGCTGTTCGTGCGGCCGAAAGTGCTGCTGTGGCGGCCTCCGGCTGGATTGGCCGCGGCGAGAAGGAACTTGCAGACCAGGCCGCTGTGGATGCGCTGCGGACCGGGCTCAATGCGATGCCGATGCGCGGTCGGATCGTGATCGGCGAGGGCGAGCGTGATGAAGCCCCGATGCTGTTCATCGGTGAAGAAGTCGGCACCGGTGAAGGTCCCGAGATCGACATTGCCCTCGACCCGCTTGAAGGCACGTCCCTGACCGCCAAGGGGCAGGCCAATGCGCTGGTCCTGGTCTCCTTCGCACTGCGCGGCGGCCTGCTGCATGCACCCGATACCTATATGGACAAGATCGCTGTTGGCCCGGGCCTGCCGGCCGCGGTTGTCGACCTTGATGCGTCGGCCGAGGAGAATGTCCGCAACCTGGCGAAAGCCAAGGGCGTCGACACCTCGGCGATCACCGTCTGCATTCTCGAACGCGAGCGCCATCAGCCGATCATGGACGGCGTCAAGGCCGCGGGCGGGCGCATCCGTCTGATCCCCGATGGCGATGTTGCCGGCGGCATGGGAACGGCTGGCCTCGGCGCCGGCGTCGACATGTATATCGGCCAGGGCGGGGCGCCTGAAGGCGTGCTGCTGGCCTCGGCCCTGCGCTGCATTGGCGGCCAGATGCAGGCGCGCCTGGTTTTCCGCAATGATGACGAGCGTGCCCGTGCGGCCCGTGTCGGCGTGACCGATCTCGATCGCAAATATGATGTCGCCGAGCTGGCCGCCAGCCATTGCCTCTTCGTGGCGGCGGGCGTGACCGACGGTGATCTGGTTGACGGCGTCCGCACCGAAGGCGGCATGGTCCACACCCATACGCTTTTGCTCGACTCAGCCGATCATTCGATCCGCCGTATCCGGTCGGCCCGACCGGCGAGCTGATTGATGGTGCCATGCTTGATGAAGCGCTGACTGAAAACATCGGCTCACCTCCACTTCTGGGGGTGAGCCGTTCGCTTTGTGGCAAGCGCTGGCGCCTGCGCGCCGCGGACGAGACCGCAGTCGTCACGATCGCGCGGCAACAAGGCATTCCCGACGCACTGGCCCGCGTGATGGCCGGTCGGGACATCAGCGCCGACGCCGCGGCGGGTTTCCTGACACCGCGGCTGCGCGACAGTTTTCCCGATCCGTCCGACTTTGCCGACATGGACAAGGCCGCCGGTCTGGTCTGGGACGCGATCGAGGCGGATCGCCCGATGGCGGTGTTTGCCGATTATGATGTCGACGGCGCGACATCCGCGGCTCAGCTGATCCGCTATTTCCGGCATTTCGGCCGCAGCGCCGAGATCTATGTGCCGGACCGGATCGAGGAGGGCTATGGCCCCTCCGGCGCCGCCTTCGAGACCTTGCAGCAGCGCGGGGCCGAGCTGGTGATCACTGTCGATTGTGGCGCCGCAGCCCATGCAGCGCTGGCCCATGCCGCCGGGATCGGCCTCGACGTGATCGTGATCGACCATCACCTGATGGACGATGCGATGCCGCCGGCCGCCGCCCTGGTCAATCCGAATCGGCCCGATGATCACTCCGGCTGCGGACATCTGGCGGCCGCCGGCGTCACCTTCATCTTTCTCGCCGCCCTCAACCGGGAAGGCCGGCGCCGCGGCACCATCACTGCCGACAATGAGCCGAGCCTGCTCGATTGGATCGACCTGGCGGCCCTCGGCACGATTTGCGATGTCGTGCCTCTGACCGGGATCAATCGGGCCATCACCGCCCAGGGTCTCAAGGCGATGAGTGGCTGGCGACATCTCGGCCTGCGCTGTCTGGCCGAGACGTCGGGTGTCGAAGGCGAGGCCACCACCTATCATGCCGGGTTTCTGATCGGCCCGCGCATCAATGCCGGCGGCCGGGTCGGAAAGTCCGATCTGGGCGCGACCTTGCTGACGACGCAGGATGAAGCCCTCGCGCGGCGTATTGCGGGGGAGCTGGACGCGCTCAATGCCGAACGGCGGGGCATCGAGGCCGACGTTCTCGACGCCGCCACAGCCCAGCTCACAGCGCAAGCCAGTGACCGCGCGATTCTGGTGGCTGCGGGCGAGGGCTGGCATCCCGGGGTGATCGGCGTTGTTGCCGGCCGTCTCAAGGAGCGATTCGACAAGCCGGTGATCGTGATCGGGATCGACCGAACAGCGAGTCCGCCGATCGGCAAGGGCTCCGGACGCTCGGTCCCCGGGGTCAATCTTGGCGGCGCCATCGCCGCCGCGCGTGAGGCCGGCCTCCTGATATCGGGCGGCGGGCACGCCATGGCCGGCGGGCTGAGTGTCGATCCCGACCGGATCACCGAACTTGTGGCCTTTCTCGACGCGCGGCTCGCGCCTGAACTGGCCGCCGCCGCCGATGACATGGCGCTGAAGGCAGACGGGGTCCTCTCGGCCTCGGGCATCACCCCCGAGCTGGCCCATATGCTCGAGCGGGCCGGGCCTTTCGGCCAGGGCAATGCCGAGCCGCGTTTTGTCCTGCCGCGCATGCGGGTCAGTTTTGCCAAGCGCGTGGGCACCGACCATGTCCGCTTTACCTTGAGTGATCTTGACGGCCGACGCGTGGACGGGATCAGTTTTCGCTGTGCAGACACGCCTCTGGGAGAGGCTTTGCTGGCGGCCGGACCCGACCTGTATCACGCGTTTGGCCGGCTCAAGCTCGACACCTGGCAGGGCCGCGAGCGGGTCCAGCTGCACTTGGAAGATCTGGCGACTGCTGCTGAATGAGATTTTGCAGAAATCCCGCTTGCAAGGTCGCTCAGGCTTTTCTATACGACGGCCCTCACATCGCTGCGGTCCCTTCGTCTATCGGTTAGGACGCCAGGTTTTCAACCTGGAAAGAGGGGTTCGATTCCCCTAGGGACTGCCACGATGTTTCTCCCCATACGGATGGCTTCGAACGCCCGGGCGCATCGCGCTGCCGGGCGGGTTGTCGTGATGCTGTCGGCGGGGCGGGTTTGCGTCGGCGCGGCCTGCAGGCTATAGGCCCACACCGAATTGCGAACCGGAGAACCAGGGCATGGCCCATCTGTCCACCAAATCCTACGGCAATGAGCGCGGCCTGTCCTGCTGCTCGCGGCAATGGGCTGCCGACAGCCATTGCGCGCTGCTGCACGGCTATTCCTTCGGTTTCAATTTCGTCTTCGCCGCCGAACAGCTCGACAAGCGCGGCTGGGTTCTGGATTTCGGCAAGGGCGGCTTCGGTCCGATCAAGGACTGGCTCCACGACATGTTTGACCACACCTTGCTGGTCGCCGCCGATGATCCCCAGCGACCGGTCCTCGAGGCCTTGGGTGAGCAGGGACTGGCCCGCGTCCGTATTGTCGAGGGGACCAGCTGTGAGCGGATGGCCGAACTGGCCTTCCACAAGGCCTCCGAAATCGTGGCAGCGGCGACCGGTGGCCGGTGCTGGGTTGAGTCGGTGGAATGCTCCGAACACGCCTCCAACTCCGCCATTTACCGCTCGTCCGCTGCGGTCGAGCAGCTCGCCGCTGCGGAACGCCTGCAGGCAGAGCTGGCCCGGAGCTGAGCTGGAGCTGACCTGTCGGCCGCTGATGGCCGGATCGAGCGCCGCACTCAGCGTCATTTTCGGACATTTCAGGGTCTCAATGACAGCTGAAAATTCCCCTCACGCGAGAAATCTCAGTATTACCGAAATTTCATCTGGACCGCATCAGGTTGCGTGGCGCTCAGCTTCGAAACACTAAATGTTGTGGTTGTTGTCCTGAGAACTTATCGCAAGAACAACATCTTGATAAAATATGCGGCGAGCAGTTTCCCGATTCACCTTCTCTTAACTTCCCGCTTTGTGTAACAATCATTCGCCTGAGGGTTGTTTAAGCGAGTGACAGAATGGTTTTGGCTCACGAAGTCTTTGAAGACACAGAGATGCTTGAGCTCGAAGGCCGGGTGAAATGGTATGATCCGGCTCGGGGCTACGGGTTTATTGATGCAATCGACGGGCAGGGAGACATCCTCCTGCATGCCAGTTGTCTCAGACGGTTCGGACAGGGGCCGGCGCTTCCCAACGCCAAGGTGATCTGCAAGGCCGTCCAGGGTGACAAGGGCCGTCAGGCCGTCGAGCTGGTTGAAATGAGCGGCGGTGATACCGAAGCCGAAGCCCGCCCACGCCGTTTTCATCCCTATGCCGTCTCCAGCGCACCGTTCAATCCGGCGGTGGTGAAGTGGTTCGACGCCTTGCGTGGCTATGGTTTCGTCACCTGTGATGCTGTCGAGGGCGATGTGTTCCTGCACGCCGCGACCCTGCGCCGCGCCGGCTTCGAGGACATTCAGCCAGGTGACCGGCTCGACGTGCGCTGTGTCGAAGGTCCCAAGGGAGCGCTGGCTGCCGAGATCAAGGTCGCCGGCTCAAGCTGACCTCGGGTCTTCTTGTCGATGACCCGGGCCGACGATCCGGGCCGACGATCCGGGCCGACGATCCGGGCCGACGATCCGGGCCGACGATCCGGCCGATTGTCCGGGGTCAGGGCAGCTTGCGTTTGCCCGTTGCACCATCCCGGACGCGCGGCTAGCTTCGCGGCATGCGAACCCTGATCCTTTCCAGCCTTCTGGCTCTTGGCCTTGCTGCCGCTGTTTCGGCGCAGCAAGCCGCATCCCCAATCGTCTCGGACCCGACCGCGCAGGACGCCGCGATCAGTTTCGGTGGCCCCGAGCCTGTGCGCTTCGTCACCGCCACGGGCGATGAGCATGTGATCATGGCGGAAATCGCCGCCACGCCGGAGCAGCAGCAGCGCGGCCTGATGTGGCGTGATAGTATCGAGCCGGGCACCGGCATGCTGTTCCAGTACGTCCCGGCCGAGCCGGCCTCCATGTGGATGCGCAATACGCTGGTCGATCTTGATATCCTCTATGTCAACGAGGCCGGCCGCATCGTGAAGATCATCGCTTACGCCCAGGCCGAATCGCGGCGCAGCCTGTCGTCCGAAGCGACGGTCTCGGGCGTGATCGAGCTGGGCGCTGGCCAGGCCATCGCCATGGGGCTGCGGCCTGGCGACCGCGTCTATCACCCCTTCTTCCCCGAGGAAGCAGCCGCCGAACTGACCGAGCCGGACATGGACGCTGCACAGGAAGCGCCGGAGGAGGCGCAGTAGGCTTGCCTTAAGCGGGAAGCGCTTACATAAGGGCAGTCAGTCGGGGCGTGGCGCAGTCTGGTAGCGCATTCGCTTTGGGAGCGAAGGGTCGCAAGTTCGAATCTTGCCGCCCCGACCAGTTTTCCGGATGCTCAAACGGAAACAATTTGAGCCGAGCCCTGCCGGGCTTGTCGAGGATTTGATTGGGAGAGGCGAATGTTCGCGAAGATCTACCGTCCCGCGCGCACTGCAATGCAATCCGGTCGTGGCAAGAGCAAGAGATGGGTGCTCGAATTCTCGCCGGAGATGGCCAAGCGTCCCGAGCCGCTGATGGGCTGGACGTCCTCGTCCGACATGCGCGGCCAGATCAAGCTGAACTTTGAAAGCCAGGACGAAGCGATCGCCTATGCCAAGCGCCAGGGCATCCCGTTCCAGCTCGTCGAGCCGCAAGAGCCCAAGCGCTACGCCAAGTCCTATGCCGACAATTTCTCGGCTGACCGCAAGCAGCCCTGGTCGCACTAGCGCCACCGCGCCCGATTTCCGCTTCCGTAGCTCAACCGGATAGAGCGCCCGCCTTCTAAGCGGATGGTTGCAGGTTCGAGTCCTGCCGGAAGCGCCAGTTTCTTTGTCAGCCGGTTTTTTCTCTCATGGCAGTTCGCTGCGCGAACCCCGCCGATGGGGCGGGCTGACCGCCTGACGCGCGGCGGTGAGTGCGGACCCTGCGGGGGCCGGATTTGGCGGACCTGACGGCAGGTCACCGTGCGCCTGTCGCTGGCGTTTGCTCAGCGTGCGGCGGCGACCGCTGCAAACCCGCGCTCCAGGTCCGCGATCAGGTCTTCCGGGGCTTCCATGCCGATCGAGAGACGGATCAGGGCGCCGTCATGCTTGTGCGCGGTCTTGGTGCGCTTGAGCTGCGGGTCGCAATGGATGGCGAGGCTTTCGAAGCCGCCCCAGGAAAAGCCCATGCCGATCAGCTCCAGTGCATCGAGGAAGCGTTCCGACGTCGCAATGTCCCAGCCGGGCACTTCAAACGCGAACAGGCCGCAGGCGCCGGTGAAGTCGCGGGCGTAGATGGCATGATCGGGGTGGTCTGTCCGAGCCGGATGGCGGATGGCTCCGACCTCGTGACGCGCGGCAAGCCAGTCGGCGATGACCAGGCTGCTGTCCGCGCTGCGCTGCATCCGCAGGCTCATCGAGCGCAAGCCGCGCAGGGCCAGATAGGCATCGTCCGGACCGGTATGAAAGCCGAAGGCACGCTCGGTGGTCTGCAGGCGCTGGAACAGGGCCTCGTCGCGCGCCACAACAGCCCCCATCAGCAGGTCTGAATGCCCGCCGACATATTTGGTCAGGGCCTGGGCGGCATAATCGACACCGAGCTGCAGCGGCTTGAAGGTCAGGCCGGCGCTCCAGGTGTCGTCGATAATGGTGATCACGCCTTTTTCGCGGGCGACCCGGGCAATCGCCGGAACGTCCTGCATCTCCATGGTCAGCGAGCCCGGGCTCTCAAGCAGGATGGCCTGGGTGTCGTCGGTGATGAGATCGGCAATCTCGGCGCCCATGCGCGGGGCAAAGAAGCGGGTCTTCACGCCATAGCGGGACAAGGTGTTGAGCAGGAAGTTGCGCACCGGTCCGTAGATGCAATCGGCCGCCAGCACTTCGCCGCCGGCTTCGGTCGCGGCGAGGATGGACAAGGTGTTGGCCATCAGGCCGGACGAGGTGAGGGCGCAACCGGCGCCGCCCTGCAGCTCGCTCAGCGCCGAGCGCAGCGCATCATGGGTCTCCAGTCCGACCCGGCCGTAATGCTTGCGACCGGGCGGAAAATCATAGAGCGCAGCGGCGGACGGGGCGAGCATGGTCGAGCCCCGGGCGACGGACGGATTGACCTGGCCGCGCTCATCATGGGGGCGACCGAGGCGGGTGAGTTTGGTTTCGTCCTTCATGGCGTCGCGCGTCCTGTCTCTATCTCGGTGTCGGGACGGCTGCCCCATTCGCTCCAGGAGCCATCATAGACGGCCGATGGCTGACCCAGACAATCCAGCGCCAGCGACAGAATGCAAGCGGTGACACCAGAGCCGCAGGTGGTGATCACGGGCTTGCCCCGCTCCACCCCGGCGGCGTCAAAGCGGGCGGCATCGATCATCAGGCGTCCGCGTTCATCCAGCAGGCTCGTGAAAGGGAGGTTGCGAGCGCCGGGCATGTGGCCACTGCGCATGCCCTCGCGGGGTTCCGGGACCCGGGCGGCAAAACGGGCCTTGCCGCGGGCATCAAGGATCTGGCTGTCGCCAGAACGGATGGCGGCTTCGACAGCGCGGCGATCGGCGACGAGTCCGGGCTGGTAGTGAGCGGTAAAATTTCCCAGTTCCCAATGCGTTGCGGGCGCCTTTGAAACCTTCCCGCCAGCCTCGATCCAGGCGGGCAGGCCGCCATCGAGCACGGCGATGGACCGATGGCCCATGGCCCGGAACATCCACCAGACCCGGGCGGCGCTGAACAGCCCGTAGCGGTCATAGACGATCAGGCGGGTATCGGTATTGAGGCCGCGTTCACGGGCATGGCGGGTGAAGTCGTCGGCATCGGGGAGCATGTGCGGCAGCGGATTGGCAGGGTCCTTGACCGTGTCGATGTCGAACAGGCGGCTGCCCGGTATGAAGCCCGCAGCGCCGTGCTGCGGACCGCCGGGAAAGGTCCAGCTGCCATCGAGGAAGACGATGTCGGGTTCGCCATGAGCGGCCATCGCCTCGGCTGCGGAGATCAGCGAAGCCGGCATCAGTCGAGCCAGGCCGGGACGGGCAGGCCCTTTTCGCGCAGGAAGTCCGGATTGTAGAGTTTGGACTGGTAGCGCGCGCCGTGGTCGCAGAGGATCGTGACGATGGTGTGGCCCGGTCCGAGATCACGGGCCAGGTGCATGGCCCCGGCGATATTGACGCCGGACGAGCCGCCCAGGCACAGCCCGTCATGCTGCGTCAGGTCAAAGATGATCGGCAGGGCTTCCTGGTCGCTGATGCGATAGGCGTGGTCGACCTTGATGCCCTCGAGATTGGCCGTGATCCGGCTCTGCCCGATCCCTTCCGTGATCGAGGTGCCTTCCGCTTTCAGTTCGCCGTCGTGATAGAAGCCATAGAGCGCGGCTCCGCCCGGATCGGCGAGACCGATCTGGATGCTTTCGCGCCGGGCTTTCAGCCCGTTGGAGACGCCGCCCAGCGTCCCGCCGGATCCAACCGCGCAGATGAAACCGTCAACCGTGCCTTCGGTCTGGTCCCAGATTTCCTGGGCGGTGGTCGCCGCGTGGAAATCGCGATTGGCGACATTGTCGAACTGGTTGGCCCAGATCGCGCCGTTCGGCTCGGTCTTGTCGAGCTCGGCGGCGAGGGTGCCGGAATAGCGGGCATAGTGGGCCGGATTCGCATAGGGCACGGCGTCGACCTCGATCAGTTCGGCACCGAGCAGCCGGATCGCGTCCTTTTTCTCCTTCGACTGGGTGCGCGGGAAGACGATCACGACCCGATAGCCCAGCGCAGCGCCGACAAGCGCCAGGCCGATACCGGTATTGCCCGCCGTGCCTTCCACGATCGTGCCGCCGGGCCGTAGGGCTCCGCTGGCTTCGGCGGCCCGGATGATTCCGAGGGCCGCGCGGTCCTTGATGGACCCGCCCGGATTGAGAAACTCGGCCTTGCCGAGGATTTCGCAGCCGGTCACGTCGGACGCCTTGTTCAGGCGCAGGAGCGGGGTGTGGCCAATCAGGTCGATAACGCTGCGGGCAGGGTGCACGGGCAAATCTCCGGGTCTTGGCTGGAATCCCGGCCGAATGCCGCGATCCCGAGTTTCGGGTGTCGCGGATGAGAGGGAAAATGGCAAGGGCTGCAATCCGGTTGCGAAAGCGCTACGTATCTTCACCATGACCCAAATCACATCGCTGCTTCGCCCCGCCTATCTGGCCCCCGCTTTTTCGGCCATCGTCACGCTGGTCCTCGGCACTGCTGCCGCTGCGGCGGAAGCGCCTCGGGATGTGGTCTTCGATGTTTACCGTAACGGCTCGGCCTTCGGTGAGCACGCGGTCCGCTTCACGGAACGTCAGGATGGCCAGCTCGAGGTCGACATCGATATCGAGCTACGTGTCGGCTTCGGACCGGTCACCGTGTTCCGCTATGAGCACGACGCCGAGGAGGTCTGGAATGAGGGCGAGCTGGTCAGCATGACCGCCGAGACTCTGAATGAAGGTCGTCGTCAGCGTTTCAGCCTGGTGCGCGACGCCGAGGGACGTTTCGTCAAGGATGGCGAGACGATCGACCCGCTCGTACCGTCCAGTCACTGGTCCGGCTACATGGCCGGCCTGCCAGCGGTTCTGAACACCGAGACGGGCGAGCCGATGCCGGTCGAGATCGAGGATCTGGGCATGAGCGAAGTCGAGACCGAGGCGGGCCCGGTGATGGCCCGGCATTTGCGGATGACGGGTACGCTCTCCGTCGACCTCTGGTATGACGAGACCGGCCGCTGGGTCGGCTGCGCCTTCACCATCGACAACCAGAATATCCAATATCGGCTGCGCAACGCCTAGGCGTCAGGGGATGCCGCGTCGGCGGCCGCCTTCATGGCCTGATAGGCGTCCAGCGCCATCTCCCGGCCGTGCTTCAGGTCAATCACCGGCGCGGGATAGGTTTTGCCCAAAGTGACCCCGGCCATCGCCAGAACGCCGGCCGGCTGGGTCCAGGGGGCGTGGATCGCCTTGCCCTTGAGCCCTGACAATTCCGGCACCCAGCGGCGGACATAAGCGCCGTCCGGGTCGAACTTCTCGCCTTGTGTGACCGGATTGAAGACCCGGAAATAGGGCGCCGCATCGGCGCCAGACCCGGCGACCCATTGCCAGCTGGCTGCGTTCACATTGAGGTCGGCATCGACCAGCGTGTCCTCGAACCAGGCCATGCCGTCGCGCCAGTGCACGCCCAGATGCTTGATCAGGAAGGAGGCCACGATCATGCGGGGTCGGTTGTGCATCCACCCGGTCGCCCACAACTGACGCATGGCCGCATCAACGATCGGCACCCCGGTCTGACCGCGCTTCCAGGCTTCGAGTCCGGCAGGATTGTCGCGCCAGGGGAAGTGATCGAACTGGCGGCTGAAGTTGTCATTCCGGAAATCTCCGAAATGTTTCGCGAGATAGATCGCAAAGTCCCGCCAGCCGACTTCAGAGAGGAATTTCTCGGTGGGCTGATAGGCGCCGCCCCGGTCCGCATGATCACGCGCGCGGTGCCAGATGGTGCGCGGCGAGATCTCGCCCCAGGCAAGGTGTGGCGAGAGGCGCGACGTGCCCTCCAGGTCCGGACGGTCGCGATCGACCGGATAATCCGGCAGGGGGCCGGCAAGGAAGTCATCGAGCCGGGCGTGGGCGCCGGCTTCCCCGGGCGTCCAGTCGTCAGAAAATGCGGCGGCCCAGTCTGGCGCGACCGGCAGAAGCGCCCAATCCTTTAGGGTATCGCTCGGCAGGTTCGGACCCGGTTCAAGGGACGTCGGAGCTGGCAGGGGTGTCCGCGGTTCCAGGGTCCGAAGGGCCGCTTTCCAGAACGGTGTGAACACCTTGTAGGCAGAGCCGGATCCATTGAGATGGGTCTCCGGATCAATCAGCGTTCCGGCCCGAAAACCGCGTGCCTTCACCCCTTGATCAGCAAGCTGGCTCGCCAGCGCGCAATCCCGCGCGTCGACGGCGATCGTGTCGGACCGGTTCCAGAACACCTCGGCGCAGTCGGCTTCTTCACACAGGGCAGGGAGAACTGCGTCGGCTTCGCCGTGGCGCAATAGCAGTTTGCCGCCAATCGCGTTGATCGCCGCGGCAAGACGCCCAAGGGAGTGGTGCAGCCACCAGCGAGACGCGGCACCGGCTGCCAGCGCCGTATCGGTCCCGGTTTCGTGGATATAGACGCAGACAAGCGGACGCCCGCTGCGCACAGCCGCGTGCAGCGCGGGATTATCGCTCAAGCGGAGATCCCGTCGGAACCAGACCAGAGCCGTTCCGGTGGCGGTTGAACTTGCCATTCCTGTCCTGCCGCTGAATAAGGGCCTTGTCCCGGTACGTGACTGACCCGATATCGGATCATTCCGGTGTCAGTCGGTCCTGACTGCACCCGGTGGCGACTGCGTCCGTTTCGACAAGGAGACTCCCCGTGAGCCAGGTCAATTCCGTCATTTCCATCCCGCGTCCCGGCCAGTCCCCGATCGAGATCGGTAATGACCGCAAGCTGACCATGATCGCCGGACCTTGCCAGCTGGAAAGCCGGCAACACGGGCTGGAAGTCTCCGCCCAGCTGCGCGAGATCGCCGACCGCCTGAATATCGGCCTGATCTACAAGACCTCCTTCGACAAGGCGAACCGGACCAGCATCAACGCCCAGCGTGGGCTTGGGCTTGAAGCCTCACTGCCGGTTTTCGCGGAAATCCGCGAAACCAGCGGTCTGCCGGTGCTCACCGATGTCCACAGTGAAGAGCAGGCGCGCATTGCCGCGACGGCGGTCGACATTCTCCAGATCCCGGCTTTCCTGTGCCGCCAGACCGATTTGCTGATCGCCGCCGCCCAGACGGGCAAACCGATCAACGTCAAGAAGGGCCAGTTCCTGGCCCCCTGGGACATGAAGAACGTGATCGAGAAGATCGCCGCAGCCGGCAACCCCAACATCATGGCGTGCGAGCGCGGGGCGAGCTTTGGCTACAATACGCTGGTTTCCGACATGCGCTCCCTGCCGATCATGGCACAGTTCGGCGCGCCGGTCGTGTTTGATGCGACCCACTCCGTTCAACAACCGGGCGGACAGGGGGCGTCGTCGGGTGGTCAGCGTGAATTCGTGCCGACCCTGGCCCGCGCCGCCGTCTCGATCGGTGTCGCCGCCGTCTTCATGGAAACCCATCCGGATCCGGACAATGCCCCGTCGGATGGCCCGAACATGGTGCCGCTGAATGAATTCGAGGCGCTGGTGAAGCGTCTGCTGGAATTCGACGCTCTCGCCAAAGGCTACTAGGCTCTCAGAATTCGCGCCGGTCCGGGATCCGAACCACCGGCGCGTCCTCGACCTCCTCGATGATCTGAAGCGGCGGCGCCCAGCGTCGCTCTTCCTGCAGGATGCTGGTCAGCGCAAAGGCACGCTGGGCCACATCAATGCGCAGATCCTCATAGAAGAGGTTGAACGGTGGCTCGCGGAAATCTTCCGCCAGCCGGTGCGGTCTTTGCAGATCGCGATGACGCGGCTCGTCCACAAACAGGATGCCATCGGCGCACTGGGCGCCGGTCTGGCCCGGGATCGGGGCCGGGGTCGTGTCCGGGGGCAGGCCCTCGGCCGCGACGCCGCCGCGATGCTGGCGGGCCGAGGCATATTCGCTGGAGCGCGTGCCCAGAATGGGATTGACGCAGAGCAGGCCCCGCCCTTCGACGAAGGCCAGGTCGCGCTGCGGCGTCCAGCTCATCGTGCGCTCCGTCAGGATCCGGATCCGGTCGTCCTCGTCCGGCTGCGCATAGCCATAACCATAGACGCACCGGACATCTTCCGGCGTCTCGCAGGGCGGGGTCGCGGCGAGCGCCTCGGCGAAGAGATCGAGCGGCACCGGTGTGTCGATGATGTAAGCCGCGACCAGGCGATCCCGCAGGGCCGGGGCTTCCGACACCCGGTTGAGCAGGAGGCCGAGCGTGTGGAACCCGCCCTGGCCAACCCCGGCCAGAATGATCGGCCTTTCGGTCCCGATCCGCTCGAGGAATGAATCGAAGGCCCGCTCGATATCCTGATAGGCAAACAGCCGTGCCTGGACGCTGTCCTCGCGATTGTTCATGAAGGCGTACAGCGCGGCCTGCCGATAACGCGGGGCGAACAACACCCCCGACCGGGCGAAGGGCGCGGCATAGTTCGGCATCGCAATCTCGGTCACGGCGCGATTGGCGCTGGCCTTGTCGAGCTGGGCATTCCAGTTCGCGCCGCCGGAATAGGTCGTGGGGTGCACGAAGAAGACGGCCGGCTCGTCACGATCGCTGAACGTGCCGGTCGCATACCAGGCTTCGGCCTCGGCATAGTCGACACCGGGGGGCGGGGTATAGGTCTGGAAAGGCTCGCCCGGGTCCTGGAATGTCTGGAAAATCTGGTCGCGCAGGAACCAGCTCGCCAGGGCGGCAATGACCAGCAGCCCGGCAATGCCGGCGACAATCATCCACCGCGCGATCGTGATCGGGTTCGCGAGCATCTTCTTGAACGTCCCTCGTTACTCAACGCGCCTGCAAGCTTTGCGGCGGGGTGATTGGCGACCCATTTGCCTTACCCTATGCTGACCCGGCTGCCGGGGGGTAGTGTCAACGCCCATCGGGCGTCATTTGGACGGGATCGCCATGTTTCGCTGGCTTCGCAACAGTTTCCTAACCGGCATCGTGATCGCCACGCCCCTCGGCGTGACCTTCTACCTGATCGTGTCATTCGTCGGCTTCGTCGACAATGTGGTCAAGCCCCTGATCCCGGCCCGCTACAATCCGGAGACCTATCTGCCCGCCGATTTCACCATTCCGGGCCTCGGCGTGCTGATCGCGGTGCTGCTGCTCACGGCGCTCGGCGCCCTGGCGGCCAACATTTTCGGCCGGACCCTGTTCGGGATTGGCGACCGCATCCTCAACGGCGTGCCGCTGGTGCGCAATGTCTATGGCGCGCTGAAGCAGATCATGGAGACCGTGTTTTCCGGAAAAGCCAATTCCTTCAAGGAAGTGGTGCTGATCGAATATCCGATGAAAGGGCTCTATGTCGTCGCCTTCGTGTCGGCGCACGGCCAAGGCGACCTGAAGCGCAAGATCAGCGAGGATGTGGTCGCGTTGTTTGTCCCGACCACGCCCAACCCGACCTCCGGCTTTTTGCTCTACACCCCGCGTTCCAACACGATCCATGTCGATATGACCGTCGAGGAAGCGGCCAAGCTGATCATCTCTTTCGGCATGGTGACGCCGGACAAATTGCCCGACGAGGTCAAGGCGACCCTGCCGCCGGAAGTCACCGGGCAGGGCTAGCCCGAGCGCAGAAAGCGCACGCCCTGGTCATGGTCGAACAGGTAGAGCAGGGTGCGAAGGGCTTCGCCGGCTTCGCCCTTCAGCTCCGGATCCTGATGGACGATCAGGCGGGCATGATCATTGGCCAGCTCGATCAGGGCTGAGTGCTGTTCGAGATCGGCGAGCCGGAAATGCGGCAGACCGCTCTGTCGCAGCCCGAGCGGGTCACCGGCACCGCGCAGGCGCCAGTCCTCCTCGGCAATCCTGAAACCATCATCGGTCTCGCGCATCATCTCCAGGCGCGCCCGCGCGGTATCCCCGAGCGGCGCCTTGTAGAGCAGCAGGCAGGAGGAGGGCTTGTCGCCCCGCCCGACCCGGCCACGCAGCTGATGCAGCTGGGCGAGGCCGAAACGCTCGGCGTGCTCGATGATCATCACCGTGGCGTCGGGCGCATCGACCCCGACCTCGATCACGGTGGTCGCGACCAGCACATCCATCTCGCCCGCGCGGAAGCGGGTCGCGATCTCTTCCTTCTCGGCCGGCTTCATGCGGCCATGCAGCAGGCCGACGCGATCATCGCCCAGAACGGCCCGCAAATGGCGCCAGCGGTCCTCCGCTGCCGACAGCTCGGACATCTCGCTCTCTTCGACCAGCGGGCAGACCCAGTAGACCCGGTCACCGCGTCCGATGGCGCGGCGCACGCCTTCGACCACCTCATCGAGCCGTTCCATCGAAACCAGGCGGGTATCCGGCGGGATGCGTCCGGCCGGTTTCTCGTCGAGGCGGGACACGTCCAGATCGCCATAGACGGACAGGGACAGGGTGCGCGGGATGGGTGTGGCGGTCATCACCAGCGTGTCCGGACGGCGGCCCTTGGAGGTCAGCCGCATACGGTCGGAGACACCAAAGCGGTGCTGCTCATCGATCACCACCAGGCCGAGATCGGAAAACTCGATACCATCCTGGAAGAGGGCATGGGTGCCGCAAACGACATCCACCGATCCGGAGGCCATTTGCTCTAGAATGGCAGCCCGGGCCTTGCCCTTGTCGCGCCCTGTCAGGGCCACAACCGACAGGCCGGCCGGTTCCAGCATCGCGGTCAGGGTCTTGCCGTGCTGGCGGGCGAGGATCTCGGTCGGTGCCATGATCGCGGTCTGCACCCCGGCACCGGCGGCATGGGCGGCGGCAAGGGCCGCGACAAAGGTCTTGCCAGCCCCGACATCGCCATGCAGCAAACGGGTCATGCGTGCCTCGGAACCCAGATCGGACCGGATTTCCTTGAAGGCGCGGAGCTGGGCCCCGGTCGGCTTGAACGGTGCGGCAGCGAGGACCGCTTCGACGGCCGTGCCATCACTGGCCAGCGCTCGTCCGGGCTGGGCGCGGCGGCGGGCCCGGACGATCTGCAGGGCCAGCTGACGAGCGAATATCTCGTCGAAGGCAAGGCGTTCCCGCTCCGGGGCGTCGGCTTCCAGCGCTGACGCCTGCTGCGGAGCGTGCAAGGCTTTCACCGCCGGCCGGAACGCCGGCCAGCCATGTGTCCCGCGCAGATCGCCCGGGATCCATTCCGGTAGCTCGGGAACAAAGGTGAGGGCGCCCTCGACCGCGCGCCGCATGACCTTTGCGGTGAGCCCGGCCGTAAGCGGATAAACCGGCTCGACGAGCGCCATGTCCGACGCCTCGTCCTCGGTCACCACGAGGGCGGGGTGGACGATCTGGATCTCCGAGCCGAAGCGTTCGACCTTGCCGGAGATCACCCGCGTCTCGCCCTCGGGCAGCAGCTTGGCCAGATAATCGCGACGGGCGTGGAAAAAGATCAAATGCAGAAACCCGGTCTCGTCGCGCAGGCGCACCTTGTAGGGCTGGCCCTGACGCTGGGCCGGGATGTGCGTCTCGACGGTTGCCGTGAGCGTGGCGATCATGCCGGTCGGGGCGTCAGCGATGTGAACCCGCTGGGTCCGGTCGACCAATCCGGTCGGCGGCGTGAACAGCACATCGCGGATGCGGCCACCGCAGACCTTCTCCACGAGCGTCGCCAGCCGCGGGCCGATACCGGGCAGCTTGGTCACATCCTGGAACAGCGGAAAGAGAATCTCTGGGCGCATGGATTGCACCTTATCGGCAAGTTGTGCGGCTGCCACCGGTCGACGACGGCGATGGGGAGGACTATATGCCCCCGTCATGACAGATCACATCGAAACCCAACGCAAGAAACTCCGCATCCGGGCCTGGCGGCGCGGCTTCAAGGAAGCCGATCTCATCCTCGGGCGCTATGCCGATTCCCACCTCGACGGGCTGTCCCCGGAGGAGCTGGATTTCTTCGAGGCCCTGCTCGATGAGCTGGACGCCGATATCTATGCCTGGATCCTTGGCAAGCAGCCGACGCCGGAGCGTTTTGAAGGCCCGGTGATGGAGGCCCTCAGGGGCTTCCGCGTCGAGGCCGACGCGGCCTATGGCGACGGTCCGAAGGAATAGGACCGGTGGCAGCTGAGACGCGGACCGGCGTATCCGAAATCGAGATGGTCGCTGCGGTGCATGGCCGTGCGACCGTATGCGGCGCGCCGGAAGGCCTTGATGCCCTTGTCTTTGCTGACACGGCGCGCCTGCGTGGCGGCGTCAATATCTTCATCGCCCGTGACGATTCGCGCGCTGCGGCCTTTGTCGCCGCGCTGCAATTCTTCGCCCCGGATACCGAGCTCTTGCGCCTGCCGGCCTGGGATTGCCAGCCCTATGACCGTATTTCGCCCAGCCCGCGGGTCGCGGCCCGACGCGCGGCGACCCTGGCGAAGCTGGCCTCCGGAGCGCTGACCGGGACCACACTGGTGGTCACCACCGTCAACGCGATGGCCCAGCGCTGCCCGCCGCGCGAAGTCCTGCAACAGGCCGGACTGTCTCTGCGGCCCGGCGGCACCGTCGATATCGACGAGCTGACCCGCCACTTCACGGTTAATGGCTATGCCCGCACGGCGACGGTGATGGAGCCGGGCGATTTCGCGGTGCGCGGCGGTGTCGTCGACGTCTATCCCCCCGGCGCCGCCGAGCCGGTCCGTCTCGACTTCTTCGGCGATACGCTCGAATCGATCCGCGCCTTCGACCCGGAGACCCAGCGCTCGCTGCGTCAGCTCAAGGGGATCGAATTCACACCGGTGAGTGAGGTCCTTCTCGACGAAGCGAGCATTTCGCGTTTCCGCTCCGGTTTCGTGAAGACCTTTGGCGCCGTGCGCGGCGGCGACCCGGTCTATGAAGCGGTCAGCGCTGGCGCCCGGCCGGCCGGCGTCGAGCACTGGATGCCGCTGTTCTATGATCAGCTGGAAACGCCCTTCGACTATCTGCCCGAAAACACCCTGATCTCGACCGACCACCTCGCTGATGAAGCGCTCGATGAGCGTCTCAGCCAGATCAAGGATTATCACGACTCGCGCATTGCGGCCGGTGAGACACGGCACGAATCGGCGCTCTCGGCACCGGCCTATCGGGCCTTGCCGGCCGACGCCCTCTATTTTGCGACGGACGACTGGGAGCGCGCCCTCGGTGAACGTCCGGTCCGTCGCTACACGGCTTTCCGCGAGCCCGGGCCGCAGAGCATTGATATCGGTGGCAAGCAGGGCCGCGGCTTCACGGCTGAGCGCAGCGCCGAGAACACCAATGTCTTTGACGCCGTGGCCGGCCATATCAAGGCGCTGTGCGAGGCAGGCAAGACGGTCCTCCTGGCCTCCTGGACCGGTGGCGCCTCGGAACGTCTTTCAAGCGTTCTCGGCGATCATGGCATTGCCCGGATCCCACTGGTCGAGAACTGGCGCGATGTCGCTTCCGGCGGCAAGGGCGGGGTGTGCCGCGCCGTGCTGCCTTTGGAGCGGGGCTTCGAGACCGAAACCCTTGCCGTCCTCTCGGAACAGGACATTCTCGGTGACCGGCTGGCCCGGCCCCGCAAGAAACGGCGATCCGCAGACATTATCGTTGAGGCCGGATCAATGTCGCCGGGCGATCTTGTCATCCATGCCGATCATGGCCTGGGACGCTTCATTGGTCTGAAGACCCTGCCGGTGCAGGACGCGCCACACGATTGCATCGAGCTGGAATATGCCGGTCAGGCCAAGCTCTACCTGCCGGTGGAGAATATCGAGCTGCTGTCGCGCTATGGCGCCGACTCGGAGACCGCGCAGCTCGACAAGCTGGGCGGCGTTGCCTGGCAGGCACGCAAGGCCAAGGCCAAGAAGCGCCTGCGCGACATGGCCGACCAGCTGATCAAGATCGCGGCGGAACGTCTGGCCCGCAAGGCCGATCCGATTGAGCCGGCGAGCGGCATTTTCGATGAGTTCTGCTCGGCCTTCCCCTATCCGGAAACCGACGACCAGCTCAACGCCATCGACGATGTCCTGACCGATCTCGGGCGGGGCGGGCCGATGGACCGTCTGATTTGCGGCGATGTCGGATTCGGCAAGACCGAAGTCGCCCTGCGCGCGGCTTTCGTGGTCGCCATGAGCGGCCAGCAGGTGGCCGTCGTGGCGCCAACGACCTTGCTTGCCCGGCAGCACTACAAGACCTTCAGCGATCGCTTCCGTGGCTGGCCGGTGAAGGTGCGCCTTCTCTCGCGTCTGGTGACGGCCAAGGAAGCCCAGGCCACCCGTGAGGAGTTGGCCGACGGCAAGGTCGAGATCGTGATCGGTACGCATGCCCTGCTGGCCAAGACCGTGACGTTCAGCGATCTCGGCCTGCTGATCGTCGACGAGGAGCAGCATTTCGGGGTCAAGCACAAGGAAAGGCTGAAGGAATTACGTTCCGACGTACACGTCCTGACGCTCACTGCGACGCCGATTCCGCGGACCTTGCAGCTCGCTTTGACCGGGATTCGCGACCTTTCTATCATCGCCACGCCACCGGTCGACCGTCTCGCGGTTCGTACCTATGTGGCGCCGTTTGACCCGGTCAGCGTCCGCGAGGCCCTGTTGCGCGAGAAATACCGGGGCGGACAGGCCTTCTTTGTCGTGCCGCGCATTGCCGACCTGGAAGACACCGTCAGCTATCTGCGCGAAAGCGTGCCCGAAGTGACCTTCGTCGCGGCCCATGGGCAGATGGCGGCCTCCCAGCTCGAGGACATCATGACCGCCTTCTATGAGGGCCGTTATGACGTGTTGCTGTCGACCACGATCGTTGAATCCGGGATCGATATCCCGACCGCCAACACGCTGATCGTTCACCGCGCCGACCAGTTCGGCCTGTCCCAGCTCTACCAGCTGCGCGGCCGCGTCGGCCGGTCCAAGACCCGGGCCTATGCCTATCTGACGACACCGATGCGCCGCAAGATCACCGAGAGTGCGGAGAAGCGTCTCAAGGTCATGCAATCGCTTGATTCGCTGGGTGCCGGCTTCACGCTGGCCTCGCACGATCTGGATCTGCGCGGCGGTGGCAACCTGCTCGGCGAGGAGCAGTCCGGTCACATCAAGGATGTTGGCGTGGAGCTCTATCAGTCCATGCTGGAGGAGGCGGTGG
The DNA here is from genome assembly GCF_036322705.1 of Maricaulis maris. Taxonomy (NCBI): domain Bacteria; kingdom Pseudomonadati; phylum Pseudomonadota; class Alphaproteobacteria; order Maricaulales; family Maricaulaceae; genus Maricaulis; species Maricaulis maris. The sequence goes on from NZ_AP027270.1 coordinate 1,430,229, forward strand.
CCTCGCTGCGCTCTGGTGGTGACGAGAGTGACGAGAGCGACTGGTCGCCGCAGATCAATGCCGGCGGTGCCGTGCTGATCCCGGATTACTACGTGCCCGACCTCGATGTGCGCCTGCAACTCTATCGCCGTCTGTCATCACTGGAGAACAAGACCGAGCGCGAATCCTACGCCGCCGAGCTGATTGACCGCTTTGGTCCGTTGCCGCGTGAGGTCGAGACCCTGCTGCGTGTGGTCGCCGTCAAGGCGCTGTGCAAGACGGCCGGGGTCGAGAAGGTCGATGCCGGACCGAAGGGTGCGGTCATCCATCTGCGCAATGACAGCTTTATCGATCCGGCGGGGCTGATCGCCCACATCTCGGCCAATCCTGCCCTGTTCAAGGTCCGTCCCGATCGCAAGATTGTCCTGCGCGCGGAATGGGATGAGCCGGAAGACCGGTTGCGGGCCATCGAGCGGGCACTGGCACCGCTCGCCGACCTTGCCATGCGTGCACGACAAGCCGAAACGGCTGGCGCCTAGGCGCTGGCGATAACCGGGTGAGGGCGGGCCAGGCTGCGCACGGCGCGCTCGACGAGTGCCTCCGCTGTCTCGCCCGGCCGGGTCTGGACCGGGGCCGCGCGGACGGTGAGACGGAAGGGCCGCAAGGGATCATCGCCTTCAAAGGCCGTGCATTCGGCGATCGCGGCAACGCGCGCTGCAACCGAATCAATCCCGGTCGCGTCCGTGAACGGCAGGGCTGCGAGGAAGACGTCCTCGTCAAACCGGGCAGCGGCGTCCTCGGTCCGCAGCAAGTGCCGGAGCATGGCGGCAAACTGACGACGCGCTTTCTCGGCCGAAACATCGTCAGGACGCTCGCGGCCTTCCGGCAGCATGACCTGGAGAGCGATGACCGAGAAGTTCAGCTCGTCACGCGCACTCGCCTGCAGCAGGTCCTGCAGATGCGAGATCAGATAGCCGGCGTGAAAAAGCCCGGTTTCGATATCGAGGGAGCGCGTGTCGCGGCACGCCTCGAGGGTCGCCTTGGCTTCGCGCCGACGGCGACGCTCGGCGGTCAGGGTGAGCACCCGTTCGCGCAGCTCGTCATCAGGCGTCTGCGGCGGCAGAAGGTCGGAGACGCCGCGGGCAAAGGCTTCCTCGGCGGTGTCCGGATCGACATCATCGGTGAGCAGCAGGACGGGCGTGTGATAGAGGCGCGCATTGCGGCGCATCGCCGACGAGATCGTGAAGGCGATATCGCGCTTGCCGGCCGCGTTCAGCACGACGGCGTCAAAGGCGCGCTCGTGGAGATAGTCAAAGGCGGAATAGGATGAGAAGGCAGCAACAATCTCCGCATTGGCCGAGGCCAGCGTGTGTTGCAGCGCCATGAAGCGCGGTGAAGCGTCACCGACATAAAGCACGCAGGGCGGCTGGTCCTGACGTTCGACGAGACCGGGCTTCTGCCCATAGAGCGCGCTGACTGCGGTCCGGCGGCGGGCCATGATCTCCATTGTATGCAAGCGGAACAGGGCCCGGATGCGCGCCGCGATCTGGACGGCCGGCGCCGGTTCGCGGATCCAGGCATCGACCTGGTCATCCGTCCCGAAACTCTCCGGTCCGACGACGAGCGTCGGACGTTCGCCCGGGGCAAAGCGCTGGAAGGCCTTGAGGCCGTCTTCAACATCGCGGTCGCATTCGGCGAGGATGACGCCGACCGACCAGTAGTGATGCCGACGCGCCGGCGGGCTGTCGGCCCGCACCAGGCGACAATTCAGTGCGAGGCGGCCAAGCTGTTCAGCAAGCGCTCCCACACGGTCGGACAAACCGAATACCAGGACGTCGAGTTCGCGTCCCATACGTCCCCCAGCCATGATCCCCGGTCCTCCGGTGTTTCGCGAGTTTGTCACAAGTGCCACGCTTTCAAAACAATCGATTCGAGAGGTGATCCCCCATGAAAGCCCAAGGTCCTCTAAAAGGGGTTAAAGTGCTGGAGTTTGTCGGTCTGGGGCCGGCGCCGTTCTGCGCCATGATGCTGTCCGACATGGGCGCAGACGTGGTCCGTATCGACCGGCCCGGCGCCCACGGCCTCGGCGCCGCAGACGTGCTTGGCCGCGGCCGGCGCTCGGTGGCGCTCAATCTCAAGGATGAGGACGAGCTGGAAACCGCGCGGCAGCTGATCGCCAGCGCCGATATCCTGCTGGAAGGCTACCGGCCGGGCGTGATGGAACGGCTGGGTCTGGGCCCCGATATCGCGCTCGCGCGGAACCCGGCGCTGGTCTATGGCCGGATGACGGGCTGGGGCCAGTATGGCCCGCTGGCCCATGCCGCCGGCCACGATCTCAACTATATCGCCCTGACCGGTGCACTGGGTGCAATCGGTGATATCGAGAAGCCGGCCATTCCGCTCAATCTCGTCGGTGATTTCGGCGGCGGCGCCATGTATCTCGGCTTTGGCGTTCTGGCCGCGCTGCACCATGCCCGCGCCACGGGCGAGGGACAGGTCGTCGATGCCGCCATTGTCGATGGCGCGACCTCGCTGATGGCCTCGCAACACCAGCTGGCGGCAGTCGGTCTGTGGTCACCCGAACGGGGCACCAATCTGCTCGACGGCGCCGCGCACTTCTACAGCGTCTATGAATGCGCCGATGGCGGCTTCATTTCGGTCGGTCCTCTGGAGCCGGAGTTCTATGCCCTGCTGTGCGAGAAGACCGGGTTTGACGGTCAGGCCTGGCCGGCTGACTGGTCCGGCAAGGGCTGGGCCGAGGCCAAAAAGGAATTGGCGGCCCTGTTCAACTCCCAGCCACGCCAGCACTGGTGCGACCTCTTGGAAGGCAGCGATGCCTGTTTCGCGCCGGTCCTGACCTATGCCGAGTCTGCCGAGCATCCGCACATGGTCGAGCGGGGCGTTTATGTCGAGGTTGAGGGTGTCCGTCAGGCCGCACCGGCCCCGCGCTTCTCCCGGACGCCGGGCGCGATCCAGGGGATTGCCCCGACACCGGGTGCTGACCGCGAGGCGGTTCTGGCCGACTGGCTCAAAGGCTAGCCCCCGATACAAGCGATCCGGTCGGGTCAGGCCGGGTCGCGACGGGCGTGCAGGAAATCAGCGCCTTCGGTCCGCGCCTCGACGAGGCGGGTGCCGCGCAGGTCACAGAACCGCAGGCGGGCGCCGGTCAGGTTGGTGGCCAGGTTGCGTCCGCCGCCCAGGGTCAGTGGATCGAGCCGGGCACCGACAAGCCTCGCATGGCTGAGATTGGCTCCGGAAAGGTCGGCGCCGCGCAGGTCTGCCCCGCTCAGGTCACAGCGCCGCAAATCGGCTCCGGAGAGGCGCGCGCCCTGAAGCTCGGCCCCATGAAGGTCGAGCCCGGACAGATTGGCTCCGACGGCATGCAAGGCGGTCAGCGGGCTGCCCGCCAGGCCCTCGACCGCGCGCAGATCGAGCCCGTCCAGTCGCGCCGGCTGACCCTCGCGGCCATCGGTTCTGACGCGGCGGACATGGTCATCGATGCGCTGTTGCGGCGAACGCGGATCTGTATCGGGTGGAAGCTCTGAGCGCTCGGGTTGATCAGGAAGGGCGCCGGTCAGCAGGCCGGTCGTCTTGGCCATCATCATCGCGGCCTGATCCAGATCGGTATTGCGGCAATCGGCCTGCGACAGGTCGGCGCTTGCGAATCCGGTGCCGGCGAAGACGGCATTGACGAACACCGCGCCGGTCAGATCGGCGCGGCTGAAGCGGGTGCTGGCAAGGCTGGCCTCGTCGAACTGTGCCCCGCGGGCGCTCACTCCGGCGAGGCGCGCACCATCAAGGCGCGATCCCGACAGCTGTGCGCCGTCGAGCCGGGCCGGCCGGCTCTTGGCCACCGGGTGTCCGTCAACGGGGGTGAGGTCGGCCAGTTCCCGGAAATCGGCGCCTTCACACTGGCTGGCCGTCATGTCTGCGCTGGTGAAATCACAGCCGCGCAGATCCGCTCCGTCGAGCAGGCAGGCAATCAGTCGAGCCTCGACCAGATTGGCGCCGGCCAGGCGGGCGCCGCGCAGATCCGTTTCCGTGAGGTCCGCCCCGGTCAGGTTTGCCCCGGCAAGGTCGGCATCGCGCAAATCGCGGCCGGCCAGTGACAGACCGCTCAGATCAAGACCGGCGAGGACAGCGAGTTTCCCGCCCTCGACGCCCGCGAGCAACCGGCGGTGCGCCTCGCAGATCCGGTCCAGGGCGGGCTGGTCGACAGGAGGGGAGGCGGCAGTCTGGGGCAAGCACGGGTCCGGTTCGACAAGGTTTGAAATCAGGGCATTACCGCAAGAGAATAGACGACCGGTAAACGTTCAGGAAAGCGTTCATGTCGGGTTCAGGGCCGCTGCGCCATCTTCAACCTCGAGATCAGCGGACACCTTTTAGTCCCTCGCTCGTTCGCTGGGCTCGGTATCGTAAAGAATACCCCCGAAGCGCCGGTCGCCCCCAACGACCGGCGTTTCTTTATGCGGTCCGGCCCCATGCAGCCGGGCCCCAGGTGGGGTGACAGGTTTTGTCCGGGTGCCCTGTCATTGTGATCCTCAACGAAGCGAAAGCCGACGGAGAGATCAAAATGGCCATTGCAATCAATGCTTATGTCGAGGGTGTCAGCGGGCTGCGCAATGTGGTGCCGCACCGGTTCCGCGATGGGTTCTACCGCATGCAGCGTCCCGGCGACGAGATCGACTGCCTGCATGTGGAAGACCTGCGCTCGGTCTGCCGCTATTTGAACAAGGGCTACCAGCTGGCGATGAGCACCTCGGACGGCCATTCCATGCCGTCCTGGCAGCCGGCCGAGACCGTCCGCATCGCGATTCGCTGAGATCCGCCGGCCGTCGGTGTGATCAGGGCAGGCCGGGAAAATCGCTGCGGCGGTGATCCCGGACCATGTCCGCGAGGGCCTGCGGCGCCAACACCTCGACCTGATCACCCCAGGCATAGAGATGCCAGCACATCTCGAGCCAGCCACAGGCCATGAAACGCACGGTGAGGGACCCATCCGCCCCGGTCTCGCTGGTCTGGGCCGGGTGGAAGCGATAGCGGGCCGCATGTGGTGCGGCAGCAGGCGTGAAGCGCCAGACCACCTCGCCGAACTCGCGCTCGTCCTGGAACACCCCGAAAGCGCGATTGGCATAGGCGTCAAAGTCAAACCCGTCCTCGCGGGCAAACCAGTCGGCGGTGACTTCGGCCTGCTCGATATCCTCGACGCGGAAATGCCGCATATGACCGTCTTCGCGATTGCGGTCGCGCCCGACCAGGTAGCGCCGGGCACCGAGCAACAGTCCATAGGGCTCGATCCAGCGTTCCTTGGCCGCCTCGTCGCGGCGTCCGCGATAACGCAGTCTCAGCACGAAGGGTCCCTTGAGCGCTTCGGCAATCGCCGCATCCACCTGCGGGTCGGAGGCCGGTTGCGGGCCGGGGCGGGCGGCATGGCCCATGGCTTCCAGCAGCGCTTCCTCGTCGGCCTCGAGACCAGCGCGACGCTTGTCCGGCATCAGCAGGTCAATGGTGTTGCGCAAATTGCGCAATTGCCCGGCCTCGCGGGTCAGGCCCTCTCGTTCCAGGGTCGAAAAGGCCAGCTCGAGAGCGGCGACCTCGTCGGCCTGCGGGGCGAAGAACTCGCCCACGCGCCGTCGCGGCACCCGCCAGCGCTTGACGCCCTCGCCATCGACATGATCCTCGGTGTCCGGGAAGACCTGCTCGAGCGCCTGGGTCATGCGCTGGGCGGTGCGCCGGACGCAGCCGAACTCGGCCTCGATCTCAGTCAGTGAGACGCCGCCGAAATTGCTGGCCATCCGCGCCAGGCGGAGCAGATCAACGGCTTTGGAAAAAGACATGCAGCTTTCCTGATTTCCGGGCGCGCCCGAGGCGAGCAATCTGGTAGACTCAGCGGCGCGTCAATTGCATTCGACAAGACATGAACCCGCCACTCAACCCGCTTCCTCCCTATCTGCAGCCCGTGATCCGCGTCGTGCGGGTCATCATTGCCGCCATCAGCCGCGCGATGGCGCGCGATGTCATGCTGTTTGCGGGCGGCGCGTCCTTTTTCGGGATGCTCGCACTGTTCCCGGCGATCGCGCTGGCGATGTCGGTCTATGGCCTCCTGTTCTCGGTCGAGGACGCCGAGCAGCAGATTGGCCGTCTGGCGGAGATCATGCCCGCCGGCGCCCAGGACTTTGTCCTGGGACAGATGGGCCGGCTCGCCGACGCCCCGATTGCAGCCCTGTCCTTCAACGGCGCCATTGCCCTGGCGATCGCCCTGTTCGCGGCCTCGCGTGGTGCCAAGGCAATCATTGCCGGGCTCAATCACATGGCCGAGGACCGCGACATCCGCAATATCCTGCACTTCAACATCCTTGCGATGCTCAGCGTCCTGGTCGGAGGCGCGCTGCTGACTGCGGCCAATCTCGCCGTACTGCTCATCCCGGTCCTGCTGGCTCGGCTGTTTGTCATGCTGGGGCTGGATCCGCTCGACCTCGGCTTTGTGGTCAATGAATGGACCTCGTCGGCGGCCTTCATGTTCATCGCGCTCGAGCTGCTCTATCGTGTCACCATGCGCAAACGCAGTGAAGCGGTGGGTTGGCGGGCGTCCACGGTCGCCGCCCTGGTCGCGACGGGCTTGTGGCTCGGCTTGTCCAAGGGCTTTTCCGCCTATGTCGGCCAGGTGATCGATTTCAGCGTCTATGGCTCGCTTGGTGCCCTTGTCGTCTTCCTGCTGTGGATTTATTGGTCCGCCTATGCGGTCTTCTTCGGCGGTGCGCTGGCGATCGAGATCGACACCCGCATTCGCGCCGCGCGCGAGGCGCGTGTCGCGCTGACAGTGTCGGGCTAGCTATTTGGCGCTGTCGCGATATAAACATGAACCGAATATCAACTTCGAAACGGGGTTCGCATGAAAAAGGTATTTGCCGACGCCCAGGCCGCGCTTGACGGTCTGGTCTTCGACGGGATGACGCTGATGGCCGGAGGGTTCGGCCTGTGTGGCATTCCGGAAAATTCCATCGCCGCCTTGCACAAGGCTGGCGTCAAGGACCTGACCGTGATCTCGAATAATTGCGGGGTCGACGGCTTCGGCCTCGGCGTGCTGCTGGACGCCAAGCAGATCCGGAAAATGATCTCCTCCTACGTCGGTGAGAACAAGGAGTTCGAGCGTCAATTCCTGTCTGGTGAGCTGGAGCTGGAATTCAACCCGCAGGGCACGCTGGCCGAGCGCATCCGCGCTGGCGGCGCAGGCATTCCGGGCTTCTTCACCAAGACCGGCGTCGGCACGCTGATCGCCGAGGGCAAGGAGCATCGCGAGTTCGACGGCGAGACCTATATCATGGAGACCGGACTGAAGGCCGACGTCTCCATCGTCAAGGCCTGGAAGGCCGACCCGCAGGGCAATCTCGTCTTCCGCAAGACTGCGCGCAATTTCAACCCGATGATGGCGACGGCCGGCAAGGTCACCGTGGCCGAGGTCGAGGAAATCGTCGAGCTGGGTGAGCTGAACCCGGACGAGATCCACACGCCGGGCATCTTCGTCCAGCGCCTGTTTGTCGGCAGTTTCGAAAAGCGCATCGAGCAACGCACCATTCGCGAAAGGGAGGTCGCATAATGGCCTGGACCCGTGATGAAATGGCGGCTCGTGCCGCCCGGGAACTGAAGGACGGTTTCTACGTCAATCTCGGCATCGGCATCCCGACGCTGGTCGCCAACCATATTGCCGAGGATATCGACGTCACCCTGCAGTCGGAAAACGGCATGCTGGGCATGGGGCCGTTCCCCTATGACGACGAGGTCGATGCCGACCTGATCAATGCCGGCAAGCAGACCATCACCGAGCTGCGCCGCACGAGCTATTTCTCCTCGGCCGACAGCTTTGCCATGATCCGCGGCGGTCATATCGATCTTTCGATCCTGGGTGCAATGGAGATCTCCGAGACCGGCGATATCGCCAACTGGATGATCCCCGGCAAGCTGGTCAAGGGCATGGGCGGCGCGATGGATCTCGTCGCCGGCGTCAAGCGGGTTGTGGTGATCATGGATCACGCCAACAAGGCCGGTGAGCCCAAGCTGCTCAAGGAATGCACCCTGCCGCTGACCGGTCAGGCCTGCGTCCACCGCATCATCACCACGCTGGGCGTGTTTGATGTGGTCGAGGATGGTCTGGAACTGATCGAGCTGGCGCCTGACGCAACGCTGGAGCTTGTCGCCGAGCAGACCGAGGCGAAGTACCGGGTTTCCGGTTCGCTGGTCCAGCACGAAGCGGCCTGAGCCTTACCCACATTGCCGGCGGGCCTCCCAGTCAGGCCTGAAATGACAGGAAAGGGTTGCTCCGCCTTGCGGGGCGACCCTTTTGCATGCGGCCAGTCCCAAAACCAGGCGAGCCTGTCGGCGCGACAGAATCAGCACGCAACCACATTGACGGCCAGCCCGCCCTGGCTGGTTTCCTTGTACTTTTCCTGCATGTCGACGCCGGTCTGACGCATGGTCTCGATAACCTGGTCGAGCGAAACCTTCATGTCCGACGAGGTCGCCCGGAGCGCCAGTCGCGCGGCATCGATCGCCTTGATCGCACCGATGGCGTTGCGCTCGATGCACGGGATCTGCACCAGGCCACCGACCGGGTCACAGGTCAGGCCGAGATTGTGCTCCATGCCGATCTCGGCGGCATCCTCGATCTGGGCGTTGTTGGCACCCATCGCGGCGGCGAGGGCGGCGGCGGCCATCGAGCAGGCGACACCGACTTCCCCCTGACAACCGGCTTCGGCGCCGGAGATGGAGGCGTTCTTCTTGTAGAGCGAGCCGATGGCGGCAGCGGTCAGGAAGAAACGCTGAAGGGCTTCCTCATCGTCCTGATCGCGATGGTATTTGTCGAAATAGCGGGCCACCGCCGGAATGATGCCGGCCGCGCCATTGGTCGGCGCTGTCACCACGCGTCCGCCGGCAGCGTTTTCCTCATTGACCGCCATCGCCCAGAGATTGATCCAGTCCATCGCCGCGAGCGGGTCCTTCTTGGGATCGACCGGCTCGGCGACCAAATCACGGTACAGCTTCGGCGCACGCCGCCTCACGTTCAGCCCGCCGGGCAGGATGCCATCCTGCTTCAGGCCCCGGTCGATACAGTCCTCCATGGCCCGCCACAGACCATCAACGCCGGCGCGAATGGTGTCCTCGGGCAGGAAGGTGCGCTCGTTTGCGAGCATGATGCGGTGGATCGAGAGGCCCTCGCGCTCGCCGATTTCCAGCAGTTCGGCGGCCGAGTTGAAGGGGAAGGGTTCGCCTTCCTTCACGTCCGCGGCCGAATTGCGTCCGGCCTCCTGTTCGTCGATGACAAAGCCGCCGCCGATGGAATACCAGATCTCCTCGCGCAGGACGTCGCCAGCCTCGTCGAGGGCCCGGAATTTCATGGCATTGGAGTGGAAGGGGAGACGGATATCGCCCCGGAAATCGAGATCGGCCCGTTCGTTGAAGGCGACCACCTGGCCATCAGTCAGCTTGAGGGTTTTCTCCTCGCGGATCCGGGCGAGACGGTCGGCGATCGTGTCCGGGTTGATCCGCGCCGGATCGCTGCCCTCCAGACCGAGGAGAACCGCCGTGTCCGTGCCATGGCCCAGCCCGGTCAGCGCGAGCGAGCCATAAAGTTCGGTCTCGATCCGCGCGACGGCCTTGCCGTTGGCCTCGGCCAGCACCCGTTCAACAAAGACCTTGGCCGCCTTCATCGGCCCCACCGTGTGGGAGCTCGACGGGCCGATACCGATCTTGAAGAGGTCGAAAACACCGAAATGCATGGCAGGGGCTCTCTGGGTCTGGACGGGACGAGGCGATAAGGGCAGTACGGCCTAGCTGTCGCCGAGTCCCTGATCGCGGGTGAAGGCGTTGAAGCAGATGATGGTCTGCGTGTCCTTGATCCCGGCGATGGTCTGGACCTTCTGGTTCACGAAGCGGCCGATATCGGTCTCGTCCTGAAGCGTGAAGCGGGCCAGCAGATCGAAGGCACCGGAGATCGAATGCACCATCGGCGCCTCGTCGAGATTGTCGACGAGTTTGGCCGCCACATCATAGGTGTGGCCCAGCTCGCATTTGATGAAAACGTAGAATTGACGCATGGCAAACTCCTTCGGATCGGCCGCTTGGCCGCGTGCGCAGCAAAGGTTGCCGAGCACAGTATCGACAAGTGATGACGGGTTGAACCGCTGGTGATCAGACCGGGCCGGCCTTCGCCAGTGCGAAGACGGTCAGGCTCAGGTCACAGCAGAGCGGACCGAGAAGCGCTCCTGCCGCCATTCACCGCTCTGCATGACCCCGGCGAGGGTATCCACGGCGGTCCAGACATCTTCATGGCTCACATAAAGGGGCGTGAAGCCGAAGCGCAGGATGTCCGGCGCCCGGAAATCACCGATCACGCCGCGGGCGATCAGCGCCTGCATGATGGCATAGCCGTCAGGGTGGGCGATCGAGACCTGGGAACCGCGCTCGGCCGCATTGCGGGGACTGCGCAGCTCGAACCCGTCGAGACGGGCTTCCACCAGCTCGATGAAGAGATCGCCCAGGGCCTGCGATTTGGCGCGGACATCGTCCATATCGGCTTCGAGCATGATGTCGAGCCCGACCTCGAGTGCCGCCATGCCGAGAATGCCGGGCGTGCCGCACTGGAAGCGGTCAATCCCGGGTGCGGCTTCATAACCATCATCGAAGGCAAAGGGACGGGCATGGCCGAGCCAGCCGGACAGGACCGGGAAGATCTTGTCGTGATGGCGCTTGGCCGCAAACAGGAAGGCCGGCGCGCCGGGCCCCCCATTGAGATATTTGTAGCCGCAGCCGACCGCAAAATCGGCCTCGAAAGCATTGAGCGATACCGGCATCGCGCCGGCGCTGTGACTGAGATCCCAGATCACCGGAATACCCTTGGCGTGCGCCTTGCGGGTCAGGGCGGCCATGTCGTGCAACTGGCCCGACTTGTAGTGCGTATGGGTCAGAAGGAGGGCGGCGACATCCTCGGTCAGGGCGTCCTCTATCGCCTCGCGGGCGACCAGGGACTGCCGGATACGGCCACCGGAGAAGGCTGCAATGCCCTCCATCATATAGGCGTCAGTCGGGAAGTTGCCGGCCTCGGAGAGGATGATGGAACGCCCGGGGGAGAGTTGAATACATGCGCACAAGGCCTTGAAGATGTTCACGGATGTCGATTCACCCGCGATCACCTCATCATCTCCGGCGCCGATCAGGCGGGCGATCTTGGCGCCGAGGCGGCCGGGCGCGTTGATCCAGTCATTGGTGTTCCAGGAGCGGATCAGGTCCTCGCCCCATTCGCGCCGGATCACATCCTCCATCCGCGCCGGCACGTCGACCGGCAGGGCACCCAGTGAATTGCCGTCCAGATAGATGACGCCGTCCGGCAGGGTGAAGCGCGCGCGGAAACCGGCCAGCGGATCAGCGGCGTCGAGCGCCCGTATGTCGGCGAGGGTTTTCATGGCAGCTCTCTCAGAATGGCGCGAACCGGGGCCGCGTCGGCGCCGGCGATTTTCAGGGGCAGGGCGATCAGTTCGTAGGCGCCGTCCGGGACATCATCAAGCACCAGGCCTTCGAGGATCCGCATGTCATGCCGGCGGACCGTATGATGAGCGTCGAGCGTCTTGGAGGTTTCCGGGTCGAGCGAGGCTGCATCGACGCCGATCAGGCGGCAGCCGCACGCGGCGAGACGTTCGATCGTCTCGGCCTGAATGGCCCGGAAGCCGGAGTCCCAGCGGTCATGGGGAAAGTCGGAATAGGTCCGGATCAATACCCGCTCGGCGCTACCGATCGCGGCCCAGTCAAGGTCCTCGGGGCACACGTGCGGGCCGTCACCGCGGGCGGTCACCACCACACAGCGGCCCAGATAGGGGGCCAGATCCGTCCCCGCGATATCAAGGCCGTCCGGATCGTAATGACCGGGCGCATCGGCATGGGCACCGCTATGGGTGGACAGGGTGAGGCGGGACACCTTGACCGGACACTCCGGACCAATCGACCAGACCGCCTCGCAGGCGAACGCGGTATCTCCCGGCCAGACCGGGAGGCCGGGCCGCAGCGTTTGCGAAATGTCCCACATCCTGCGCATCGCCATCCGCCTAGAGCGAGGTCCGGACGGTCCAGATCTCCGGGAAGAAACGCAGATCGAGCGCCTTGACCAGGTAGGACACGCCGCCGGTCCCGCCGGTCCCGCGGCGATACCCGATGATGCGCTCCACGGTCTTCATGTGATTGAATCGCCATTGCTGGAACTTGTGCTCAAGATCAACCAGCTTCTCGCCGAGTTCATAGGCTTCCCAGTGGGTCTCGCTGTCGCGATAGATCATGCGCCAGACGTCCTCGACAGCGGCGCTGGCCTCATAGGGCTCCGACCAGTCACGCTCGAGCTTGTCGGCGGGCAGGTCATAGCCCTTGCGGGCCAGCCAGCGCAGCGCCTCGTCCCACAGGCTGGGGCTTTGCAGCGCTTCATTGACCATCTTGAAGGCCGGCGGATTGCTGGCATGGACGCGGGCGAGGGCGGCGTTCTTGTTGCCGAGCCGGTATTCCAGCGTGCGATACTGGAAGGACTGGAAACCGGACGAGGCACCCAGCTTGTCGCGGAAGGCGAGATAATCGGCCGGCGTCATCGTCGCGAGCACGTCCCAGGCCTTGATCAGCTGTTCCTGGATACGGCTCACCCGGGCGAACTTTTTCAGCGCCGGGCCGGCATTGTCGGCCCGCAGATCGGCCAGTCCGCCGGCGGTCTCGTGCAGCAGCAGCTTCATCCACAATTCGGCGACGTGATGGATCACCACGAAGAGCATTTCGTCATGCTCGTCGGTCAGCGGTTTTTGTGCCGCGAGGAGCGTGTCCAGGGCGAGATAGCCGCCATAGGACATCTCGTCCTTGAAGTCCCAGTGGATATCCTCGCCGGATACATCCACACGGGACGAGAATGTCTCGCTCATGCCGCAACTCCCCGTTCTCCGGCGGCGGGTCGGATCGACTCGCCAGCGCCGTCGTCGTTGCCCTGAGGTTTAGGGGTTAAGCAGCCCGACTGGCAACCGCGCGGCTCGCTTGAAGCGGGCGCGCGCCGTGCCTAGTTTGCGCTCAGACATGGGGAGAGCAGTATGGAAGCCGCTGTTGAACAGACGGTCTGGGACGTGATCGCGCTCTATCTGCGCCAAGGCTATCTCCACATCCTGCCGATGGGGCTGGATCATATCCTGTTCGTGCTGGCGCTGTTCTTTGCCTCGACCCGGCTCAAGCCGCTGATCTGGCAGATCTCCGCCTTCACCCTTGCGCATGCGCTGACCCTCGGCCTCGCGACGCTGGGTTATCTGCGTCTCGACCCCGCCATCGTCGAGCCGATCATCGCGCTCTCGATTGCGTTCGTGGCGATCGAGAACCTCGTCTTCAAGGACATGACCCGCTGGCGCCCCGCCATCGTCTTCGGCTTTGGCCTGTTCCACGGCCTCGGCTTTGCCGGCGTGCTGGCCGATTACGGTTTGCCGCAGGACCAGATCCTGCCCTCGCTGCTCAGCTTCAATGTCGGGGTCGAGGCGGGCCAGTTGACCATTATCGGCACCTGCTGGCTGATCCTGCACCGCTTTGCCGATGCGGACTGGTATCCGTGGCTGGTCCGCCTCGCTTCGGGTGCCATCGCGCTGATGGCCCTGTGGTGGACCGTTGAGCGGGTTTTCCTTGGCGGCTAGCGACACAGCGTTCGAAACATGAAAAAGGCGGCCCCGATGGAGCCGCCTTTTCCGTGTCACACGCGTGTCAGTCCAGATCGAACCGATCAGTCCCAACCGCAATCGCGGGTCGCGTTCTGCTCCTGCAGGTGGAGCATCAGCGGCTCGAAATAGGCGATGATGGCCGAGCCATCCATTTCGCGGGTCCCGGTGAAGGCTTCCAGCGCGTCCGGCCAGGGCTGCGATGCCCCCATTTCCATCATGGCGTTGAAGCGCGCGCCGACTTCCTCATTGCCGTAAATCGAGCAGCGGTGCAGCGGGCCTTCCCAGCCGGCCATCTCGCAGGCCGCCTGGTGGAACTGGAACTGCATGATGAAGCTCAGGAAGTAGCGCAGGTAAGGCACATTGTTGGCGATGTGGTATTTCGAGCCCGGATCGAAGGCGTTCTCGCCGCGCTCGGTCGGCGGCACGATGCCCTGATAGCTCTGGCGAAGCTCCCACCAGGCCTCGTTATAATCCTCCGGCTGAATCTCGCCGCGCAGCACCTGCCAGCGCCACTGGTCCATCATGATGGCGAACGGCAGGAAGGCGATCTTGTCGAGCGCGGTATCCATCAACAGGCCGAGATCCGCTGACGCGTCGGGCACATCGGCCGGATCGAGCAGACCAATCTGGACCAGATAATCCGGCGTCACCGACAGGGCGATGAAGTCGCCGATTGCCTCGTGGAAGCCGTCATGGGCACCGTTCTGGAACAGGAAATCCTGCTGGTTATAGGCCCGCTGGTAGAAATTGTGGCCGAGCTCGTGGTGCACGGTGACGAAGTCGTCGGCGGTGACGCGCGTGCACATCTTGATGCGCAGATCGTCGACACTGTCGAGATTCCAGGCTGAAGCGTGGCAGGCGACCTGGCGATCGCGCGGCTGCACGATCAGGGAGCGCTCCCAGAAGGTGTCCGGCAGCTCTTCCATGCCGAGGGAGGTAAAGAAACTCTCCGCCGTCTCGGTCATGCGGATCGGGTCATAATCGGCATCGACCAGAAGCTGGGTCAGGTCATAGGCCGGCCCGGCATCGCTCACGGAGGCGACATCGGCCAGCGCGGCCCAGGACTGGGCCCACATATTGCCCAGCAGGTCGGCGCGGATCGGTCCCTCGGCGGGCTGGACTTCATCGCCATAAAGACCGTTCAGCTCGGCCCGGACCGTACAATGCAGCTGCTCGTAGAGCGGCTCGACCTGGCCCCACAGGCGTTCGACTTCGGCTTCCATCTCGGCGGCCGGCATGTCGTAGTTGGAGAGCCACATTTCGGCGAGATCGGAGAAGCCGAGATCGCGGGCGCCGGCATTGGCGATCTCGACCATTTCGGCATAGTCGGTGGCCATCTGCTCGGGGTCATAGCTGTCACGCCAGCCGGTCCAGACATGCGACAGGAATTCCGGGTCGCGGCTGGTCCGCATGATGTTTTCCAGCTCGTTATGGTCGACCATCTCGCCGTCGATTTCCATCAGCCCGGTTGAATAGGCCGAACCCATGCGCGTCGTCAGCTCTGACAGGCGCGCGGCGGCAGCGCTGTCAGACGGGGCGGGCAGGGTGATGCCGGCCCGCAGGACATTCATCTTGCGCGACATCTCGGTAGTCAGGTCGAGATCATTGAAGCGCGCGGTCTCGGTGGCGAGGCGCACGGACATCTCGGTGCCCTGCGTCGACATGCGCTCAAGCAGCCAGTTGGTGTCATAGGTGATGAAGTTGTTCTGAACCCAGGCGGTGCGGCTGCCGAACTCGCTGAATGCGCGCAGCTCGTCTTCCGCATCGCTGAGGAATTGCGCCGCATCCGCGACGGTTGGTGCGGCGGCACCCGAATCAGGGGTTGCGGTCGCCGCGCTGTCGGCGGCCGGATCGGTGCCCGGCGCGCTGCATCCGGCCAGAAGGACCAGAAGGGCGCCGGAAGCGACGCCCGTCATCAAACGTTTCATGATTTCTCTCCCCGTCTGCCGCCAAGCGGCAGGAATAATTACCGGCCACCATCCTGCGATGCTGGGCATGCAGGTCAAGTAATCTTGCCGCGATTGCGGACCCGGAGCGCCAAAACCGGCGCTATCCGGCCGCTGCCGCGCGCATGACGCGTTCCATGCCGTCGAGAAAGGCCGAACGGTCCTTCGGGCCGAAAGGCTTGGCCCCACTGGTCACGGCCCCGGCCTCCCGCAGGTCTGTCATCAAGTTCCGGGTCGCCAAAGAGGCGCCGATATTATCCGCCGTCCAGGCCTTGCCGCGCGGATCAATCCCGATCGCCCCGGCCTTGATGCAGCGATCCGCCAGCGGAATATCGGCGGTCACGAAGACATCGCCCGGCCCTATATTTTCGGCGATCCAGTCATCGGCCGCATCCAGCCGCCCTTCGACGATCACCAGCCGCGCCCATTGCGAATTCGGTCGGCGCAGGCCGCCGTCGCAGACAAACAGCATCTCGGTCTGGTGGCGTTCGCCCACCCGGATGATCTCGTCCTTCACCGGACAGGCATCGGCATCGACATAAATCGTCATCGTCTAGAGCTCGGTCACCAGGGCCAGCATGGCATCGAGATTGGCAGCGCCGAGCTTGCGGCAACGCTCGGGTGACCAGCCGTATTCCGGGTCGGGCAGGTCTGCATTGTCCTTGAAGGGCATTTCCAGCGTCATCGCCAGGCATTTGAATTCATTGGCGAGATAATTGGTGCAGACCGAGAGGTTGGCGGTGCCCGGCGCGTCGACATCATAGCCATGCTCGGTCTGGAAGTCCGGGCTGGCGAGGCAAAGGGCGTCCTTGTAGCCATCGAGCAGGTCCTGTCCGCGCTGGTCGAAATTGGGCGCACCTTCGCCGCCGGCGATGAAGTTGTAGGGCAGGGCCTCGTCACCGTGGACGTCGAGCGCCAGATCGATCCCGGTTGCGCGCATGCGATTGAGGACGTGAAAGACCTCCGGCGAGTTTTCCAGGCTGGCCTTGTCCCATTCCCGGTTGAGATTGATGCCCTTGGCATTGGTGCGCAGATGGCCGCGCTTCGAGCCGTCCGGGTTCATGTTGGGCACGATATGGAAGACCGCGTGACCGCGCAGCTTGCGCGCGACCGGATCATCATCATCGAGCAGTCGGGCGAGGAAGCCCTCCATCCACCATTCCGCCATGGTCTCGCCGGGATGCTGGCGCGCCGTGACCCAGATCGTCCGGGTCGCGCTGTCTGCCTCACCCACCGTCAACAGGTCGATGGGCTGACCGTCGAGGGTCTCGCCGAGCACTTCCAGCTCGACCGCATGGTGGAGCTGGGCCGAGGCGATCAGGTCCTGGTGACGCTCCATCGAGAAAGGTGCAAAATAGGCAAACCAGACCGTGTCGGCCTCGGCCAGATGGTGCAGGGTGAGGACCCCGTCGGCATACTCGGTGTCGACCCGGAACCAGGTCTCGCGGTCATAGGACGCACAGGCGCGATAGTCAGGCCAGCCTTCCAGATAGGCGGCGCCACCGGCATTCTCGATCGCCATGGAAAGCTGTTCGCCCATCGCGCCGGTGACCCGGAAATGGAACCACTGATAGAAGTCCGAGCCGTTATCCTTGCGAATCTCGAGCCGGATCCGGCGGGGATCGGCCGCGTCGAGGACCTCGATATTGCCGCTGTCGAAGGCGTCGGTGATGTGCAGGCCCATAATGGTCTCCGATTTCTCGCTAAAGCGTGACTCGCTTGTGAGGTTGATAGACCATATCCCGCCGTCAATCGACGGCGCGCCTGCGTCGAGGCTCGGGAGATACATACATGATGATCTGGCTATCCCGCGCAGTCCGCTTTGGACTGCCGCTTTTCATTTCGGCGATCTTTCTTGACTCGCTGCGCTACAAGTTCACCGACGCGCCCGAAACCCGGGTGATCTTCGGGCGTCTCGACGACTGGGCCGCCAGCCTCGGTGCGCCGGGCCTGTTTGATCACACCGGCCTCTTCAGCCAATACGTGATCGGATCGGCAGAACTCATTGCTTCGGCATTGCTATTGATTGGATTTATACCGGCCTTCCGGCGGTTTCAGGTGCTGGGCAGTGCACTCGGTCTTGCCATCATGAGCGGCGCAATCAGCTTCCACCTGTTCACGCCGCTTGGCATTGATCCCAATTCAGATGGCGGCGGGCTTTTCGTGGCGGCTTGCCTCGTCTGGCTGTCCTGCCTGACCTTGCTGACCCTCAAGCGTCAGGAAGCCCTGGCGCTCGGATGCGGGCTTTTGCGTGCGATCATCCCGACCAGTCGATAGCCGAGCAGGACGGCCAGAATGCCGCCATGGATCCAGGGGCCGAGCTGGTTGCCCTTGACCATGAAGCCGTGGTGAAAGACCGCCAGAATGGCGAGCGGGTAGACGAGGCGGTGCAGGCCTTGCCAGCGTTGCCCGCCGAGCCAGCGCTGCATCCGGTTGAATGAGGTGATCGCCAGCGGGATCAGCAGCACGAAGGCGCTCATGCCGAGCGTGATGTAGATGCGGTCGGTCACATCGCGCCACAGGGCGGCCAGGGCGCCGGTTGCCGTGCCGGCCTCGATGAAGAGGTCGAGCACCAGATAGGCGAGGATGTGCAGCAGGGCGTACCAGAAAGCGGCCAGCCCGATGCGGCGCCGGATCATCATGACCGGACCCCACCGCGTAAGATCGCGTACCGGTGTCACCGCCAGTGAAATCAGCAGGATGAGGATCGCCGTATCGCCCAGAAAGCGGTGGGTGGTCTCGATCGGATTGAAACCGAGATCATGTGCCTGCCTGGTCAGGAGCAGCGTCCACTGCCAGCCCAGCCACAGGCCAGGCATGGCCAGCAGCCAGAAGACCAGCGGCTTCATGATATGGCGGCGGAATGTCCGCAGGGCGGGATGACGGGCCATGCCTTTGCCTGATCCGGTCCGGCCTAATGGTTCTCGATCAGGTCCATGCCCGCATACATGTGAGCGACCTGCTCGGAATAGCCGTTGAACATCTCGGTATCACGTCGGGCAAACACATTGCCGCCGATGACACGCTCCGACGACTGGCTCCAGCGCGGGTGGGCGCGGTTCGGATTCACGTTGGAATAAAAGCCGTATTCATGCGGCGCCGACAGGTTCCAGCTGGTATCCGGCTGCTCGGAGACAAAGCGGATCCTGGAAATCGACTTGATCGACTTGTAGCCATATTTCCACGGCACCACGAGACGAACCGGAGCGCCGTTCTGGTTGGGCAGAACCTCGCCATAGAGGCCAACCGCGAGGAAGGCGAGCTCGTTCATCGCCTCATCCATGCGCAGACCCTCGACATAGGGCCAGTCAAGCACGCGATAGCGTGTGCCCCGCATCTCGTCGCGATCCAGATGGGTTTCGAACTGGATATAACGGGCGTCCGAGGTCGGTTCGAAAGAGGCCAGCACACGCGACAGCGGAACGCCGACCCAGGGCACGACCATCGACCAGGCCTCGACACAGCGCAGGCGATAGATCCGCTCTTCAAGATTGGTGAAATCGACCACATCCTCAAGCGCAAACCGGCCCGTGCGCCCGGCATGGCCCTCGACCTCGATCGACCACGGATCGGTGGTCATCGCGCCGGCATAGCGGGCCGGCTCATCCTTGCCGATGCCGAATTCGTAGAAATTGTTATAGCCGGTAACGGCGGGATAGGGAGTCTGGGGATCGGCGACGGTGTAGTCGGTCGCGCGATAGTCCAGGGCGCCGGATGTTGGCCGGGTCCCCGTGGCTGCGGGTGCCTGAGCCGTGCTCGATCCGCCCGATTGGGCCTCGCAGCCTGCCAGACCGGTCAACGCCAGAGCGCCGCCGGAGGCAATGATGCTGCGCCGGTTGAGATAGAGGCCTTTCGGGGTGACATCGGCCTCGCGGCTCTGCCAGGGGCGGTTCTTGCGAATGAACATGGGTTGGTATCCGTGCCTGCTTTCACCTGAAACTAGGGCAATTCCCGCTGACGTCTTCCCCCTCCACGGATTTGTGATGTTTCCGTGCAGTCACGTCATCCCGACGCGCCTCGATTTGACCGCGGCGAGGGCCATTTTGCCGGGCCTGAAACCCTCGTGCCAGACGGGTCGCACCACATTAGACATTGACGTCACCGTTGAATCCATGCGGCAACAACGAACCATACCGGCGCGTCACCCTGGACGCCCGCCAGCCGCCTGACAGAGGTCTTCCTTGCCCAGCCAACCCGGTCGTTCCACGCTCAATGTTCGCAATGCCACCCTCGACGACATCCCGCGCATCATCGCGCTTGTCGGCAAGGTCTATCCCGAGATGGGCGCTTATTCCGCCGGCATGCTGCAAGGCCAGATCAGCAATTTCTCCGACGGCCAGGTCGTGGTCGAGTATGACGGCGACATTGTCGGCTATGCGGCCAGCTTCATCATCGACGGGGACACTGCCCTGAAGCCGCATACCTGGGACGCCATCACCGGCGGGGGGTATGCCTCGCGGCATAATCCCAAGGGCGAGTGGCTCTATGGCATGGAAGTCTGTGTCGATCCCGACCGTCGTCGCCTGCGCATCGGCCAGCGTCTCTACGATGCCCGCAAGGAACTCGCCGAGCGCTATGAGCTCGAGGGCATCGTCTTTGGCGGCCGGATGCCGAACTGGCAGCGCAAGCGCAAGCAATTCCCCACCGCCAAGGCCTATCTTGATGCGGTCATGGCGCAGGAGATCGCCGATCCGGTGATCCGCTTCCAGGCTCGCATGGGCTTCGAGCCGATCGGCGTCCTCAAGGGCTATCTGCCCAGCGACAAGGCCTCCCGCGGCTGGGCCAGTCACATGGTCTGGCGCAATCCCTACGCCGTGGAACAAAAGCTCAGCGCCAATGCCCCGCCGGGCCAGAAGGACATCGTCCGGGTCGCGACGGTCCAGTTCCAGCAGCGCCGGGTCGAGAGCT
This sequence comes from Maricaulis maris, assembly GCF_036322705.1. Classification (NCBI taxonomy): domain Bacteria; kingdom Pseudomonadati; phylum Pseudomonadota; class Alphaproteobacteria; order Maricaulales; family Maricaulaceae; genus Maricaulis; species Maricaulis maris. The sequence continues at coordinate 1,450,774 of NZ_AP027270.1, forward strand.
TCGACGAGTTCATGAGCAATATCGAGTATTTCGTCGATGTGACCTCGGACTATCGCTGCGACTTTGTGGTCTTCCCGGAGCTGTTCACCCTGCAGCTGCTGGCGCTCGAGGAAACCCGCCTGACGCCGGCCCAGTCGATCGAGCGACTGACCGAATACACGCCGCATTTCGTCGAGAAGATGCGCGAGCTGGCGATCAGCTACAACATCAACATCATCGGCGGCTCCCACCCGACGCGGACCGAGGACGACGACATCCAGAATGTCGCCTATGTCTTCCTGCGCGACGGCTCGGTGCACGCCCAGGAAAAGATCCACCCGACCCCGTCCGAGCGTCATTGGTGGAACATTCTCGGCGGCGACGAGATCATCACCATCCCGACCGATTGCGGGCCGATCGGTGTGCTGATCTGCTATGACAGCGAATTCCCGGAACTGGCTCGCAAGCTGGTTGATGCCGGGGCAAAACTCCTCTTTGTGCCCTTCTGCACCGATAACCGGCAGGGCTATCTGCGCGTGCGCTATTGCGCCCAGGCGCGGGCGATCGAGAACCAGTGCTATGTGGTGATGTCCGGCAATGTGGGAAATCTGCCGGGTGTGGAAAACATGGACATCCAGTATGCCCAGTCCTGCATCCTGACCCCGTGCGACTTCCGCTTCGCCCGCGACGGTATTGCCGCCGAGTGTACCGAGAATGTCGAGACCGTCGCCATTGCCGACCTTGATCTCACCGATCTCGACTGGGCCCGCCAGGAGGGCACGGTCCGCAATCTGCGTGACCGCCGCTTCGATCTCTACAAGGTCGACTGGAAAGCCTGATGTCCGTCACGGTTCGCCAGGCCGGACCGCAGGATATCGACCGCATCGATGCGATCGAGGCGGCCAGCTTCAGCGCCGATCGTTTCGCGCGCCGCAATCTGCGCCGGATGCTGATCGGCGGACGAACGCTCTTCCTGCTGGCCGATGCGCCAGCGGGCGAGGGCGGTTACCTCGCCCTCAGCCTGCGCAGGGGAAGCCAGGTGGCCCGTATCTATTCGCTGGCCGTTGATCCGGGATCGCGGCGGCAGGGTCTGGGCGAGGCCCTTCTGGCCGCGGCGGCGCAACTCGCAGCGGCGCGCGCCTGTCGCGTGATGCGGCTCGAAGTGCGGGCCTCGAACGGGGCCGCGATCAAACTCTATGAACGCCGTGGATTTCGCTTGCATGACAGGCGAAATGCCTATTACGAGGACGGCGAAACAGCCTTGGTTCTGGAGGCACCAATTGGTGCCGTCTCCCGATCCGACCCGACGGAGCATGGCCGATTGTGAGCGACTGGCTCATCCTTGTTGAATACCCCAATGATCTCGCCCAGCACGAGACACCGCACAAAGTCCTGCGCATCCGCGATTACCTCGCCAATCCAGGACTGTTCACCCAGCGCCGCCCCAACATCCTCAACCTGGCCCGCTCCTATGGCTACCAGACCCAGGGCTATTACGCGTCGCTGTTCGCCGAGGCGCGTGGCCACCGCATCGCGCCGACGGCCCAGACCATGGTCGAGCTGTCGCGCAAGACGCTCTATGCCCAGGCGTTGCCCGAGCTGAATGCGGCCCTGGCGCGGGATCGCCAGGACGGCGCGGTCCTGCCGTCCACCCTCACGGTCGCTTTCGGTCGCGTCGACCAGCCCGGCCTGGCCCGCTTCGGCAAGCTGCTGTTCGACTGGTTCCGCGTTCCGGTGCTGGACGTGACGCTCAGCAAGTCCGGCCAGGCCATCGAGCGGATCCGGCCGCTGGCCCCCAATGCGCTGAAGGGCGAGGCCCGCGCTTTCTTCCTCGACGCCATGGCCCGCCATACCCAGCGCGGCTGGTCGGACCGCAAGGAGCGGGCTCCGGCGCGCTGGTCCCTGGCCGTGCTGACCGATCCGGCCGAGGCAATGCCGCCCTCCAAGCCGTCCTCGCTGAAACGCCTCGCCAGCGTGGCCGCACGGATGGGCGTCGAGGTCGCGCCGATCGGCCCGAATGATCTGGCCAGCCTGGCCGAATACGATGCGCTTTTCATCCGCATGACCACCGCGATCGACAATGTAACCTATCGCTTTGCCCGCCGTGCCGAGCAGGAGGGGATGCCGGTCATTGACGACACTGCCTCGATGATCCGCTGCACCAACAAGGTCTTCCTCAAGGAATTGCTCGAACTGGGCGGTGTCCCGGCGCCGCGCACCGAGATCATCGACGAGAACCAGTCGCTCGACGGCCTGCTCGACCGCCTCGGCACGCCGGTCGTCCTCAAGGCCCCGGACGGCTCCTTCTCGCGCTCGGTCCACAAGGTCTCGACCGAAGCCGAATTGCGCAGCCGTGCCAAACAATTGTTCGAGGATACGGCGCTGATCATCGCGCAGGAATACCTGCCGACCAGTTTCGACTGGCGCGTCGGCGTGCTCGATGGCGAGGCGTTGTTTGCCTGCCAGTACAAGATGGCGCGCGGGCATTGGCAGATCATCAAGCATCGCGATGACGGCAAGTCGCTGGAGGGCGGGTCGGCCACCTTCGATGTCGCAGACGCGCCACCCGCCGTGATCGATACAGCCCTGGCTGCCGCCCGTCTCATCGGCCGCGGCCTGTACGGGATCGATCTCAAGGAAACACCCGACGGGGTCTATGTCATCGAGATCAACGACAATCCCAATCTGGAAAGCGATGTCGAGGGGCTGGTCCTCAAGGACAGGCTCTGGGAAGCGATCATCGGCTGGTTTGCCAGGCGTCTCGAGGCGCGCATGTCGCATCCGGCTTCGCGTAGCTGACGTCTCGGCTGATCCCGCCCCCCCGCAAGAAAAAGGGCCCGGCAATCAGTTGCCGGGCCCCTTTTATTCAGACGTTTGGTGTCAGGCGCAGGGTCAGGAACCCGCATCCTGGATCACTTCGCCGGCGTCCTCGATATCCTGACCCGCGCCGCGAATGGTGTTGCAACCTGCAAGACCGAGCGCGAGGAGGGTGACTGTCAGACATGCAATGAACGTCTTCATGATTGAGCCCTTTCCGGTGCATCGCTGCCATCATGCACGAAATCGCCTTTTGCAGCAATGAAATCGGGGAAATCCGGCATCGTGCAACCCCGGGTAATGGCCGGGCGATAGCCGGGCAATAACTGCGACCGGCACACATTCCTGCGCGGCCGGGACACGCTGACAAATGTGCCTGTCCCGATTTTCCCCTAAGCTCCCTCCCACCCCTTCGGCGCAACAGCGTGCGGAGCCGGAACACGTGGGCGCGCTGGCAAGCGTCCAATGGTGAAGTTTGTGCTTGGGCGCGGGGAATGAGGTTGATTTATTGTGTCTCTCCCGGTTTCTTCCCCGGTTTCTTCCGGGGCTCGCTTGATCAAGCGATCACAGCGTGGACGTTGGCCCTCTTGATTGTGAACGGAGAGGCATATGGATGGCGCAGGGCTCCTGATTGTTGTCGTGCTGGCCTATTTCCTACCGGCGGTGATTGCGGGGCTAAGGCAGCACCATAATGCCGGGGCGATTTTCCTGACCAATCTGCTGCTGGGCTGGACCTTTCTTGGCTGGGTCATCGCGCTGGTATGGTCGGCTACGGCGACGCGCCGCTCTGATGGTGAACACCTATCCGGGCGGCGCCCGCATGGGAGGATGGGCGTTGGCATGTCGATCCCGGAGCGGCGCCCTGTTGCTCAGGAACTGCGTATTGCGCTGACGGGGGAGGATTTCGCCAATCCGAACGGTGTGGAGCGGCAATCGCTGATCGCCGGTCTGCAGGCAGGCTACACCCTGAGCCTGGCGGCCGATCCGGAGAATGTCTTTGATCCGCGTGCCGTGGCAGTGATGTCGGCAACCGGCGTGATCGGATATTTGCCGGATGACTATGAAGATGTGCGCGCTGCCATTCGCCGTGGCCGGGTCTATCCGGCGCGCGTGGCGATGATCGACCGCAAGTCCAATGGCAAGCTGGGGGTCGTGGTCGGTCTGACGCCGCCGGATTAGGGCGCGACATGGGCTTAGGCGTGGCGGGGCAAGCGAAGAAAAAGACCACACTGGCGTAAGAGAAAAACGGGCACCCGTACCCATTTCCAGATCCGGAAAAATGGGAACAGGCACCATTATCGGGCAGGTTCGGTGCGTCCGTACCAACGGAAATTGGTGCCTGTCCCCGTTAATTTAGCGCGTTAGAACGCCTTGCTCGGGCATCAGAGGAAGCGGACCCTCTGCAAGCGACGGA